>NZ_VBZC01000001.1:0-307423 GCF_005786655.1 Streptomyces montanus
CGACTACCGGGCCGACCAGGCGTCACCGCGGGCGGCCGCGGTGACCGGCGACGGCGGCCGCACCTGGGGGCCGGCTGCGCAGCCGCCGCCCGCCTACCGTTCGGGCGTCGCCTGGCTCCCGCACAGCCGCTCGGCCGCCCTCGCGGTCGGCCCCACCGGCACCGACCTCACCACGGACGGCGGCCGCACCTGGCGCACCCTCGACACCGGCTCGTACGACACCGTCGACTGCACGCCCGACATGGGCTGCTGGGCCTCTGGTGAGAAGGGCCGCGTGGCACGGCTGGAGCGCTGATGCGAGCGGACTCGGGCCGTGCTTGGGTGGAAGAGGGGCCGCTTTGAGCAGTCATCCAGCAGTGAGGAGCGCGGTCATGCCACGTGGCTCGAGTCCCAAGCGGGAGCGGCAGTACGAACACATCAAGGAGAGCGCCCGCGAACGCGGCGAGAGCGAGCGGCGCGCCAAGGAGATCGCCTCGCGGACCGTCAACAAGGAACGTGCCCGGAGTGGCGAGTCCAAGACCGCGAGCCGTACCTCGACCCAGGACATCTCGTCCGGCCGGCGTGGCGGTCTGCGGTCCCACAAGGGAGCGGGAGGACCCACGTACGAGCAGCTCTACGAGGAGGCGAAGAGCCGCAACGTCGAGGGCCGCTCCAAGATGAACAAGGAGCAGCTGTCCCGGGCTCTCGGGCGCTGAGGATCTGTCACGGAGCCGGGGTCTCTGCGTCGAGGCAGTCGAGGCGCCTCTGAGCAGGTGTCTTTGAGTGAGGTGTCTCTGAGCGAGGCGCCTCTGAGCGAGGCGCCTCTGAGCGAGGCGCCTCTGAGCGAGGCGCCTCGTGAGGCCGGGCTCAGCCGAGCGTTTCGCGGAACCGCTCCAGTTCGGGCGCCGTCTTCGTCGCGACGAACTCGGTGATCCGGTACTCACACACGCCCGCGACGACGAAGGGGTCGCTCGCCGTGATCTTCTCGACCGCCGCGCGACTGCCGGCGACGGCCAGAATCACGCCACCGTCACGAGGGTTCTTGCGCCCGGACGCGAGGAAGGCCCCTGCCGCGTACTGCTGGTCGAGCCACCGGACGTGTTCTTCCATAACGGCGTCGACGGCATCGATCGGGGCGGTGTAGGTCAGCTCCAGTACGAACATGATCGCGAGCCTACCCGCCGCCCCCTCGGCTCCCCGTACGCTCGACGGCACCATGACGACCGTACGCATCCCCGCGGGCTGGCCCGCCACCGAAGACCAAGCGCGTGCCGTGCAGGACGAGTTGCGAGGGCGGGTGGTCCTCGACGAGCCGGGGCCCGCGCCGGGAACCGGCCGGGTGACGGGGGTCGACGTGGCCTACGACGACGAGCGGAACGTCGTCGTGGCCGCGGCGGTCGTCCTGGACGCCGCGACCCTCGACGTCGTGGCCGAGTCCACGGCCGTGGGGCAGGTGTCCTTCCCCTACGTTCCGGGTCTGCTCGCCTTCCGCGAGGTCCCGGCCGTCCTCGCTGCCCTCGACGCCCTGCCGTGCGAGCCGGGCCTGGTCGTCTGCGACGGCTACGGCCTCGCCCATCCCCGCCGCTTCGGCCTGGCCAGCCACCTCGGCGTCCTCACCGGCCTCCCGACGATCGGGGTCGCCAAGAACCCCTTCACCTTCGCGTACGAGGAACCCGGCGCTCCGCGCGGCTCCTCGTCCCCGCTGCTCGCGGGCGAGGAGGAGGTCGGCCGCGCGCTGCGCACCCAGAAGGGGATCAAGCCGGTCTTCGTCTCGGTCGGCCACCGGGTGACGCTGGACAACGCCTGCGCTCACACCCTGCGCCTCGCACCGCGCTTCCGCCTCCCGGAGACGACCCGCCACGCGGACGCGCTGTGCCGCCGGGCCTTGAAGACGACCTGACGGCGAATCTGCTTACGCTCCTGATCACGGCTCTGATCACGGCTCTGATCACAGCGCTGATTGCGGCTCTGATCACATCTGCTGAGTACGTCTTCTGAGTACCTGTTCTGAGTATCTGTGCGGATGCCGGGCGCCGTCATGATCGGCAGGCTGTGCCGCATGACGACACACCGTGCCTCGAAGCCCGCCGCCAACCCCAGCCAGCCCGTCGAGCGTGCCGTGATGGCGGGACTGATCCTCGCGGTCCTCGCCGGAGTCGGCTGGATAGCGGGGATGATCTACACGGTCATGGGGTGGCCGCTTTGAGGCAGACCTCCTAGGACCTGTCCGGGCGCGAGGCCGCGACCCGGAAGCTGATTCCCGCCTCGCGCAGGCGCTCGATGAGCGCGTCGCCCATGGCCACCGCCGTCGTGACCTGGCCAGAAGTCGGGGGAAGGTCGTCGAAGGCCAGGCACAACGCGGACTCGGCGAGCATCTTGGCGGTCTCCCCGTACCCGGGGTCGCCGCCGGCGACCTCCGTGAAGACCCGGCGTCCGCCGCCCTCGCCCACGAACCGTACGGAGAACCAGCTCTTCGCCCGCTTCTTCTCGCTCGGCCCTTCCCCGGGCTTGAGCCGGCCGGACAGCCAGCGCCGGGCGGGCGGCAGCTGCGCCGCCGCGAACACCGCACCGGCCGCGGCCACCCCGCCCACCGCGAACGGCAGCCGTTTCACGGCCGCGTAGTGCCGGTAGCGGAATTCGGGCCCGTACCGCTCCAGGGCCCGGGCCGACCGCTGCACGATCCGCGGATCGATCGTGGGCAGCGGCAGCGCCCACATGCCCACCTCCTTGGCGTACCGCGGCGCGCTCTGTGGTGCGTACGCGCGTCGGCCGACCACCCGCGGCTCGTGCCGCTTTCGGTCCCGCGCCGCGGCCACCATGTGCCGCCCGCGTGAGAACTGGTTGAGGGCGGAGGCGAACGTGCCGCCCGAGAACATCGCCTCGGAGCGCACGAATCCGTCCACGGTCAGCGGCACCCCTTCGGGGAGCTGCTGGACGGTGAAGTACGCGCCCAGGTCGTGCGGAATCGAGTCGAACCCGCACGCGTGCACGAGCCGCGCCCCGGTCTCACGCGCGCGTGCGTCGTGCCGCACGTACATGAGGTCCACGAACTCCGGCTCTCCGCAGAGGTCCAGATAGTCGGTGCCGGCGTCCGCGCAGGCGGCGAGCAGTTCCTCGCCGTACTCGAGGTAGGGCCCCACGGTCGTGGCGAGCACGCGCGTGTGCTGCGCCAGTTCGCGCAGGGAGGCCGGCTCGTTGACGTCCGCCCGGAGCAAAGGCAACTCGGCGCAGGCCGGGTCGATGGAGGTCAGCCGATCGCGCAGCCGCTCCAGCTTCGCGGCGTCGCGCGCCGCGATCGCCCAGCGCAGCCCCTCGGGGGCGTGTGCGGCGAGATACTCCGCGGTGAGCGCTCCGACGAATCCCGTGGCTCCGAAGAGCACGATGTCGTACATGCGCTCCGTCCTGTCCTGCCTGCCCATGGCACCTCTCAGCCGTGCACCCCGCGCCGTTGTCGGTGGCTGAGGCTAGCGTGAGGTACGAGTATCCGAACCAGTACCCCGTACGAGGAGCCGAACCAAGGACCGGAGGCAGCCGTGCCCGCGACCAGGAGTGCGCTCAAGAAGTGGGAGCAAGTGCGTGATTTCGCCCTCGGCCTGCCGGGCGCGGCCGAGGAGTTCCCCTGGGGCGAGAGCGTCGCGAAGGTCAACAAGAAGGTCTTCGTCTTCCTCGGTGTGGACGACGGCAGCCATCCGCTGGGCATCACCGTGAAGCTCAAGGACGACGCGGCGCACGCCCACGCGATGACCTCGCCGGGCGCCGGGCCCGCCGGGTACGGACTCGGGAAGGCGGGCTGGGTGAGCATCCCGCTGGAGGAGAAGGGCGCCCCGGCCGCGGAGCTGCTGTGCGACTGGGTCGAGGAAAGCTTCCGCACGATCGCCCCGAAGAAACTCATAGCGGAGCTGGACGCGCGCTGATTCCCCTGGAGGCGCAGAGCTTCCAGAATGGGCTAAGCGCTTGCTTGCCAGGGTCTTGTGCCGTGTGGAACGTGTTCTTAACATCGCTGATGTTACATCAGAAGTGTCACAGTGCTGGGGGCTTGATGGCAGAGGCAGGGACGGCGGGGACCGGCCCGCTCGCCGGGGTGCGCGTGGTCGAGCTGGCAGGCATCGGGCCCGGCCCGTTCGCCGCCATGCTCCTCGCCGACCTGGGCGCCGACGTGGTCCGCGTGGACCGGCCGGACGGCGCGGGACTCGCGATCAACCCGCAGTACGACGTGACCAACCGCAACAAGCGGTCCGTGATCATCGACCTGAAGGCGGACGACGGCCCGGACCACGTCCTCGACCTGGCCGAACGCGCGGACATCCTCATCGAGGGCTACCGCCCGGGCGTCGCCGAGCGCCTCGGCGTCGGCCCCGAGGCCTGCCAGGCCCGCAACCCGAGGCTCGTCTACGGGCGGATGACCGGCTGGGGCCAAGAGGGCCCGCTGGCCCCGCGCGCGGGGCACGACATCGCGTACATCGCGCTGACCGGCACGCTCGGCATGATCGGCGCACCGGACGGGCCGCCCGCCGTCCCCGCCAACCTGGTCGGCGACTACGCGGGCGGCTCCCTCTACCTCGTCGTCGGCGTCCTCGCCGCCCTCCACCACGCCCGCGCGAGTGGCACGGGACAGGTCGTCGACGCCGCCATCGTCGACGGCGCCGCACACCTGGCCTCGATGATCCACGGCATGCTGGCCGCGGGCGGCTGGCAGGACCGGCGCGGCGCGAACCTGCTCGACGGCGGCTGCCCCTACTACGGCACGTATGAGACGGCCGACGGCCAGTACATGGCGGTGGGCGCGCTCGAGCGGCGCTTCTACCAGGAGTTCGTCGACCTGCTCGGCATCGCGGAACACGCCTCGGCCCACAAGGACCCGGCGCGCTGGCACGAACTGCGCGAGACGGTCGCGGCCCGCTTCAGGACACGTACGCGCGACGAGTGGACGGCCGTCTTCGAGGGCTCCGACGCATGCGTGGCGCCCGTCCTGTCGCTGAGCGAAGCGCCGCACCATCCGCACCTTGCCGCCCGCGGCACGTTCACCGACCACGACGGCATCACCCAGCCCGCTCCCGCACCCCGCTTCTCCGCCACCCCCGCCGCGGTCCGCAGCGGGCCCGCGCGACCGGGCGCCGACACCGCCGACGTGGCCCGCGACTGGGACGTACCCGGCCTCCCGCAGGGCGGCCCTCCATGAACCGGCAGATCTTCGAGGGCCGAATAGCCGAAAGTACCTCGTCGCCGCCAAGGCCCTGACCGACGGCCGTATCCCCCCTCTACGGCGGGACGACCGAGATCATGAAGGAGATCATCGGCCGGTCCCCGCATGGCTGACCCCATGGAAAGGCTTACCAGTGAGCACCGAAGCGTACGTGTACGACGCGATCCGCACCCCGCGGGGCCGCGGCAAGGCGAACGGCGCCCTGCACGGCACGAAGCCCATCGACCTGGTCGTCGGGCTCATCCACGAGATCCGGGGCCGCTTCCCGGACCTCGACCCGGCCGCCGTCGACGACATCGTGCTCGGGGTCGTCGGCCCGGTCGGCGACCAGGGCTCCGACATCGCCCGCATCGCGGCCGTCGCGGCGGGCCTGCCGGACACGGTGGCCGGCGTCCAGGAGAACCGCTTCTGTGCCTCCGGCCTCGAAGCCGTCAACCTGGCCGCCGCGAAGGTCCGTTCGGGCTGGGAGGACCTCGTCCTCGCGGGCGGCGTCGAATCGATGTCGCGGGTGCCCATGGCCTCCGACGGCGGCGCCTGGTTCGCCGACCCGATGACCAACCTCGCCACCAACTTCGTCCCGCAGGGCATCGGCGCCGACCTCATCGCCACGATCGAGGGCTTCACCCGCCGGGATGTCGACGAATACGCGGCGCTCTCCCAGGAGCGCGCAGCCGCGGCCTGGAAGGACGGCCGCTTCGAGCGGTCCGTCGTCCCGGTCAGGGATCGCAACGGCATCGTCGTCCTGGACCACGACGAGCACATGCGTCCGGGCACGACCGCCGACTCGCTCGCGGGGCTCAAGCCGTCGTTCGCCGACATCGGCGACCTGGGCGGCTTCGACGCCGTGGCGCTGCAGAAGTACCACTGGGTGGAGAAGATCGACCACGTGCACCACGCGGGCAACTCGTCCGGCATCGTGGACGGCGCCTCGCTCGTCGCGATCGGCTCCAAGGAGGTGGGGGAGCGATACGGGCTGCGCCCGCGCGCCCGCGTCGTCTCCGCCGCCGTCTCCGGCTCCGAGCCCACCATCATGCTGACCGGGCCCGCGCCCGCCACCCGCAAGGCGCTCGCCAAGGCCGGGCTGACCATCGACGACATCGACCTGGTCGAGATCAACGAAGCCTTCGCGGCGGTCGTCCTGCGCTTCGCCAGGGACATGGGCCTGTCCCTGGACAAGGTCAACGTCAACGGCGGCGCCATCGCACTCGGTCACCCGCTGGGCGCCACGGGCGCGATGATCCTCGGCACCCTCGTCGACGAACTGGAGCGCCAGGACAAGCGGTTCGGCCTCGCCACGCTGTGCGTCGGCGGCGGCATGGGCATCGCCACCATCGTCGAGCGCATCTGAACGTCCCGTCCCCTTACGGAGAAAAAGCCATGACCGAGAGCACCACCATCCGCTGGGAACAGGACGAGACCGGCGTCGTCACCCTCGTCCTCGACGACCCCCACCAGTCCGCGAACACCATGAACCAGGCGTTCCGGGAGTCGCTCACCACGATCGCCGACCGCCTGGAGGCCGAGCAGGACTCCGTCCGCGGCATCATCTTCACCTCCGCCAAGAAGACCTTCTTCGCGGGCGGCGACCTGCGCGACCTGATCGCGGTCACCCCCGAAACCGCCCAGTTCACCTTCGAGCGGAGCCTCGCCGTCAAGCGCGACCTCCGCCGCATCGAGAAGCTGGGCAAGCCCGTCGTCGCCGCCATGAACGGCGCGGCCCTGGGCGGCGGCTACGAGATCGCCCTCGCCTGTCACCACCGCGTCGCCCTCGACGCCCCCGGCTCCAAGATCGGCTGCCCCGAGGTCACCCTCGGCCTGCTGCCCGGAGGGGGCGGCGTGGTGCGGACCGTACGGCTGCTGGGCATCGCCGACGCGCTGCTGAAGGTGCTCCTCCAGGGCACGCAGTACAGCCCGCGCCGCGCGCTCGACAACGGTCTCATCCACGAAGTGGCCACCACCCGCGAGGAGATGCTCGCCAAGGCCCGCGCCTTCATCGACGCCCACCCCGAGTCGTCGCAGCCCTGGGACCAGCCCGGCTACCGCATCCCGGGCGGCACACCCTCCAGCCCGAAGTTCGCGGCGAACCTGCCCGCCTTCCCGGCCAACCTGCGCAAGCAGACGAACGGCGCGCCCTACCCCGCCCCGCGGAACATCCTCGCGGCCGCGGTCGAGGGATCCCAGGTCGACTTCGAGACCGCCCAGGACATCGAGGCCCGCTACTTCGTGGAGCTGGCCGCGGGCCAGACCTCCAAGAACATGATCCAGGCCTTCTTCTTCGACCTTCAGGCCGTCAACTCCGGCGCCAATCGCCCCCAGGGCATCGAGCAGCGCCAGGTCCGCAAGGTCGCCGTCCTGGGCGCCGGGATGATGGGCGCCGGGATCGCCTACTCGTGCGCACGCGCGGGCATCGACGTCGTCCTCAAGGACGTGTCGCCCGAGGCGGCGGCGCAGGGCAAGGGCTACTCCGAGAAGCTCTGCGCCAAGGCCGTCTCCCGCGGACGTACGACCCAGGAGAAGGCCGACGCGCTGCTCGCCCGCATCACTCCCACCGCCGCGCCGGAGGACCTCGCGGGCTGCGACGCCGTGATCGAGGCGGTCTTCGAGGACCCGGCGCTCAAGCGCAAGGTGTTCAAGGAGATCCAGCACATCGTCGAGCCGGACGCGCTGCTGTGCTCCAACACCTCGACCCTGCCCATCACCGCGCTCGCCGAAGGCGTCGACCGGCAGGGCGACTTCATCGGACTGCACTTCTTCTCGCCCGTCGACAAGATGCCGCTCGTCGAGATCATCAAGGGCGAGCGGACCGGTGACGAGGCCCTGGCCCGAGCCTTCGATCTCGTACGGCAGATCAAGAAGACCCCGATCGTCGTCAACGACTCGCGCGGCTTCTTCACCTCCCGGGTCATCGGGCACTTCATGAACGAGGGCGTGGCGATGGTCGGCGAGGGCATCGAGCCCGCCTCCGTCGAACAGGCGGCGGCCCAGGCCGGTTACCCGGCCAAGGTGCTCTCGCTCATGGACGAGCTGACGCTCACCCTGCCGCGCAAGATCCGTACGGAGACGAAGCGGGCCGTCGAGGAGTCCGGCGGCACATGGGCCACGCATCCCGCCGAGGCCGTCATCGACCGCATGATCGACGAGTTCGGCCGCACCGGCCGCAGCGGCGGGGCGGGCTTCTACGAGTACGTCGACGGCAAGCGCGCGGGGCTCTGGCCCGGACTGCGGGAGCACTTCACACGCGAGGGCGCGGACATCCCCTTCGAGGACATGCGGGAGCGCATGCTCTTCTCGGAGGCGCTGGACACGGTCAGGCTGCTGGAGGAGGGCGTGCTGACGTCTGTCGCCGACGCCAACATCGGGTCCATCCTCGGGATCGGCTTCCCCGGCTGGACCGGTGGTGTCCTGCAGTACATCAACGGATACGAGGGCGCCCCCGGGGTGGGTGCCGGCCTGCCCGGCTTCGTGGCCCGCGCGCGTGAGCTCGCCGAGCGCTACGGGGATCGGTTCACTCCGCCGGCGCTGCTCGTGGAGAAGGCGGAGAAGGGCGAGCGGTTCAGCGACGCTTGAGCATGGGCCGATGAGAGCCGCGCGGGGTGGCTCAGGACTCCTTGAGCCACTCCCGCAGCTCGTCCTTGAGGGAGCGCTGGAACGTGGTCAGGAGGGCCTGCACCACGAAGGGCTGCATGTGCGCCGACAGGGACTTCACCGCCGCCATCGACTCGCGCTCGGACACCTCGGCCTGAAACAGCCGGGACAGTTCACGGGCCGCCGCGCGCGTGTGCTCCATCAGGACAGCGCGCGCGGCGAGGATCGTCTCGTGCGCGATCGGTACGTCGAGCAGCTGAACGCCCAGCCGGAGCAGGCCCGGATCCACACGAAACGCGCCCGCGTCCTCGGTTCGTGCGAGGACGTTCATCGCGGCGAGCCGCTCCAGATCCTCCTCGCTCAGCGGGCGACCGGCCCGGCGCTCCAGTTCGGCGCGGCTCAACTCCTCCGCCGAGTCGGGCGCCCATGAGGCCACCACGGCACGATGGATGGCCAGGTCGTGGGCGCTCAGATCGGCCGGCAACTGCTCCACATACCGCTCGATCGCGGCCAGCGTCATCCCCTGATGCTGCAACTCCTCGATCAGCACGAGCCGGGACAGGTGCCGCTGCCCGTAGAACCCGACCCGGCGCGGACCGATCACGGGCGGCGGCAGCAGCCCTCTGGTGCCGTAGAAGCGGACCGTACGGACCGTGACGCCCGCGCGCGCGGCCAGTTCATCGACGGTGAGATCCGGCTCCTCGGTGTCCGTCGCCATGGCTGCTCCTCGGGTCCTACGGGCCTACGCGCCTTGCACCGCACTGCGTCAGTGCGGTGCAACAGTATTGCTGTCTCACCGGTGTTGTGCAGGCGAGTCCCTGAGCGAGGACGCCGCGGAGTGCAAGAGCGGCGAGCGGGCGCGGGATCGCCCGCCCGCCGCTCCCGCGTCAGTGTTCGCGCGCGGGCGCGTCTTCGTGCTCGTGCTCGTGCACGTCGTTCGTCGCGGCGATCTTCTTCCAGGACTTCGGCTGCGCCGGAGTGCTCGCGGAGCGAGAAGCGATCGACGCGTCCCGGGCCGCGGGTGCGCTCGGCTTGGACGCCTGGTAGAGCCAGGTGTCGAAGAGGGCCGCGAGGGGCTGACCCGAGACCTTCTCGGCGTACTTCAGGAAGTCGCCGACAGTCGCGTTGCCGTGCGCGTACTGCTTCGGCCAGCCCTTCAGGATGGCGAAGAACGCCTCGTCACCGATCTCGTTCCGCAGCGCCTGGAGGGCCAGCGCCCCACGGTCGTACACGGCGATGTGGAACTGGTTCTCCGGCCCCGGATCCCCCGGCTTGACCGTCCAGAAGGCGTCGTCGGCCGGATGCGACGCGTACACGTAGTCCGCGATCTCCTGCGCCGTGCCCTCGCCCTCGTGCTCCGACCACAGCCACTGCGCGTACCGCGCGAAGCCCTCGTTGACCCAGATGTCCTTCCATCCGGCGACGGACACGTAGTCGCCGTACCACTGGTGGGCCAGCTCGTGGACGACCACGGACACGTTGGTGCCGTTCGCGAACTGGCGCGGGCTGTAGAACGGCCGCGTCTGCGTCTCCAGCGCGTACCCGGTGGTGGTGTTCGGGACATAGCCGCCGAGCGCGTTGAAGGGGTACGGCCCGAAATACTCGGTCAGCCAGTCGGCGATCTCCCCGGTCCGCTCGATGCTCGCCCGCGCGGCCCCGTAGTTGTCGCCCAGATCCTTGCTGTAGGCGTTGACGATGGGGATGCCGCTCTCCGACGTCCCGGTCGTCACGTCGAACCTGCCGACCGCCAGCGTGGCGAGATACGTGGCCTGAGGCTTGTTGGACCGCCAGTTGTACCGTGTCCAGCCGAGCCGCGAAGTCGCCGACTGCAGCGTGCCGTTGGAGATCGCCTGCGTCCCGTCCGGCACCGCCACCGACACGTCGTAGGTGGCCTTGTCCAGCGGATGGTCGTTGCTCGGGAACCACCACCAGGCCGCCTCGGGCTCGTTCGCCCCGACTCCGCCGTCCGGCGTGCGGTGCCAGCTGGTGAACCCGTACGCCTTCTTCGAGGACGGTACCCCGCTGTAGCGCACCACGACGGTGACGGCCGTGCCCTTGGGCAGCGGTGTCTTCGGCGTGATCTCCAACTCGTGCTCGCCGGAGGTCGTGAGCGACGCCTTCGCGCCGTTGACCCTCACCTCGCTCACGTCGAGCAGGAAGTCCAGATTGAAGCGCGACAGGTCCTGTGTGGTGGTGGCCAGGAGGGTCGCCGTCCCCTCCAACTTGTCCGATTCAGGCTGGTACTTGAGCCGGAGGTCGTAGTGCGAGACGTCGTATCCGCCGTTGCCGTACGCCGGGTAGTAGGGGTCGCCGATGCCCGGCGCCCCAGGACTGTAGTCTGCCGCCGATGCCGGGATCGCCAGCATCAGGGAGGCCGCGAGCGCGCCCGGGGCGATCAGTCTGCGGTGCACGAAAGCTCCAAGTCGTAGGGTCCCAAGGTCAGTTCGCAGACTATTCACTCGCTGTGGTCCCGGTCGTGTCCACGGCCACCGCTGTCACACGATCGCCATTCGGCCGACATGAGCCAATCCGTCCCACGGACCTTTCACTGCCTACTCGGGGCCCAATCCGTCCAGCCTGCCTCTCCGACCCCGAACGGCCCTCTTTTGCCCGGGAGTTGACCGGGGTACCTTCCGCGCATGCCGATACGTGCGCGCCACATGCGCCTCACCACCTGGAGAACGTTCGCGACGGCGGCCATCGCCGCCCTGATGGCGGCGTTGCTCACCCCGGTCTCCGCGCACAGCGCGCCACGGGAGAGCAAACCCGTCTACTCGTACGAGAACGCGATCCGCGAATCCGTATGGGTCGACACCGGGCTCGACGGCGACTCGGACGGGAAGACGGACCGTGTCGCCGCAGACATCGTCCGGCCGCGCGAACCTGCCCAGCAGGGCCGCAAGATACCCGTGATCATGGACGCCAGCCCGTACTACTCCTGCTGCGGGCGCGGCAACGAGAGCCAGAAGAAGACGTACGACGCCCAGGGCAACGTCGTCCAGATGCCGCTGTTCTACGACAACTACTTCGTGCCGCGCGGCTACGCCTTCGTCGGCGTCGACTTCGCCGGCACCAACCGCTCCGACGGCTGCGTGGACGTCGGCGGCCGCTCCGACGTCCAGTCCGCGAAGGCCGTCGTCGACTGGCTGAACGGCCGGGCCAAGGGCTACACCTCCCGCACCGGCACCGTCCGCGCCAAGGCGGGCTGGACCAACGGCAACACCGGCATGATCGGAAAGAGTTACGACGGCACCGTCGCGAACGGGGTCGCCGCTACGGGAGTCGAGGGCCTGAAGACGATCGTCCCGATCGCCGGCATCTCCTCCTGGTACGACTACTACTTCGCCAAGGGCGCCCCGCTCTACGACTCCGGCCCCGACTGGCTGTCCGACTACGTCGAGAGCCCGGACGCCCGCGCCAAGTGCGCCGCCGTCCAGAAGCGCCTCGTCGACGAGGCCCCGCGCACGGGCGACTGGACGAAGCTGTGGACCGAGCGCGACTACGTGAAGGACGCCGGCAAGGTCGACGCGAGCGTCTTCGTCATCCACGGCATGCAGGACCTCAACGTCCGCCCCAAGCACTTCGGCCAGTGGTGGGACGCTCTCGCCAAGAACGGTGTCGAGCGCAAGATCTGGCTGTCGCAGACCGGCCATGTCGACCCCTTCGACTTCCGCCGCGCCGAGTGGGTGGACACCCTGCACCGCTGGTTCGACCATGAACTCCTCGGCTACGACAACGGCATCGACGACGAGCCCATGGCCGACATCGAGCGCGCCCCCGACCAGTGGGTGACATCCACCGTCTGGTCGCCGCACGGCACGGATTCCGTGAGCCTGCGCCCCGGCAAGGGCGAGCAGGCCGGCGTGGGGACCCTTGGGCTGCGTACCGGATCGGGCACCGAGACGTTCACCGACAACCCGCAGCAGAGCGAGACCGACTGGGCCGCGCAGATCGACCAGTCCACCGCCGGCAAGGCAGGATTCATCACCAAGCCGCTCACCAAGAGCCTGCGCCTGTCCGGCTCCTCCAAAGTGACGGTCACGGCCACGCCGAGCACCTCGACGGCCCACCTGTCCGCGGTCCTCGTCGACCTGGGCCCGGACACCATCCGCGACTACGCGGATGCCGCCGAGGGCATCACCACGCTCACCGACCGCAGCTGCTGGGGCCCGAGTACCACGGGCGACAGCTCCTGCTACAAGAAGACACAGGCCAAGACCGCGGACGTCGACTACACCGTCTTCAGCCGCGGTTGGGCCGACCTCGGCAACTACGCCTCGGACCTGAAGGGCGTCCCGCTCACCCCGGGCAAGCCGTACACCATCACCCTCGACCTGCATGCGAGCGACCACGTGATCCCGGCCGGCCACCGGCTGGCGCTGATCGTCGCGGGCACCGACAAGGACCTCATCGACCCGCCCTCGACCCAGCCCACACTCAAGCTCGACCTGTCCCGTACGACGGCCAGCGTGCCGCTCGTCGGAGGCACCCGGGCCTTCACGGCCGCCACCTCGGGATCCGCGCACATCACGCCCGAGGCCGCCCTCGACGGGGTCGCCGACCCCCGCACCCCGCAGCGCGTCCCCGGAGGAAGCCGTTGATGACGCCCCGTCACATCAAGGCCCTCGGCCTGTCCGCCATGTCCGCGGCGGTGCTCCTCGGGCCACTCCTGACGGTGCCCGCCCTCGCGGCCGCGACCCCGCCGCGTACCGGATTCGAGCGGACCGACGGCGCACGCTGGACCAGTCAGCCCGAGGAGCAGGACTTCCTGGCCGCCGTCGACAAGGCGAGCGGCCGGGTCTCCGTGAACCGGATCGGCACCACCCGGCAGGACCGCCCGCTCCAACTCGTACGCGTCGGCAGCGGGCGCACCGCCGCCCACACCGTGCTGCTCGTGTGCAGTCAGCACGGCGACGAGCCGTCCGGACGCGAGGCCTGCCTCACCACCATCCGCGACCTCGCCTACGCGAAGGACGCGCGCACCCGGGCGTTCCTCGACCGCACCACCCTGCTCGTCGTTCCCACCGCCAACCCGGACGGGCGGGCCGCCGACACCCGTGGCAACAGCGACGGCGTCGACATCAACCGCGACCATCTGTCGCTGGGAACGGCCGAGGCCCGGGCCATGGCGGCCGTCATCCGTGACCGCAGGCCCGACGTGATCTACGACCTGCACGAGTACGGGGCCACACCGCAGTACTACGACAAGGACCTGTTCGACCTCTGGCCGCGCAACCTCAACACCGACGGGGCCGTGCACGACGAGGCGCAGACGTTGTCGGAGGGCTATGTGCGGCCCGCGGCTCGCACAGCGGGGTACTCGACCGGGACGTACGGCATCTGGACCGACCCCGAGACCGGCGACCCCGTCAAACAAGTCGCGGGCGACGGGCAGGAACGGATCCTGCGGAACATGTCCGGCGTCAAACACGGGGTCGGGCTGCTCATAGAGAGCCGCGTCGATCCCCTGACCGACGCGGAAAAGGCCGACGAGGCGCTCAACAACCGGCGCCGTGTCCACTCCCAGCTGGCGGCACTGGACGGGCTGTTCGCCTATTCGGGCGAGCGCCGCACCCGGATCGAGGCGGCCACGTCGGCCGCCCGGCTCGCCGGCTACCGGGACAGCGGACCGGTCTACGTCGGCGGCGCCGACAACGACCCGGCCGAACCGTCCGAGATCATCCAGGATCCGCCCTGCGCCTACCGGCTCACCGCCGGGCAGTACGCGGATCTGAAGGACGAGTTCGCCCTGCACGGAGTCAAGGTGACAAAGGACGGTGACGGCACTTATGTGCCGCTACGTCAGTCCCTGCGGGCACTTGTCCCGCTACTCCTCGACGAACGTGCGCCCTATCACCTCGCGGTCGGAGAGCCTGTGAACGATTGCTGAGTCGATCACGATTGGAAACAGGCGCACCTGTGGTAGGTCGTAGAGACATGAACGACAGAGGAATACGTAGAGACATGAACGACAGAGGAATAAGTGTCGCTACGGCTTTCGGGGGAAGGTGCCGCGGATGACAGAGGATCTGAAGAAGCGGGGAGGTCTGGGAGAGTCGGCGGACATCCCAGGCACCCCCGCCCATAACACCGACCGCGTGGTGTTCGGCGTCACCGCCGCGCTCACCGTCGCCTTCGTAATCTGGGGTGCGGTCGCGACCGACTCGCTGGAGAGCGTCTCCACCGACTTGCTCGGCGGACTCATGCACAACGGCGGTTGGGCCTTCATGCTCGCCGCCTCCGGCTTCGTGGTCTTCGCGCTCTGGCTCGCGGTCAGTCGCTACGGACGGATCCACCTCGGAACGGAGGGCGAGGAGCCCGAGTTCCGCACCGTGTCCTGGGTCGCGATGATGTTCAGCGCCGGCATGGGCATCGGCCTGATGTTCTACGGTGTGAGCGAGCCGCTCTCCCACTACACCACGCCCCCGCCGGGCACCAGCCCCGCCGACTCGGCGGAGCGCATGGAAACGGCGATGGCCACCACCCTCTTCCACTGGACGCTCCATCCCTGGGCGATCTACGCCGTGGTCGGACTCGCCATCGCCTACAGCACCTTCCGCAAACGCCGGCGTCAGACGATCAGCGCGGTCTTCACCCCGCTCATCGGCGAGAAGCACGCGAACGGCAGCGCCGGCCGCGTGATCGACATCCTCGCGATCGTCGCCACGGTCTTCGGCTCCGCGGCCTCACTGGGCCTCGGCGCGCTCCAGATCGGCTCCGGCTTCACGGAGCTGAACTGGTTGGACGAGGTGAGCACCACGTTGCTCGTCGCCATCATCGCCGTACTGACGGCGGCCTTCGTCGCCTCGGCCGTCTCGGGTGTCGAGCGGGGCATCCAGTGGCTGTCCAACATCAACATGGTGCTGGCGCTGCTGCTCGCCCTGTTCGTGTTCGTCGCCGGTCCGACCGTCATCATTCTCGATCTGCTGCCGACGTCGATCTTCTCCTTCCTGGGTGACCTGCCGCAGCTCGCGGGCCGCACCGAGGCCAGCGGCGGCAAGGGCGTAGCGGACTGGCTGGGCAGCTGGACCGTCTTCTACTGGGCCTGGTGGATCTCCTGGACGCCCTTCGTCGGCATGTTCATCGCCCGCATCAGCCGCGGCCGCACCATCCGCCAGTTCGTCGGCGGCGTCATCCTCGTGCCCAGCACCGTCAGCCTGGTCTGGTTCGCGTTCTTCGGCGGTTCGGCGATGAAGCTGCAGGAGGGCGACCGGCTCGCCAAGGAGGCGACGCCCGAGGGCCAACTCTTCGGTGTCCTCCAGGAGTTCCCCATCGCTACGGCCACCAGCCTGCTCGTGATGATCCTGGTCGGCATCTTCTTCGTCTCGGGAGCCGACGCCGCGTCCATCGTGATGGGAACGCTCTCGCAGAAGGGTGCGCTCGAACCCAGCCGTCTCGTCGTGGTGTTCTGGGGCGTGGTGACCGGAGCCGTCGCCGCGATCATGCTCCTCATCGGCAGCGGCAAGGGTGACGCGCTCACCGGCTTGCAGAACCTCACCATCCTCGCGGCCGCGCCCTTCGTGGTCATCATGATCGGGATGTGCGTCGCCCTCATGCGTGACCTGCGCAAGGACCCGGTCATCGTGCGGAGCGCGATGGGCTCTGAGGCCGTCGAACTCGCCGTGATCCAGGGCCACAAGGAGTACGACGGCGACTTCGGACTCAGGGTCGGCCCCGGCCCCGGCACCGAGACGGAAGGGGATCCGCTCGGGCACGAGCACCGCTGAGCCAGGCGTCAGCGGGAGGCGGCAAGCCGGGCCGCCTCCCGCGCGCAGCCCCACGCCACAGTGACGCCGGCCCCTCCGTGCCCGTAGTTGTGCACCAGCACCGAACCGCCGGGCAGGAGTTCACGCTCGATCCGCACCGCGTGGCGCGCGGGCCGCAGCCCCACGCGGTGCTCGAGGACCCGCGCCCCGGCGATCTCCGGTCGCACCGCGGCACAGCGCCGCACGATCTCCTCGGCCACTCCGGGGTCGGGCGTCAGCGACCACTCGCCCTCTTCCGCCGTCCCGCCGAGTATCAGCGTGCCCGGCTGCGGGAAGAAGTACGTCCCTTTGTCGCCGGAGTCCACCGCGGTCAGCCAGGTGGTCACGCCCGGGTTCTCCACGACGACCAGCTGCCCCCGCACGGGCCACATCCCTGGATCCGGTACGAGCTCCCGTGCGCCGAGCCCCGTGCAGTTGACCACGACCGGCGCCGCGACCTCCGCGAGATCCGTGACATGCCGCTCCTCGATCGTCCCGCCTGCCCTGACGAACCGCTCGCGCAGCCAGGCCAGATGCACGGGCATGTCGATCATGGGCAGCCGCGCCCACAGTCCCGGCCCCGGCAGGGGGTACTCCTCGGCCGTCGCCGCCCGCAGCCCCGGCACCCGCGCCGCCCACGGTCCCAAGTCGTCCAGCGATGTGCCACCGTTTACGCCCTCGACCATCCGTACGCCGGTCTCGTCGGGCCGCGCCGCCAACTCCTCGTACACGGACAGTGATTGGAGTGCCCACTCGCCGACGAGTGCCTCCGGCTCGATGCGGTACGGCCACCACAGCGCGCCCGCAACAGCCGAGGTGGTCCGCTCGGCGGGCTCTCGCGTCCAGATCCGGACACGTAGGCCGCTCTCCGCGAGGACGACGGCCGTCGTCAGTCCTATGACACCGCCACCGACCACTGTCACGTCACTGCTCAGCTCACTGTTCACAGGCGGACGTTAACGGAATGTGCCATGCCGTGCTCACATCACCCCCAGTCTGGGGATACTCACACCATGTCTGCCGAGTACGCGACCTTCGGCCTGGCACCGGCCATGCGTGCCGGTGGAGTCCTTGCCAACGGTGACTACCAGGTGCACCGGGATTTCGTGGACTTCATCGTCAACGGACAGCCGCTGCTCTTCCAACTCTCCGACCTCGACGCCGTGTCCCCCCTCGCCTCCGACGTGCCGCCCGCGATCTTCACCGCGCAGGTGCGCAGTCTCCTGCTGGAAGCCGACGCCCCGTTGGAGGGCGGTCGGTACGTGATCTACGGCTGTCCCGAATGCGCGGACCTCGCGTGCGGCGCCGTCACCGCGATGATCGAGAAGCTGGGTGAGGACTATGTGTGGCGCGACTTCGCCTGGCAGACGGACGAGCGGGCGGATCTGGAGCTGAACGGCTATCACGGCATCGGCCCGTTCCGCTTCCGCGGTGCCGAGTACCGTGACGCGCTGGGCTCCCTGCTCACGGGCCCCGGCGGCGAGCGTCGCCGCGTCCTGCTGATCGGTGCCCGCGTCGCCGTCCTCGCCAAGCTCGCCGCCGCACTGCGCACCATCGGCATCGGCGCCGAGATCACCCGGGACGCCACCGACGTCCCCGCCGACGAACTGCGCACCTACGGCGCCGTCGCCTTCGGCCGCGCCGTCGGCGAGCAGGAGCGTGCCTCCGTACGGCGGGCCTTCGAACGCGCCGGCGTCGAGGTCGCGTACGTCGACGGTCTCGCCCCGATCATCCCGCTGCTCGTCGCGCAGATCGAACACGCCCTGGACCGCAGCCCCCAGGACCAGCGCCGCCTCACCCGCCTGGTCGCCGCCGACGGCGAGGCGGGCGTGGAGGTCACCTCCACCTGCCGGGTGCAGCTGATCGCGTACCGGCTGGACCGGCTGTACCGCACGCACGCGTACGAGGTCTTCGACGGCGTCCTGGACGCGGGCCGGCACCGGCTCGCGCTGGACGCGAAGGCCACGAAGGGGGAGGCCTTCATCGTGGCGCGGACGTCGGGGAGCGTGCTGGTGGAGGCGATGGCGCGCTGAGGGCGGGGCGGTGGCCCGGAGCGGTGATGGCGCGCTGAGGGCGGGGCGGCGGAAGCGGAGAGGCGGTAGGCGCGGAGAGGCCGTGGGCGCGGAGAGGCGGCGGTGAGGCGGTGGTGAGGAGTAGATCCGGGCGCTGATGTGCGAGCCGGGCGATTAGGATCTGCTCCCTGATGACTGCCACTCTCGTCGCCAAGAATCTCGCCGCCGGTCACGGCGACCGCTCCCTCTTCTCCGGGCTCGACCTCGTCGTCGCGCCCGGCGATGTGATCGGGCTGGTCGGTGCCAACGGCGCGGGCAAGTCCACGCTGCTGCGCCTGCTCGCCGGGCTGCTCACACCCGAGCAGGGCGAGCTGAGGCTCTCCCCGCCGGGCGCCACCGTCGGGCATCTGCCACAGGAGCCGGACCGCCGGCCGGGCGAGACCGTGCGGGAGTTCCTCGCCCGCCGCACGGGTGTGGCCGAGGCCCAGCGCGAGATGGACGAGGCCACGCAGGCGCTGGTCGACGGGGCACCGGGCGCGGACGACGCGTACGCGACGAGCCTGGAGCGGTGGCTCGGTCTCGGCGGCGCCGACCTCGACGAGCGGGCCGAGGAGGTCGCCGACTCCCTCCGCCTCGGTATCGGCCTGGACCAGCCGATGACGTCGCTGTCCGGCGGCCAGGCGGCCCGCGCCGGACTCGCCTCCCTGCTGCTCTCCCGCTACGACGTCTTCCTGCTCGACGAGCCCACCAACGATCTCGACCTGGACGGCCTGGAGCGCCTGGAGCGCTTCGTGGGCGGGCTGCGCGCGGGCACCGTCGTCGTGAGCCACGACCGCGAGTTCCTCAGCCGCACCGTCACCAAGGTCCTCGAACTCGACCTCGTTCAGCAGCAGATCACGCTCTACGGCGGCGGATACGAGGCCTATCTGGAGGAGCGGGACGTGGCACGCCGGCACGCCCGCGAGGACTACGAGGAGTACGCCGACAAGAGGGCCGCGCTCGAAGGGCGGGCCCAGATGCAGCGTGCCTGGATGGACAAGGGCGTCAAGAACGCGCGGCGCAAGGCGGGGAGCGACAACGACAAGATCGGGCGCAAGTTCCGCAGCGAGGCCAGCGAGAAGCAGGCCGCGAAGGCCCGGCAGACCCAGCGCATGATCGAGCGGCTCGACGCCGTCGAGGAGCCGCGCAAGGAGTGGGAACTGCGGATGGAGATCGCCGCGGCGCCACGATCGGGTGCCGTGGTCGCCACCCTGCGCGACGCGGAGGTGCGCCGCGGTGACTTCACCTTCGGCCCGGCGACACTCCAGATCGACTGGGCGGACCGCGTGGCCGTCACCGGCGCGAACGGCGCGGGCAAGTCCACGCTGCTCGCCGCCCTGCTGGGCCGCGTGCCGCTGGACGCGGGCCATGCCACCCTCGGCCCGGGCGTGATCGTCGGTGAGGTCGACCAGGCCCGCAAACTGTTCCACGCCTCGGAATCGCTGCTCGACGCGTTCCGTGCGGCGGTCCCGGACACGGAACCGGCCGAAGTGCGCACCCTCCTCGCCAAGTTCGGCCTCAAGTCCGACCATGTACTGCGCGCCGCCGCAAGCCTCTCACCGGGCGAACGCACCCGCGCGGCCCTGGCCCTGCTGCAGGGCCGCGGCGTCAACCTCCTCGTCCTGGACGAGCCGACCAACCACCTGGACCTGCCGGCGATCGAACAGCTGGAGTCGGCCCTGGACGCGTACGAGGGCACGCTGCTCCTGGTCACCCACGACCGGCGGATGCTCGACGCGGTGCGGACGACACGGCGGTTGGAGGTCGCGGACGGCAAGGTGACGGAGCGCTGACGGAGGCTGCCCCGGGCGTGTGGCCGGCCGCCGCGCCAGGGTGGGGAGTCGATGACGTACCCGTCCGCGTCGAACCCCAGGTCCCTGCGGAAGTCGTCCGAGCCCGCAGCGCGTCGGGGCGCCCGTTTCAGGACCTGGGTTACGCGAGCGGCTCGTAGTCGCTGATGACGTACAGGGCCTCGTCGTCGATAGCGTTCTCCTCCCAGTCCAGCCAGATCCGGACGGGGTGGCCGGCGCCTGCATGTTCGACCTCTGCCTGGTGGGCGCCGTCCTCGCGTGCCTGCGCCAGCTCATCCAACAGGTCCCCGATCGTGGGCACTTGGTCGGGCAGCTGTTTCACCACGCGCCGGGCGCTCTCGTCGAGTCCGACGGCCTTCACGACCTTTGCGTCCCGGACGGTGATGTCGAACGTGCCGATCAGCGCGCGCTCGCCCTCGCTCGACGTGAGCGTGTAGGTGTACGAGGAGGGCTCCTGCCAGTCGGGCTCGCTCGCCTTCGCTGAGGAATCCTTGCCGCACGCCGACGTCGTCCACAGCAGTGCTCCGAGCACTGCGGCGGCACGGAGGGTTCGCGGGCGGTTTCGCACGGCAGTCGTCGCGATCACGGGAGCCCCTTCTTCAAAGACGGTCACCCCTGTGACGTCGTGGGACCGGGGAACGTTCGCCCGGGCCGGTCACCGCCGACATCGGCACTGTGCGGTGTGTGGCAGCCAGCCGCGCAACGCCGGGGCCACCGATCAGGCTGCCAGCAATGGACAGCCCATTTAAGGGCGCTGACCTGCGACTTTGTGCTCGCGGCTGCTCTCGTCGCTTGAACAAGAGGGAGTTTCCTCAGGAGCTCGCCGGGTAGCTGCACCCATCACCGAATCCGTCCCGTAGAGGAGGTGGGATCGATGGACACCCCGGCCGCCACCAGGACAGCACACCGGTACACGGACATCGACGGGGTCCGGGTCTTCTACCGTGAGGCCGGCCCGCCCGATGCCCCTGTCGTTCTGCTCCCGCACGGTTATCCGTCATCCTCGTTCCAGTTCCGCGCCTTCATGCCGGCGCTGGCCGACCGGTGGCGGCTGATCGCGCCCGATTTCCCAGGCTTCGGCTACAGCGACACCCCGGATCCGGCCGGCTTCCCGTACACCTTCGACGGGTACGCCGGCTTCCTGGAACGCTTCACCACGGCGCTGGAGCTGCGCAGGTACGCCCTCTACCTGCACGACTACGGCTCGCAGATCGGGCTGCGGCTGGCGATGCGCGCACCGGAGCGCGTCGCGGCGCTGATCGTCCAGAACGGGGACATCTACGAGGAAGAGCTCGGCCCGAAGTACCAGACGCTCAAGGAGTACTGGGAACACCCGACGCCCGAAGGGCGGGAGCGCCTGCTGGCGGCGGTGACCGAGGAGGGCCTGCGTGAGGAGTTCGTCGGCGAGATCGACGAACGGCTCGTGGAGCGTGTCAGCCCCGACCTGTGGAAACTGTCGTGGCCCCTGCTGGCTTCCCCGCAGCGCCGCGAGATCATGGTCGGGCTCATGCAGGGACTGCGGGAGAACCTCGACTGGTTCCCGAAGTACCAGGCGTACCTGCGCGAGCACCGCCCCCCGACGCTGATCGCCTGGGGCCCCCAGGACGGCTACATGCCCGAGGGCGCCGCGCGCGCCTATCTGCGTGACCTGCCGGACGCCGAGCTTCATCTGCTGGACGGCGGGCACTGGCTGCTGGAGACCCACCTGGAGGAAGTCGTGGCCCTGGTACGCGACTTCCTCGCGAAGGTGCACACCTAGCTGGTTGAGAAACGGGCACTTGGCTTAGGGGCGCGGGGAACTGCGCGACCAGCCACAGCGGGCCCGCAGCCGAAGTGCGAGCAAAGGGGGCCTGGGGGCGCAGCCCCCTGTTTCGGGAAGGGGTGGGCTGGGGGAAGGAAAACCCCCAGCCCACCCACTCGCGGTGTTCAGCCCCGCCCCCGCCCGCCCTTCGGGTCAACGAGCCCGGCACGCCGAAGCGCGTCCGCCATGGCGCTGTTGGCGGGTGGCGGCGCCTGGCGGGACCCGCCGCCACCGCCCCCGCCGCGGCCCTGCCGCTGCTGACCCCGCTGCTGGGGCGGACGGCCGCCCCGCTGGGGCCGGCCCCCACCCTGCTGCTGCCCCTGCGGAGCAGCCTCGTCGTCCAGACGCAGCGTCAGCGAGATCCGCTTGCGCGGGATGTCGACCTCCAGGACCTTCACCTTCACGATGTCGCCGGGCTTCACGACGTCGCGCGGGTCCTTGACGAAGGTCTTGGACATCGCGGAGACGTGCACGAGCCCGTCCTGGTGGACGCCGATGTCCACGAAGGCGCCGAAGGCGGCGACGTTCGTGACGACGCCCTCCAGCACCATCCCGGAGGACAGGTCGGAGATCTTCTCGACGCCCTCCTTGAAGGTGGCCGTCTTGAAGGCGGGACGCGGGTCGCGGCCCGGCTTCTCCAGCTCCTTGAGGATGTCCGTGACGGTCGGCAGACCGAACGTCTCGTCCACGAAGTCGGCCGGCTTCAGCGAGCGCAGCGCACCCGTGTTGCCGATCAGCGAGGCGACCTCACTGCCCGCCGTCTTCACCATCCGCCGCACCACGGGATACGCCTCCGGGTGCACGCTGGACGCGTCCAGCGGATCGTCACCTTCGCGAATCCGAAGGAAGCCGGCGCACTGCTCGTAGGCTTTGGGCCCCAGCCGCGCCACCTCCTTGAGCGCGGTCCGCGACCGGAACGGCCCGTTCGCGTCGCGGTGCGCCACGATGTTCTCGGCGAGCCCGGAGGAGATGCCGGAGACCCGGGCGAGCAGCGGCGTGGAGGCGGTGTTCACGTCCACGCCGACGCCGTTCACACAGTCCTCGACCACCGCGTCCAGCGATCGCGACAGCTTCACCTCGGACAGGTCGTGCTGGTACTGCCCCACGCCGATCGACTTCGGGTCGATCTTCACCAGCTCGGCCAGCGGGTCCTGCAGGCGCCGCGCGATGGAGACGGCGCCGCGCAGCGACACGTCCATGCCGGGCAGCTCCTGCGAGGCGAAGGCCGACGCCGAGTACACGGAGGCGCCGGCCTCGGACACCATCACCTTCGTGAGCTTCAACTCTGGGTGCTTCCCGATGAGTTCACCGGCGAGCTTGTCGGTCTCCCGGGACGCCGTGCCGTTGCCGATCGCGATCAGCTCGACCGTGTGCTCCTTGGCGAGCCGGGCCAGCTTGGCCAGGGACTCGTCCCACTTGTTCTGCGGGACGTGCGGATAGATGACGTCCGTCGCGACGACCTTGCCGGTCGCGTCGACCACCGCCACCTTCACGCCCGTACGGAATCCCGGGTCGAGCCCGAGCGTCGTGCGCGTGCCCGCGGGGGCGGCGAGCAGCAGGTCGCGCAGGTTCGCCGCGAAGACGTTGACCGCCTCGTCCTCGGCGGCCGTCCGCAGCCGCAGGCGCAGGTCGATGCCGAGGTGCACGAGGATGCGGGTGCGCCAGGCCCAACGGACCGTGTCCGCCAGCCACTTGTCGGCGGGCCGGCCGCGGTCGGCGATCCCGAAGCGGTTCGCGACGAGTCCCTCGTACGAGGTAGGTCCGTCCGTCGGCTCCTCGGGCTCCAGGACGAGGTCGAGGACCTCCTCCTTCTCGCCGCGCAGAATGGCCAGGATGCGGTGGGAGGGCAGCTCGGTGAAGGGCTCGGCGAAGTCGAAGTAGTCGGCGAACTTGGCGCCCGCCTCCTCCTTGCCGTCCCGCACCTTGGCCGCGAGCCGGCCGCGCACCCACATGCGCTCACGCAGCTCGCCGATCAGGTCGGCGTCCTCGGAGAACCGCTCGGTGAGGATCGCGCGGGCACCGTCGAGGGCCGCCTGCGGATCGTCGACGCCCTTGTCGGCGTCGACAAAAGCGGCCGCCGCGGCCAGGGGCTCGACGGCCGGGTCACTGAGCAGCCCCTCGGCCAGCGGCTCCAGACCCGCCTCGCGCGCGATCTGCGCCTTCGTCCGCCGCTTCGGCTTGAACGGCAGATAGATGTCCTCCAGACGCGCCTTGGTCTCGGCGCCGCGGATCCGTGCCTCCAGCTCGTCGGTGAGCTTGCCCTGCTCACGCACCGAGTCCAGGACCGCCGTCCGCCGCTCCTCCAGCTCCCGCAGGTAGCGCAACCGCTCCTCGATCGTGCGCAGCTGCGCATCGTCGAGCATCTCGGTCGCTTCCTTGCGGTAGCGGGCGATGAAGGGCACCGTCGAACCGCTGTCGAGCAAATCGACGGCAGCCTTGACCTGCCGCTCCCGTACGCCGAGCTCCTCGGCGATCCTGCCTTCGATGGACCCTACGAGGGGTGTCGTCACGATCCCGTACCGCCTTCTTCACTGAGGTTGCGCGGCAATTGTGGCAGGTGACACCGACAACGGGGGATCAGGGCGGCATCACGGCACACGAAAGGCCGGGCACACCCTCGGTGTGCCCGGCCACGACGGCGGTCCGCGGTCGCACGGGCGGTCACACCCGGCGGGCCCGCCCGGCGCGTCGCGTCGAGTGGGAGGCACCCCCGAACAGCCGGGCCAGCACCCGGAACGGCAACGTCACGATCGTGGCGAGCGCTCCGCCGATCTGCCGCAACACGTCTGCAATCGCTCGGAACACGTCTTCCCCTTTCGCTTCCCGGCCCCTTGGTCCGCGACCGGTGGCGTCCGGGTACCTCGGAGCCGGGTCCCGAATCCCGGGCCGCCCTGGCCGACCGTGACGCATGCGGACGCACGCGCGCGTGTGTGCGTCCCCGGCCCTCAGCTCTTGCCGATCATCCCCTCGGGGAACGCCCCCGCCGTGAGGGCCGTCATGAGCAGTCCTGTCGCCAGCTCGGTGAGGCGTTCGACGCCCGCGGCGCCCAAGTGCTCGTACGGGGCCCGGTCGAGGCGGTCCGTCCGCTCTTCGATCTCCTTGCGCAGGTCGACCCCCGCCGCCGTCAACTCCCCCTCGGCGTCGAGCAGTCCGCGCTCCCGGAGGCGGTCGGCCGCGGCGTCCCAGTCCTCGCGCGTCCAGCCGCGCGTGGCGAGGATCCACTTCGGTGCCATGCCCTTGCCGGTGGCGGTGTGGCTCACCAGAGCCTCGACGGGGTCGAGTGCCGCGCCGAGCAGGACCGTGAGGTGCCCGTCGCCCCGGTGCTCGCGCAGCAGCGTGGCCGCGTGCCAGAGGGCGAGATGCGGTTCGTCGGGCACGGGCAGATCCGCGTGCGCCGCGTACAGCGGGCGTGCGGTCCGTACGCACGCCTGGGCCGCGCGCAGTGCGAGCTCCGCCGCCTCGGCCATCTCCTTGGACCTGATCGCCTCGTCGCCGAGCAGGCGCCGCAGCGTCGCGTCGACGGCACGGGCGCGTGCCGCGAGCACGGCCTCCGGAGCAGCCGTCCGCCACACCTCGGGCACATGCCGCGCCACCAGCTCATGGCGGAAGTTGTAGAAGGTCGCCGTCACCACGCCCGCGCCCACGGGACCCATGGCCGCGGCCCGCGCCGCGAAGTACGCGGCATTGCGGTCGGCGACCCCGATCGCGGCCAGCTCCCGCCCCAGGTCCGGCGAGAAGTAGTGCGTCGAGTGGAGGGGATTGAGGACGTTGTGGCAGCGCCGCCCGGCGCGTTCTGGCAGAGCAGTCGTCATACCGAAGAGGGTACCGACTGGTCGGTTGGTGACGGTCGGCGGGTCGGGTGGATTCACCGTCATGGCAGGAAGGCAGGAAAGGTGGGCTACTCGTCATTGCGGACGCAGCCCTGCCTGCCAAGAATCGAGAACATGGCGCACCGGACCGTCCTTGTCATTCTGTTCGACGACGTACAGAGCCTCGACGTCACGGGCCCCGTGGAGGTGTTCGCGGGTGCTGTCACGTATGTCGGCGACCCCGAGAGCACGTATCGCATCCACACCGCCTCGCTCGACGGCGCACCCGTACGCACCAGCAGCGGTCTGACCCTCACTCCGGACCACGCGCTCGCCGACGCCCCGACCCCGCACACCCTGCTCGTGCCGGGCGGGCAGGGCACCCGCGCACCCGACCCGCGCCTGACCGAATGGCTGCGCGTACACGGCCCGCGCGCGCGGCGCCTGGTCTCCGTCTGCACGGGTGCGATCCTCCTCGCCGAGGCCGGCCTCCTGGACGGGCGCCGGGTGACGACCCACTGGGGCTACTGCGAGACGCTCGCGCGTCACCACCCGGCGGTCGAGGTCGACCCGGACCCCATCTACGTACGCGACGGGAACGTGGCCACCTCGGCGGGCGTCACCGCCGGCATCGACCTGGCCCTCGCGCTCGTCGAGGAGGACCTCGGCCGCGAGGTGGCGCTCACCGTCGCCCGCCACCTGGTCGTCTTCCTGCGCCGTCCGGGAAACCAGGCCCAGTTCAGTGCCCAGCTCGCCGCTCAGACGGCCCAGCGCGAACCGCTCCGTGAGGTCCAGCAGTGGATCACCGAGCACCCCGGCGAGGATCTGACCGTGGAGGCCCTCGCCGCCCGCGCCAGCCTCTCACCACGCCACTTCGCCCGTGCCTTCCAGGCGGAGACCGGCATGACCCCGGGGCGCTACGTGGACCGCGTCCGCCTCGAGCACGCCCGCCGTCTGCTGGAGGACACCGCCGACGGCATCGAGGAGATCTCCCGCGCCTGCGGTTACGGCACGCCCGAGGCGATGCGCCGCGCCTTCGTGCGCACCCTCGGCGCGGCCCCGGCGGAGTACCGCCGCCGCTTCCGCCCCGCGCTCACCTCCTGAAGCCACCGCTCGCCCACAGAAGCTGCGGAAAGCGGCCGAACGACCCGCCGAAGTCACCGCATCACCCCGCCGAACCCACGAAAGGCCTGCGATGCAGATAGCCATCGTCCTCTTCGACCGCTTCACCGCCCTCGACGCCGTCGGCCCCTACGAGACCCTCGGCCGCCTCCCGGACGCGGAGACCGTCTTCGTCGCCGAGCGCACCGGCCCCGTCCGCACGGACACCGGCGTCCTGGCGATCACCGCCGACAAGACCCTGGCCGAGGTTCCGAGCCCCGACATCGTCGTGGTCCCCGGGGGCCCCGGCCAGACACCGCAGATGGAGAACGAGGTGCTCCTCGACTGGCTGCGCGCCGCCGACGCCACGAGCACCTGGACGACCTCCGTGTGCACCGGCTCTCTGCTGCTCGCCGCGGCCGGACTGCTCAACGGCCGTCGCGCCACCTCGCACTGGCTCGCACTCGACTTCCTCAAGGGGTTCGGCGCCGAGCCGACGGGAGAGCGGGTCGTGACCGACGGCAAGTACGTCACGGCGGCCGGCGTCTCCTCCGGCATCGACATGGGACTCACTCTGGTGGGCAGGATCGCGGGCGACGAACACGCCCAGGCCGTACAGCTGTTGACGGAGTACGACCCGCAGCCGCCCTACGACGCGGGGTCCCCGCAGAAGGCACCCGCGCATCTCGTCGAGGAGTTCCGCTCGAAGAGCCGCTTCATCCTGGCGTAGTCCAGGTGAAGTCCGGCTGACGGCGCTCCAGGAAGGCGGCGACTCCCTCCGCGGTGTCGCCGCTCGCGCTCGCCTGCTCCGCCCAGTACGCGTCCCGGTCCGTACGTCCGTTCGCGAACTCCTTCGCCGCGGCCTGCGTCAGCTGCGAGCGTGCTGCGAGTACCCGAGTGAACTCCGCCACCCGCTTGCCGAGTTCGCCGTCCGGCAGCACCTCGTTCACGAGACCGGTTCGCAGGGCGTGCTCCGAGTCGATCAACTCGCCCGAGAACAACAGGTACTTGGCGGTGGACGGTCCCACCAGGGACACCAACCGCCGCGTGGAGGAGGCCGCGTACACGATCCCCAGCTTCGCCGGAGTGATCCCGAACAGCGCGCCCTCGTCCACGAAACGCAGATCGCACGCCGCCGCCAGCTGGCACCCGCCGCCCACGCAGTAGCCGCGCACCGCGGCGAGTGTTGGCTTGGGAAAGGCGGCGAGCGCGTCCTCCGCGCGCACGGCCAGCCCTTGCGCCTGGGCCGAGGAGCCCCGCAGCGCCGAGATGTCGGCCCCGGCACAGAAGGTCTCACCCTCGCCGGTGAGTACGAGCGCACGCACGGCGGGATCGGCGGCCAGCGCGTCGAGCAGGGGCGGCAGCGCCTCCCACATGCCGGCCGTCATGGCGTTGCGCTTCGCCGGATGGTGGATCACGACGGTGGCGACCCCGTCGGCGACGCTGTGCAGCAGCTGCGGCTCCATGAGCCGGATGCTATCCGCACGCTCGAACGCACGATCAAGAGGGACGGTCGCACGATCAAGAGGGACGGTGCCGTACCGTCGGCACCGTGACGTTGGTCTCGTCCTGGGCCAAACCGTACAACCCGAAGAGTCTGAATTCGACGCAAGAAGGGCAACGGCGGTCTCACGTCCGACCGTGTCGTACATGGTCGGTCGGAAGCCGTCGATACTCGCTGACTTCTGTTCAGTTCCTCGGCCGGGACAGCGCGTTACCAACACTCGACGTGTGGTGACAATCGAGCGCAAGGGTAGGGACCGGACGATGGACGATCATGGGCGTGGGCCCGGCCCACGCCCTGAAGGCGGCGGGGACGTACCACCCGCCGGGGCACCGCCCGGCCCGCTGCCGTACGAGGGCGTCTGGCGGTTCACCGCTCCAGCCGTCGACGTCTCGGTGCCGCAGGCGCGGCACGCCGTCCGTGACCTGCTGGCCCGGCAGGGCGTGCCCATCTCGGACGACCTCGTCCAGGGGCTCCTGCTGATCGTCTCCGAGCTGGTGACCAACGCCGTCCGGCACGCGGCGCTGCTCTCCCCGATGCTGGCCGTGGAGGTCGCCGTCGGTGCCGAGTGGGTGCGCGTCTCCGTCGAGGACAACCACCCCTACCGCCCGACCGCCCTGGAGGCCGACCACGGGCAGACCGGCGGCCGTGGTCTGCTCCTGGTACGCGAGATCGCGGCGGAGGCGGGCGGCGTGTGCGACGTCGAACACACCGCGAGCGGCGGCAAGGTGATCTGGGCCGCCCTGCCGCTCAAACCCACACAGGCCTGACAAGCGCCGGCGGTCACCAGCCCGCGGACGAACCCGTCAGCTCCCTGATCGCCGGGCGCGCCGCGTCCAGGACGGTCATGAACCACGCGGAGAACGGGTCCCTCGCGTGCCGTTCCGCCAGCTCGGCGGCCGTCACGAAAGCCGTCGAGCCGACCTCCTCCGCGTCCGGCCGCAGCGGCGACTGGACCATGCCCACGAACAGATGGTTGAACTCCTGCTCCACCAGCCCCGAGTGCGGGTCCGGGTGGTTGTAGCGCACCGTGCCCGCCTCGGCCAACAGCGACGGAGAGACTCCGAGCTCCTCGTACGTGCGCCGCGCGGCCGCCGCGAAGGGCGCCTCACCCGGATAGGGGTGGCCGCAGCAGGTGTTGGACCAGACGCCGGGGGAGTGGTACTTGCCGAGCGCGCGCTGCTGCAACAGCAGCCTGCCCTGCTCGTCGAACAGGAAGACGGAGAACGCCCGGTGCAGCTTCCCGGGTGGCTGATGGGCGGCGAGCTTCTCCGCGGTGCCGATCGTCGTGCCGTCCTCATCGACCAGTTCCAGCAAGATGGCTTCGGCGGTGCCGGTGGACGAACTGTGCGTCGCGGTGGCAGGAGTGATCGGCATACCCATCCTTCGCTTCGGTCTTCGAACCTCAAGTCTGCCGTACGAAAGCGCTACTCCCGGCACCACGCGGTGTCCCGCATGTCCGGTTCCGCCGCGCGGACGAACCGGACATGCGGGAGCCGTCGATCAGACGCCGAAAGCGGCCGGATACTTGATCGTGCCCGTGGGCACCGGCACGGAATCGTCCAGGACAAGCGCCATCATCGCCTCGTCCGGGACCTCGAATCCGGCCCGGATGCCGTACCCCGAGGCGGGCACGAAACCGAACCTCGGGTAGTACTCGGGGTGGCCGAGTACGAGCACCAGCCGCTCCCCACGCGCGCGTGCCGCCCGCAGCACCGCGCGTACGACGGCCGCTCCGGCACCCTGCCGCTGATACCGCGGCCGTACGGCCACGGGCGCCAGGGCGAGCGCCGGCGCCCCGTCGACATGGCAGCGGGTGATCAGCGCGTGCGCCGCGACCGTGCCGTCCGGTGCCTCGGCGACATACGACAGGCCCGGCAGCCACGCCCCGGAGTCGGCGCGCAGCGCGTCCACCAGGTCCGCCTCCACCTCGGTCGGGAAGGCCGCGGCGTTGACCGCGTGCACCTCGGCGCGGTCGGCGGGGGTCTCCGGACGGGTGAGCCAGCCGGGCGCGCCCTCCGGCAGCCGCAGCACGTATCCGGTGTAGCCGTACTCGCCGCCGTGCTCCCGGCGCAGTGTGATCTCCTCGCGGGCACCCGCCACGGCCTCGGCCATGCCCGGCATGGCGAGGTCCGCGGTGTCGGCCTTGGCACCCAGCGGGCCGTAGTACTCGTCCCAGTCGGACTCCGGCTGCGGGTACACGCCGATGACGGTGTATCCCGCGGCCTCGGCGGCCCGGCTGTTTCCCTCGGTCGTGCGCAACGCGCACTGACCTTCCCAGAAGGCGCGGGCCCGGGGCGAGGGCGAGTCGGTGGTCCACTCGCCCTCGGTGATCACAAGAGTGCCGCCGGGCGCGAGCAGGCGCCGCCAGGAGCGCAGCGCGGTGTCGAAGCCGATGGAGTAGGCCGAGCTCTCGGCCCAGACGAGGTCGAACGAGCCGTCGGGGCAGGGGAGTTCGCCCATGTCCGCGTTGAGTGTGCGGATCGAGCCCGCGAGCCCGCGCGCCTCGGCGGCCGCCCGCAGCTCGGCGAGGAACGGCTCGTGCAGATCGACGGCGGTCACCTCGGCGCCCGCCTCGGCGGCGAGCAGCAGCGCGGCGCGGCCGGGCCCGCATCCCAGGTCGAGTACGCGCGGCCGGGCGGGCAGTGGGCCCGCGAGCGAGAGGAGGTGACGGGTGGTGGCGTCGGAGCCGGGGCCCTGACGTGGAAGTCCGTGGTGCAGGGTGAAGAAGGCGTTGTCGGTCAACGTGAAAACCCTTGGGTGAAGGGCCCGGCCGACGATTCCCTGAACGTCAGCCGCGGGCCCGGGAGATGGGGATGCCTGAGTCGCTGCGCACAGCAGCGCCGAACGCGACAGTCATCAACCCACCTCCTGAATCGTCGGCCACGGTAGCACCGAGACGGACGACTCCGCCCGGCAATTGGGGACGGGCAGCCCCGAGGTGATCGTCCAGGAGCTCGATCGCCTTGTACACGACGTACCCGCCGACGCCGACCAGCAGCAGACAGTTGGCGAGCGCGGCGAGGATCTCGGCGCGCGCATAGCCGAAGGTGCGGCTGCGCTCGGTGCCCGGTTGGCGAAATGGATCGCGAGCAGAGCCACGGTGAGCGTGATCGCCAGCGCGGCGCGCAGTCTCCCTTGGTGGGCGGCTGCCGCCGTGCCCCCGCTGTAATCCGGCAGGTCAGAGCGTCGGCATGATCAGCCGGAGTGGTGGAGGCGCCAGCCCTGCCAGGCCGACTCGACCATCTCGCGCATCCCGCGACGCGCGGTCCAGCCGAGTTCCTCGGCAGCGCGCGCGGCCGAGGCGACCGCGCGCGGGGCGTCGCCCGGGCGGCGCGGTTCGACGAGCGCGGTGCGGGTGTCGCCGGTGACCTCGCCGATGAGGGTCACGAGTTCGCGTACCGAGACACCCTCACCGCGGCCGATGTTCACCGTCAGGTCGCCCGTCGCGCCCGTCGCGTGCGTGGCGTGCGTGGCGCCCGTCGCGTCCGTGGCCCCCCTCGCGCGTGTGACATCCGTCGCGGTCAGCCGCCGCGCTGCCGCGAGGTGCGCGTCGGCGAGGTCGGCCACGTGGATGTAATCGCGTACGCAGGTGCCGTCCGGCGTCGGATAGTCGTCGCCGAAGATCCGTGGGGCCTCGTCGCGGGTGAGCCGGTCGAACACCATCGGGACCACGTTGAAGACGCCGGTGTCGGCCAGTTCGGGCGCGGCCGCCCCCGCGACGTTGAAGTAGCGCAGACAGACGGTCGCGATGCCGTGCGCCCGGCCCGCCGCCCGCACCAGCCACTCACCGGCGAGCTTCGTCTCGCCGTACGGACTCATCGGGGCGCACGGGGTGTCCTCCGTGATGAGGTCCACATCCGGGTTGCCGTAGACGGCGGCGGACGACGAGAAGAGGAACCGCCCGATGCCCGCCTCGGCGACCGCGTCGAGGAGGGTCGCGAGGCCGCCGACGTTCTCCTGGTAGTAGCGCGCGGGCTGTGCGACGGACTCGCCGACCTGCTTGCGGGCCGCGAGATGCACCACACCCGTCACCGCGTGTTCGGCGAACGTCCGCTTCAGCAGATCACCGTCGAGCGATGAGCCCTGTATGAGAGCTATGTCCGACGGCAGTCGGTGAGCGACGCCGGCCGAGAGATCGTCGAGCGCGACGACCCGCTCTCCCGCTTCGGCCATGACGCGTGCCACATGCGCCCCGATATATCCAGCTCCACCTGTGATCAGCCATGTCATGGTCGTTCACCCTATGCCGGGCCGATCGGTTCCGGTCCGGGGTGCGAACCTTGCCCCGGAAAGTTCCGTTCTGCGATCGCGATTTGGGGCGCGGGCCCCGGATCCACGATGATGATCGCAGCAGGCGCAGCACTCAGCCCGTGCTGATCGGGCCGTTAACGGGCGGTGAACGGCAGCTTCTCATCATCCGATAGCCTCTGCCGACACGCCGCCCGGCCGCCCCCGGCCTGGGGCACCCCATCACGCACATGCCCGGCGCCATGGACGCGTCGGAACCCAGGGAGTGAGTTCGTCTGTCGACCGCCATCCTCACCGGTCAGCCGGTCCCCGGATCGTCCCTCGAGGGCGATCTGCGGTCGCTCGGCTTCGACGTGCGGGTCGCCACCGACGCGGCCGACGCCGAGACGCTCCTTGCCGCCGTGCCCGCGGACCAGCGGGTCGCCGTCGTCGACACCCGGTTCGTGGGGCACGTCCACGCCCTGCGCATCGGGCTCACCGACCCGCGCTTCGACGCCTCCGCGATCCCCGGAGCCGTGACCGTCCGGCCCGCGGCCCGTTCCGCGCTCGCCCGCGCTCTGCACGCGGCCGCCGGTGACGCGTCGAGCGGCTCCGTGGTGGTCGGCATCGTCGCCGACCGCGTCGCGGAGTTGCTCGACACCACCGAACTGCACCGCCCCGATCTCGGCGAACTCGTGGCCGCCGTCCCCCGGGACCCCCAGGCCCGCAACGAGGCCCGTCAGTCCGTGGTCGCCATCGACGACGAGGCGATCAGGCTGCGTACGGCCGTGAAGTCGCGCGACGGCTTCTTCACCACGTACTGCATCAGCCCGTACTCCCGCTACATCGCCCGCTGGTGCGCCCGCCGCGGTCTGACCCCGAACCAGGTCACCACGGCCTCGCTGTTCACCGCGCTGATCGCGGCCGGCTGCGCGGCGACGGGCACCCGCGCCGGCTTCGTCGCGGCCGGGCTGCTGCTCCTCTTCTCCTTCGTCCTGGACTGCACGGACGGACAACTCGCCCGTTACTCGCTGCAGTACTCGACGCTCGGTGCCTGGCTCGACGCGACCTTCGACCGCGCCAAGGAGTACGCCTACTACGCGGGCCTCGCTCTCGGAGCCGCCCGCGGCGGCGACGACGTATGGGCCCTCGCCCTCGGCGCGATGGTCCTGCAGACCTGCCGGCACGTCGTCGACTTCTCCTTCAACGAGGCGAACCACGACGCCACCGCCAACACCAGCCCCACCGCTGCCCTGTCGGACAAGCTCGACAGCGTCGGCTGGACGGTCTGGGTGCGCCGGATGATCGTGCTGCCCATCGGCGAGCGCTGGGCGATGATCGCCGTGCTCACGGCGGCCACGACGCCTCGTATCACCTTCTACGCACTGCTCATCGGGTGCGCGCTCGCGGCCACTTACACCACGGCGGGACGCGTGCTCAGGTCGCTGACCCGCAAGGCACAGCGCACCGACCGCGCGGCCCAGGCACTCGCCGACCTCACGGACTCCGGCGCGCTCGCCACGGGGCTGGCGCGTCTCGCGCGTCGTGCACCGCTGCGGGCACCGGCGTATGTCGCGTTCATCGGCGGCGCCGTCGTGGTGCTCGCCACATGGCTTGCCCCCTACGGGAGTTGGTGGCCCGTCCTGGGCGCCGCGTTCTACGTACTCCAGTCGCCCATCGCCCTCGCCCGCCCCCTCAAAGGGGCCCTGGACTGGCTCGTTCCCCCCTTCTTCCGCGCCGCCGAATACGGCACGGTCCTGGTACTGGCCGCCAAAGCCGACGTGAACGGAGCCCTGCCCGCGGCTTTCGGCCTGGTGGCCGCCGTCGCCTACCATCACTACGACACGGTGTACCGCATACGCGGCAACGCCGGCGCACCGCCGCACTGGCTGGTGCGGGCGATCGGCGGGCACGAAGGCAGGACGCTGCTGGTCACCGTTCTGGCCGCGCTGCTCGCCGCCACTGATTTCACGTTCGCGCTCGCGGCGCTCGCCGCGGCCGTGGCACTCGTGGTGCTCGTGGAGAGCATCCGTTTCTGGGTGACCGCCCACCGACGTGGCGCACCCGCCGTACACGATGAAGGAGAACCCGCATGATCGGCCTCGTGCTGGCGGCCGGCGCCGGACGGCGTCTGCGCCCCTATACCGACACCCTGCCCAAGGCACTGGTGCCGGTGGGACCCGAAGGCGACGAGGACAGCATCACCGTGCTCGACCTCACCCTCGGCAACTTCGCCGAGATCGGCCTGACCGAGGTCGCGATCATCGTCGGGTACCGCAAGGAGGCCGTCTACGAGCGCCGCGAGGCGCTCGAGAAGAAGTACGGTGTCAAGATCACCCTGATCGACAACGACAAGGCCGAGGAGTGGAACAACGCCTACTCCCTCTGGTGCGGCCGTGACGCCATCAAGCACTCGGTGATCCTCGCCAACGGCGACACCGTGCACCCGGTCTCCGTGGAGAAGACGCTGCTCGCCGCGCGCGGCGACGGCAAGAAGATCATCCTTGCCCTCGACACGGTGAAGTCCCTCGCCGACGAGGAGATGAAGGTCGTCGTCGACCCCGAGAAGGGCATGACGAAGATCACCAAGCTGATGGACCCGGCCGAGGCCACCGGTGAGTACATCGGCGTCACCCTCATAGAGGGTGAGGCCGCCGACGAGCTCGCGGACGCGCTGAAGACCGTCTTCGAGACCGACCCGCAGCAGTTCTACGAGCACGGCTACCAGGAGCTCGTGAACCGCGGCTTCCGCATCGACGTGGCCCCCATCGGCGACGTCAAGTGGGTCGAGATCGACAACCACGACGACCTGGCCAAGGGACGTGAAATCGCGTGCCAGTACTGACGAGGCTCATCCCCTCGCCGGTCGTCGTCGACATCCGTCCGGGCGCCCTGGACGATCTGGCGGAGGTCCTCGCCGACCAGCGCATCTCGCACTCCGGCAAGCTGGCCGTCGCGATCAGCGGCGGCTCCGGGGCCAAGCTGCGTGAGCGGCTGGCTCCGGCCCTGCCGGGCGCGAGCTGGTACGAGGTCGGCGGCGGCACCATCGACGACGCGATCAAGCTCGCCGACGCCATGAAGTCCGGGCACTACGACGCGGTCGTGGGTCTCGGCGGCGGCAAGATCATCGACTGTGCGAAGTTCGCCGCGGCGCGTATCGGCCTCCCGCTGGTCGCCGTCGCCACGAACCTCTCGCACGACGGTCTGTGCTCGCCGGTCGCGACGCTCGACAACGACGCGGGGCGCGGCTCCTACGGCGTACCGAACCCGATCGCGGTCGTCATCGACCTCGACGTGATCCGCGAGGCCCCGGTCCGCTTCGTGCGCTCCGGTATCGGCGACGCCCTGTCCAACATCTCCGCGGTCGCGGACTGGGAGCTCGCCCACCGCGAGCAGGGCGAGGCGATCGACGGTCTGGCCGCCGCCATGGCGCGCCAGGCGGGCGAGGCCGTGCTGCGGCACCCGGGCGGCGTCGGCGACGACGCCTTCCTCCAGGTGCTCGCCGAGGGACTGGTGCTCACCGGCATCTCCATGTCGGTGGCGGGCGACTCCCGCCCGGCCTCCGGCGCCTGCCACGAGATCAACCACGCCTTCGACCTGCTCTTCCCCAGGCGCGCGGCCAGCCACGGCGAGCAGTGCGGCCTGGGCGCGGCCTTCGCGATGCATCTGCGCGGGGCGCGCGAGGAGTCGGCGTACATGGCCGAGGTGCTGCGCCGCCACGGGCTGCCCGTCCTCCCGGAGGACATCGGCTTCACCGTGGAGGAGTTCGTCCAGGTCGTGGAGTTCGCACCGAAGACCCGGCCCGGCCGTTACACGATCCTCGAACACCTCGACCTCAACACCGATCAGATCAAGGACGCATACGCCGACTATGCCAAGGCCATCGGTAGCTGAACTGCGCCCCGTCGTGCACCCCGAAGGGGTGAAGGACCGGCGCAGTGGTGAGCACTGGGCGGGACGCCTGTACATGCGAGAGATCTCGCTGCGCTGCGACCGGTACCTGGTGAACACCAGGATCACGCCCAACCAGCTCACATATCTGATGGTCGTCGCGGGCATCCTGGCGGGCGCGGCACTCCTCGTGCCCGGGCTCGCCGGGGCGCTCCTCGGCGCCGTCCTCATCCAGATCTACCTGCTGCTCGACTGTGTCGACGGCGAGATCGCCCGTTGGCGGGGCCAGACCTCGATCACCGGCGTCTACCTGGACCGCATCGGCCACTACCTGTCCGAGGCGGCCCTCCTCGTGGGCTTCGGCCTGCGCGGCGCCGACCTGTTCGACGGCTCCGAGAGCCCCGAGTGGCTGTGGGCCTTCCTCGGCACGCTGGCCGCGCTCGGCGCGATCCTGATCAAGGCGGAGACGGACCTGGTCGACGTGGCCCGCGCCCGCAGCGGACTGCCCGCGGTCAAGGACGAGGCGGCCACGCCCCGCTCCTCGGGCATCGCCGTGGCCCGCCGGGCCGCGGCCGCGCTCAAGTTCCACCGCCTGGTGGGCGGTGTCGAGGCCAGCCTGTTCATCCTGTTCGTGGCGATCCTCGACCTGGTGGGCGGCGACCTCTTCTGGACCCGCCTGGGCATCGCGGTCCTGGCCGGCATCGCGATCCTGCAGACCCTGCTGCACCTGGTGTCCATCCTGGCATCGAGCAGGTTGAAGTGAGCACGGGCATGAAGGTCGGCGCGGTGATCATCACCATGGGCAACCGCCCCGATGAACTCCGCGCCCTCCTCGACTCGGTCGCCAAGCAGGACGGCGACCCGGTCGAGGTGGTCGTGGTCGGCAACGGCTCCCCGGTGCCGGATGTCCCCGAAGGTGTCCGCACCATCGAGCTGCCGGAGAACCTGGGCATCCCGGGCGGCCGCAACGTCGGCATCGAGGCGTTCGGCCCCGGCGGCACGGACGGCTATGACGTCGATGTGCTTCTCTTCCTCGACGACGACGGCCTGCTCGCCCGCCATGACACCGCCGAGCTGTGCCGCGAGGCCTTCGAGGCCGACCCGGAGCTCGGCATCATCAGCTTCCGCATCGCCGACCCGGACACCGGTGTCACCCAGCGCCGTCACGTCCCGCGCCTGCGGGCCTCCGACCCGCTGCGCAACTCGCGTGTCACCACCTTCCTCGGTGGCGCCAACGCCGTCCGTACGAAGGTCTTCGCCGAGGTCGGCGGGCTGCCGGACGAGTTCTTCTACGCCCATGAGGAGACCGACCTCGCCTGGCGGGCTCTCGACGCGGGCTGGATGATCGACTACCGCTCGGACATGGTGCTGTACCACCCCACGACAGCCCCCTCGCGGCACGCGGTCTACCACCGGATGGTCGCCCGCAACCGGGTATGGCTGGCGCGCCGCAACCTGCCCACCCTCCTGGTGCCGGTCTACCTCGGCGTCTGGATGCTGCTGACCTTGGCCCGCCGCCCCTCGCGACCTGCTCTGAAGGCCTGGTTCGGCGGCTTCAAGGAGGGCTGGACCACCGCGTGCGGCCCGCGCCGTCCCATGAAGTGGCGTACGGTATGGCGCCTGACGCGACTGGGCCGACCACCCGTCATCTGACAAGCTCGATATCTGAGAGCATGCGGCCGTACCCGGTCCCGGGATCCTGCCCGGGCCCGATCCGGCCGCGCACTTTGAGGACGAAAGTTTCCACTTGTGAGTGAGACAACGCATGACGGCGGAGGAGTCGCGGTGAGCGCCCCTCCGTCGCCCGATGACGGGCTCTCCGCGGCGAACCTCGCCGCCAAGTACGGGCTCGCCGTGAGCGGTGCCCGGCCAGGACTCGTCGAGTACGTCCGCCAGCTCTGGGGACGGCGTCACTTCATCCTCGCCTTCTCCCAGGCGAAGCTCACCGCCCAGTACAGCCAGGCGAAGCTCGGCCAGCTGTGGCAGGTGGCCACGCCGCTGCTGAACGCGCTCGTGTACTTCCTGATCTTCGGCCTGATCCTGGGCGCCGACCGTGGCATGTCCCAAGAGGTCTACATCCCGTTCCTGGTGACGGGTGTGTTCGTCTTCACCTTCACGCAGAGCTCGGTGATGGCGGGCGTACGAGCGATCTCCGGCAACCTCGGGCTGGTGCGGGCGCTGCACTTCCCGCGCGCCTCGCTGCCCATCTCGTTCTCGCTGCAACAGCTCCAGCAACTGCTCTTCTCGATGCTCGTGCTGTTCGCAGTGGCGGTCGGATTCGGCAGCTACCCGAAGCTGTCCTGGTTGCTGATCCTCCCGGTCCTGGTCCTGCAGTTCCTCTTCAACACCGGCCTCGCGATGATCATGGCCCGGGCGGGCTCCAAGACCCCGGACCTCGCGCAGCTCATGCCGTTCGTGATGCGTACGTGGATGTACGGGTCCGGCGTCATGTTCTCCATCCCGATCATGCTCAAGGGCAAGCCCGAGTGGATCGCCGATGTCCTCCAGTGGAACCCGGCCGCCATCTACATGGACCTGATGCGCTTCGCACTGATCGACGGCTACGGCTCCGAGAACCTGCCCCCGCACGTCTGGGCGGTCGCCGGTGCCTGGGCCGTCCTCGTCGCCGTCGGAGGGTTCGTGTACTTCTGGAAGGCGGAGGAGCGGTACGGCCGTGGCTGAGCAGAACACCACCGGGCCGGACGCCGAGTCCCGGATCCCCACCGTCATCGCGGACGAGCTGCACATCGTCTACCGCGTCAACGGAGCCAAGACCGGCAAGGGCAGCGCCACCGCCGCCCTCAGCCGCATACTCAAACGCGGCGAGGAGCGCGGCGTCCGCAAGGTGCACGCCGTTCGCGGTGTCTCCTTCATCGCCTACCGGGGTGAGGCCATCGGCCTGATCGGCTCCAACGGCTCAGGCAAGTCCACGCTGCTGCGCGCCATCGCGGGACTGCTCCCCGCCGAGAAGGGCAAGGTCTACACCGACGGCCAGCCCTCGCTCCTCGGCGTCAACGCGGCGCTGATGAACGACCTCACGGGCGAGCGCAACGTGATCCTCGGCGGCCTCGCGATGGGCATGTCCCGCGAGCAGATCAGGGAGCGCTACGAGGAGATCGTCGACTTCTCGGGCATCAACGAGAAGGGGGACTTCATCACTCTCCCGATGCGCACCTATTCCTCCGGCATGGCGGCGCGCCTGCGTTTCTCCATCGCGGCCGCCAAGGACCACGACGTCCTGATGATCGACGAGGCCCTCGCCACGGGCGACCGCAAGTTCCAGAAGCGCTCCGAGGCCCGCATCCGGGAGCTGCGCAAGGAAGCCGGCACCGTGTTCCTGGTGAGCCACAACAACAAGTCGATCCGCGACACCTGCGACCGCGTCCTGTGGCTGGAGCGTGGCGAGCTGCGCATGGACGGCCCGACCGACGAGGTCCTCAAGGAGTACGAGAAGTTCACGGGGAAGTAGGCCCCGGGCACCACCTCTGGGCCCCGCCGGAACGCCTCCGGCGGGGTCCTGCCGCGCAACCGGAACGCCTCCGGCGGAGTCCTCTCGTGCAAAGAGGCGCCCAAGGGAGATCCGCTGGGCAAAGAACGATCCAACTGTCCACCGCATTAGGAATCTTGGCGGCAATCGGTGTGTTGTTGTGATGTGCAGGACACCCTGACGCGTCATGTCACGTTGTACAACGTAAGCTGTACCGGTGCTGATTCGCGGCAAGTAGGGCGATAATGCGCGACACCGGCACTGGCGTGCCGCGTCAGCGGCCGGGCGGCGTGTCCGAAATGGGATGTATTGGGTCGGCAGTGTAGAACGGGAGATGTGACGGCAATGGCTACGGGAACTCTCCAGCTCCGCAACGCGTGTGCCGTCCGCGTACCGGGCAGCGAGCGGTGACGGCAGCCGGGACGGCGCGCGCCGGCGGCCCGGAGCGCACCACCCTCGACAAGGCCGCGGGCGAGAACTTTCCCGTGGCGCCGTTCTTTCTGCCCAAGCCCTGGCGCGCCGATCTCATGGCCGTGTACGGCTTCGCCCGTCTCGTCGACGACATCGGTGACGGCGACCTGGCCCCCGGCGGCGCCGACGCCCGCCTCCTCGGTGTGTCTCACGAAGAGGCCGAGGACCGGATGGTCCTGCTCGAAGCCTTCGAGGCCGACCTGCACAAGGTGTTCGACTCGACCCCGCGTCACCCGCTGCTGCGCCGCCTCCAGCCGACGGTCCGTCGCGCCGGCCTCACCCCGGAGCCGTTCCTCGGTCTGATCGCGGCCAACCGCCAGGATCAGCTGGTCAAGCGGTACGAGACCTACGACGACCTGCTCGCCTACTGCGAACTGTCCGCCAACCCGGTCGGCCGCCTCGTCCTCGCCGTCACCGGCTCCTCGACCCCCGAGCGCGTCCGCCGCTCGGACGCCGTCTGCACGGCCCTTCAGATCGTCGAGCACCTCCAGGACGTCAGCGAGGACCTGAGGCGCGACCGCGTCTATCTGCCCGTCGAGGACATGAAACGGTTCCATGTCCAGGAGACGGACCTCGCTACGGCCACAGCAGGCGCATCGGTGCGCGCACTGGTTGCATACGAAGCAGAACGTGCCCGGAACCTCCTGAATGAAGGCACCCCCCTGGTGGGTAGCGTCCACGGCAGACTCAGGCTGCTGCTCGCAGGGTTCGTGGCGGGAGGAAAGGCGGCAATCCACGCGATTGCCGCCGCCGAATACGACGTACTTCCCGGCCCGCCCAAGCCCGGCAAGCTCCGGCTGCTGCGTGAGGCGGGCGTGACTCTGCGAGGAGAGGGGTGATCCGGACCGTGGAGTCTCCATCGCACGTGTCCGCACCGGTACTCGCCGCATACAGCTACTGCGAGTCAGTGACCGGACAGCAGGCCCGTAACTTCGCGTACGGCATCAGGCTCCTGCCGACGCCCAAGCGCCGCGCGATGTCGGCGCTCTACGCGTTCTCGCGGCGCGTCGACGACATCGGCGACGGTGCGCTCGCCCCCGAGGTAAAGGCGGCCCGTCTGGAAGACACCCGGGAGTTGCTCGCCCGGGTCCGCGACGGCTCCGTGGACGAGGACGACATCGACCCGGTCGCGGTCGCCCTCCGTCACGCGGCGGACCACTTCCCGATCCCGCTCGGCGGCCTCGACGAACTCATCGACGGCGTCCTGATGGACGTACGCGGTGAGACCTACGAGACCTGGGACGACCTGAAGATCTACTGCCGCTGTGTGGCCGGGGCGATCGGACGGCTCTCGCTCGGGGTGTTCGGCACCGAACCGGGGGCGCGCGGAGTCGAGCGTGCGCCCGAGTACGCCGACACGCTCGGCCTCGCGCTGCAACTCACCAACATTCTGCGGGACGTTCGCGAGGACGCCGAGGGAGGGCGGACCTATCTGCCCTCGGACGACCTCGCGAAGTTCGGCTGTTCCGCCGGATTCAACGAGGCCCGTCCACCGGCCGACTCGGACTTCGCGGGCCTCGTGCACTTCGAAGTGCGCAGGGCCCGCACGCTTTTCGCGGAGGGCTACCGGCTGCTGCCGATGCTGGACCGACGCAGCGGCGCCTGCGTCGCCGCGATGGCCGGCATCTACCGACGTCTCCTCGACCGCATCGAGCGCGAGCCGGAGGCGGTCCTGCGGGGCCGCGTCTCGCTGCCCGGACGCGAGAAGGCGTATGTCGCCGTGCGCGGTCTCTCCGGCCTCGACGCCCGGCATGTGTCCCGCCGGCCCGTCAGGAGGCGCGTCTGATGGACACTCTGGGCCACGGTGACGCAGCTCCCGGAAAACGGCGCGCAACCCTCCGGTCGGCGACGGCGTCCCTGACTGCGACGGCCTGCCGTGCACCGTTCCATCACCACGGCCGGGCCGCGGGGGAGGGCGCACGATGAGCGACACCACACAGCCCGAGGGGCTCGACGCGAACAGCCCAGGCTGTTCGGCTGCAGCGGCCCGGAGGCGAACCGAGCCTCAAGGAAAAAGGACGGCTGTCGTGGTGGGTGGCGGTCTCGCTGGGGTCACCACCGCCCTCGCGCTCGCCGACGCGGGCGTACGTGTCACGCTGCTCGAAGGCCGGCCGCGGCTCGGCGGACTCGCCTTCTCCTTCCAGCGGGGCGCGCTCACCGTGGACAACGGCCAGCATGTGTATCTGCGCTGCTGCACCGCGTACCGCTGGTTCCTCGAGCGCATCGACGCAGCGGCGCTCGCACCCTTGCAGGATCGTCTCGACGTGCCCGTTCTCGACGTGACGAAACCCGTGGGGGGCCGGCTCGGCAGACTGCGACGTGACGCGCTGCCCGTACCGCTGCATCTCGGGCGCAGCCTCGCCACCTACCCGCATCTCTCGCTCGCCGAGCGCGCCAAGGTCGGACGTGCCGCGCTCGCACTCAAGGCACTCGACCTCGCCGATCCCGCCCTCGACACCGAGGACTTCGGCGGCTGGCTGACCCGGCACGGTCAGTCGGCGCGTGCCGTCGAAGCGCTGTGGGACCTCGTCGGAGTCGCCACCCTCAACGCGGTGGCCGGCGACTCGTCGCTCGCGCTCGCCGCGATGGTGTTCAAGACCGGCCTGCTGTCCGAACCGGGCGCGGCCGACATCGGCTGGGCACGCGTCCCGCTGGGTGAACTGCACGACCGGCTGGCCCGCAAGGCGCTCGACTCCTCGGGCGTCCGTACCGAACTCCGTACACGCGTCACGTCCATCTCCCCCAACGGGAACGGCCGTTGGAGCGTTCAGGTTCCCGGCGAGACGCATGACGCGGACGCGGTCGTCCTCGCCGTACCACAGCGGGAGGCGCACGATCTGCTGCCCGAAGGCGCACTCGACGCGCCCGAACGGCTGCTGGAGATCGGCACCGCGCCGATCCTCAACATTCATGTCGTCTACGACCGCAAGGTGCTCAGCAGGCCGTTCTTCGCCGCGCTCGGCACCCCGGTGCAGTGGGTCTTCGACCGGACCGAGGCGTCCGGGCTCTCGGAGGGCCAGTACCTCGCGCTGTCGCAGTCGGCCGCTCAGGACGAGATCGACGAACCCGTCTCGGCGCTGCGCGAGCGCTATCTGCCGGAGCTGGAGCGGCTGCTGCCCGGCACGCGCGGCGCCGAGGTCAGGGACTTCTTTGTGACCAGGGAGCGTACGGCGACGTTCGCCCCGACCCCAGGCGTCGGACGGCTGCGGCCCGGCGCCCGCACCAAGGCACCCGGCCTGTACCTGGCCGGGGCGTGGACCGCCACCGGGTGGCCCGCGACCATGGAGAGTGCGGTCCGCAGCGGTGTCAGTGCGGCGGGCGCCGCGCTGAGCGCCCTGGGCCGGCCCCGCGATCACCTCTTCGAACTCTTCGAGGAGGCGGCATGACGCTCGATCTGAGCGCGGCAGGCTCCCGCACTCCCAGTACCGCAACAAGAGGAGAGACTGTGCCCACTGTGCCCCCGGCATCGAAGGCTGCCGACGCGGTGGACGTGACCGCGCTCCTGGAGCGCGGCCGGACCCTGGCCACACCGGTACTGAAGGCGGCCATCGGCCGCCTGGCACCCCCCATGGACACTGTCGCCGCCTACCACTTCGGCTGGATCGACGCCGAGGGCAACCCCGCGGAGGGCGACGGCGGCAAGGCCGTACGCCCCGCGCTCGCCGTACTGTCCGCGCAGGCCGCCGGTGCCGCCCCCGAGGTGGGCGTGCCGGGTGCGGTCGCCGTCGAACTGGTGCACAACTTCTCGCTGCTGCACGACGACCTGATGGACGGCGACGAACAGCGCCGCCACCGCGACACCGTGTGGAAGGTACACGGCCCCGCCCAGGCCATTCTCGTCGGCGACGCCCTGTTCGCGCTGGCCAACGAGATCCTTCTGGAACTCGGGACGGTCGAGGCGGGCCGTGCCACGCGCCGCCTCACCACCGCCACCCGCGCACTGATCGACGGTCAGGCGCAGGACATCTCGTACGAGCACCGCGACCGGGTCACCGTCGCGGAGTGCCTGGAGATGGAGGGCAACAAGACGGGCGCCCTGCTCGCCTGTGCCTGCTCCATCGGCGCGGTGCTCGGCGGCGCTGACGACCGCACGGCCGACACCCTGGAGAAGTACGGATACCACCTCGGCCTCGCCTTCCAGGCCGTGGACGATCTGCTGGGCATCTGGGGCGACCCGGAGGCCACCGGCAAGCGGCCGTGGAGTGATCTGCGTCAGCGCAAGAAGTCCCTGCCGGTCGTGGCCGCGCTCGCGGCGGGCGGCCCGGCCTCCGAACGCCTCGGCCAACTGCTCGCCGAGGACGCCAAGAGCACCGAATTCGAAAGCTTCTCCGAGGAGGAGTTCGCCGCACGCGCCGCGCTCATCGAGGAGGCGGGCGGCCGCGAGTGGACCGCCCAGGAGGCGCGCCGCCAGCACACCATCGCCATCGAGGCGCTCGACACGATCCACATGCCGGAAGAGGTACGGGCCCAGTTCGTGGAGCTGGCCGACTTCGTCGTCGTACGAAAGAGATGATCACTATCGGTCGAATAAACCTCGCGTAGTCGCCGGCCGGTCCCGCGGGAGAACGCGGACCGGCCGACGGCGGACCCACAGCAGAGACATGCCACTGCACGAAGGGGAAGCCATGACAGCGACGACCGACGGAAGCACCGGGGCCCTCCCGCCCCGCGCTGCCTCGGCCAGCGAAATCCACACCACGACTCCCGCGGCGACCGGGACAGCCGATACCCGAGACGCCGCCGCGCGCGCGATACAGCGCGCCACCGATTTCCTGCTGTCCATTCAGGACCCCCAGGGCTGGTGGAAGGGCGACCTCGAGACGAACGTCACGATGGACGCCGAAGACCTGCTGCTCCGCCAGTTCCTGGGCATCCGCGACGAGAAGACCACGCACGCCGCCGGCCTCTTCATCCGCGGCGAGCAGCGCGAGGACGGCACCTGGGCCACGTTCTACGGCGGCCCCGGCGAACTCTCCACGACCATCGAGGCATACGTCGCCCTGCGGCTGGCCGGGGACGCTCCCGACGAGCCGCACATGGAGAAGGCGGCCTCGTGGATCCGTGACCAGGGCGGCATCGCCGCGGCCCGGGTCTTCACCCGGATCTGGCTGGCCCTGTTCGGCTGGTGGAAGTGGGAAGACCTGCCCGAACTCCCCCCGGAGCTCATCTACTTCCCGAAGTGGGCCCCGCTCAACATCTACGACTTCGGGTGCTGGGCGAGGCAGACCATCGTGCCGCTCACCGTCGTCTCGGCGAAGCGGCCGGTACGTCCCGCGCCCTTCCCGCTCGACGAGCTGCACACCGACGCCCGTGACCCGAACCCCGCCAAGCCGCCTGCCCCGGTGGCGAGTTGGGACGGAGTCTTCCAGCGGCTCGACAAGGCACTGCACGCGTACCGCAAGGTCGCGCCGCGCCGGCTGCGCAAGGCCGCGATGAACACCGCCGCCCGCTGGATCATCGAGCGGCAGGAGAACGACGGCTGCTGGGGAGGCATCCAGCCGCCCGCCGTCTACTCGGTCATCGCGCTCCATCTGCTCGGCTACGACCTCGAACACCCGGTGATGCGCGCCGGGTTGGAGTCCCTCGACCGGTTCGCGGTGTGGCGCGAGGACGGTGCCCGGATGATCGAGGCCTGTCAGTCGCCGGTGTGGGACACCTGCCTGGCGACCATCGCGCTCGCCGACGCCGGCCTGCCCGCCGACCATCCGCAGCTCGTCAAGGCGGCGGACTGGATGCTCGGCGAGGAGATCCGCCGGCCCGGCGACTGGGCCGTACGCAGACCCCAGCTTCCGCCCGGCGGCTGGGCGTTCGAGTTCCACAACGACAACTACCCCGACATCGACGACACCGCCGAGGTCGTCCTGGCGCTGCGCCGCGTCAAGCACCACGATCCGGAGCGCGTGGAAAAGGCCATCGGGCGTGGAGTGCGCTGGAACCTGGGCATGCAGTCGAAGAACGGCGCGTGGGGCGCCTTCGACGTCGACAACACCAGCGCCTTCCCCAACCGGCTGCCGTTCTGCGACTTCGGCGAGGTCATCGACCCGCCGTCCGCCGACGTCACCGCGCACGTCGTGGAGATGCTCGCCGTCGAGGGGCTCTCCCACGATCCCCGCACCCGCCGGGGCATCGAATGGCTGCTCGCGGAACAGGAGGGGGACGGGTCCTGGTTCGGCCGCTGGGGCGTCAACTACGTCTACGGCACCGGGTCGGTGGTGCCCGCGCTCACCGCCGCCGGGCTGCCCGGCTCGCATCCGGCGATCCGGCGGGCGGTGGCCTGGCTGGAGACGGTGCAGAACGACGACGGCGGCTGGGGCGAGGACCTGCGCTCCTACCGCGACGTCGCCCAGTGGAGCGGCCGTGGCGCGTCGACCGCCTCACAGACGGCCTGGGCGCTGCTCGCGCTGCTCGCGGCGGGGGAGCGGGAGTCCAAGGCCGTGGAGCGCGGGATCACCTGGCTCGCGGAAACCCAGCGGGCGGACGGCTCCTGGGACGAGCCGTACTTCACCGGCACCGGCTTCCCGTGGGACTTCTCGATCAACTACCACCTCTACCGGCAGGTCTTCCCACTCACCGCGCTCGGCCGGTACGTCCATGGCGAACCGTTCGCCGACCGGCAGGCGACGGGAAGTCCATGAGTACGACACCCGCCGCCGCCCCGCTGCTGATCGCCTGCGCGCTCGGCATCGAGCGTCTGGCCCTGCGCAGCGGCGACCGCGGCGGCGGTGCGGACGGCCCGGTCACCGTGCTGTGTACCGGCATGGGCCCCATGGCCGCCGAGCGCGCGGTCACCCGGGCGCTCGCCGATCCGGCGCTGGCCGAGGCGGCCGTCCTGGCCACGGGCTTCTGCGCCGGACTGGCGCCCGGGATGCACCCCGGCGATCTGGTCGTCGCCGAGGAGACCCGCGACGCGCGCGGACGCACCCCTTGCGTGGGAACCGACCTGCTCGTGAAGGAGCTGGTGCGTGCCGTGCCCCGGCGCACGGTCCACACCGGACCGCTCACCGGTTCCGACCATGTCGTTCGCGGACACGAACGGTCGGATCTGCTCGCGACCGGTGCCATCGCGGTCGACATGGAGTCGGCGGCCACGCTCCACAGCGCCGTCCGCGCGGGTGTACGCCCGGTTGCGGCCGTACGAGTGGTGGTGGACGCTCCAGAACATGAACTCGTCCGGATCGGCACGGTACGCGGTGGAATATCAGCTTTCCGTGTTCTTCGTGCCGTTCTTCCCGCTTTCTTCGAATGGCACCGTGATTTGCTGCTCCCCAGGAGGTGAGCCAGATGGCCATGCCGCTTCGCCAGACCATCAAGGTGGCGACGTATCTCGCTGAACAGAAACTCCGGAAGCGGGACAAGTTTCCGCTGATCGTCGAGCTCGAACCGCTTTACGCGTGCAACCTGAAGTGCGAGGGCTGCGGCAAGATCCAGCACCCGGCCGGAGTGCTCAAGCAGCGCATGCCGGTGGCCCAGGCCGTCGGGGCGGTGCTGGAGTCCGGTGCCCCGATGGTGTCCATCGCGGGCGGCGAGCCTCTGATGCATCCTCACATCGATGAGATCGTGCGCCAGCTGGTGGGGCGGAAGAAGTACGTCTTTCTGTGCACCAATGCCATGCTGCTGCGCAAGAAGATGGACAAGTTCAAGCCTTCGCCCTATTTCGCGTTCGCTGTGCACATCGACGGTCTGCGCGAACGGCACGACGAGTCCGTCGCCAAGGAGGGTGTGTTCGACGAGGCGGTGGAGGCCATCAAGGAGGCCAAGCGGCGTGGCTTCCGGGTGACCACCAATTCGACGTTCTTCAACACCGACACCCCGCAGACGATCATCGAGGTCCTCAACTTCCTCAATGACGACCTGAAGGTCGACGAGATGATGATCTCGCCCGCATACGCCTACGAGAAGGCACCCGACCAGGAGCACTTCCTCGGTGTGGAGCAGACCCGCGAGCTGTTCAAGAAGGCCTTCTCGGGCGGCAACCGGCGGCGCTGGCGGCTCAATCACTCGCCGCTGTTCCTCGACTTCCTCGAGGGCAAGGTGGACTTCCCGTGCACCGCGTGGGCGATCCCCAACTACTCGCTCTTCGGCTGGCAGAAGCCCTGCTATCTGATGAGCGACGGGTACGTCACGACGTACAAGGAACTCATCGAGGAGACCGACTGGGACGCCTACGGTCGCGGAAAGGACCCGCGCTGTGCCAACTGCATGGCGCACTGCGGCTACGAGCCGACCGCGGTCATGGCCACGATGGGCTCGCTGAAGGAGTCCCTGCGCGCCGCCCGTGAGACCGTCTCCGGAAACCGCGGGTGACGTCGTGACCGCCATTTCCTTGGGTGTCCCCGAGGTGCCGGTCCGGCCGATCGCGGAGCGCCGTCTCTCGCGGCGTATCCAGGTCGGCCCGGTGGCGGTAGGGGGAGGCACGCCGGTGTCCGTGCAGTCGATGACGACGACCCGTACGTCGGACATCGGCGCCACCCTGCAGCAGATCGCGGAGCTCACGGCGTCCGGCTGCCAGATCGTCCGGGTCGCCTGCCCCACGCAGGACGACGCGGACGCGCTGGCCACCATCGCCCGCAAGTCGCAGATCCCCGTGATCGCGGACATCCATTTCCAGCCGAAGTACGTGTTCGCCGCGATCGAGGCGGGCTGTGCGGCGGTGCGGGTGAACCCCGGCAACATCAAGCAGTTCGACGACAAGGTGAAGGAGATCGCGCGGGCGGCCAGGGACCACGGCACTCCGATCCGGATCGGAGTCAACGCCGGGTCGCTCGACAAGCGGCTGCTGAAGAAGTACGGCAGGGCCACACCCGAGGCGCTGGTCGAGTCGGCCCTGTGGGAGGCATCGCTCTTCGAGGAGCACGACTTCCGGGACATCAAGATCTCGGTGAAGCACAACGATCCGGTGGTGATGGTCAATGCCTACCGCCAGCTGGCCGCCGCCTGCGACTACCCGCTGCACCTGGGGGTGACCGAAGCCGGCCCCGCCTTCCAGGGGACCATCAAGTCGGCGGTCGCCTTCGGGGCGCTGTTGAGCGAGGGCATCGGGGACACCATCCGGGTGTCCCTGAGCGCGCCGCCCGCCGAGGAGGTCAAGGTCGGCATCCAGATCCTGGAATCGCTGGGGCTGCGGCAGCGCCGGCTGGAGATCGTGTCGTGCCCGTCCTGCGGCCGCGCCCAGGTGGACGTCTACAAGCTGGCCGACGAGGTCACGGCCGGTCTGGAGGGTATGGAGGTGCCACTGCGCGTCGCGGTCATGGGCTGCGTCGTCAACGGCCCGGGCGAGGCGCGTGAGGCCGACCTCGGCGTCGCCTCCGGCAACGGCAAGGGGCAGATCTTCGTCAAGGGCGAGGTCATCAAGACCGTGCCCGAGTCGAAGATCGTGGAGACCCTGATCGAGGAGGCGATGAAGATCGCCGAGCAGATGGAGGCGAACGGCGTCGCGTCAGGCGAGCCGGGGAGCACAGCGTCGGGGAAGCCCTCCGTCACTGTGAGCTGACTGCGTCTTCCCGGGGGCCGTGACATCGGCGGCCGGCACCGCCCGAGCCCCCGGACCCCCGCCGGAAACGCAGCACATGAGAGGTGCCTGCCCGGCGTGGAGGCAGACGACGCAAGTCCGAGTGGAACGGCACGGACCGAGAGGGGGCCCGAGCGTGACGATTCTGGAGAGTATCCGGGGACCACGTGACCTGAAGGCGCTGTCCGAGGCGGAGATCAACCAACTGTCCGACGAGATCCGGGAGTTCCTGGTGCATGCGGTCGCCAGGACCGGCGGTCATCTGGGGCCCAATCTGGGAGTGGTGGAACTCTCCATCGCGCTCCACCGGGTCTTCGAGTCGCCCGTCGACCGCATTCTGTGGGACACCGGCCACCAGAGCTACGTACACAAGCTGCTGACGGGACGACAGGACTTCTCCAAGCTGCGCGGCAAGGGCGGCCTGTCCGGTTACCCGTCGCGCGAGGAGTCCGAGCACGACATCATCGAGAACAGCCACGCCTCCACCGCGCTCGGCTGGGCCGACGGGCTCGCCAAGGCCCGCGAGGTACAGGGCGAGAAGGGGCATGTCGTCGCGGTCATCGGGGACGGCGCGCTCACCGGTGGCATGGCGTGGGAGGCGCTGAACAACATCGCGGCCGCCAAGAACCGGCCGCTGATCATCGTCGTCAACGACAACGAACGCTCGTACTCGCCGACGATCGGCGGACTGGCCAACCATCTGGCGACGCTGCGGACCACCGACAGCTACGAGAAGGTACTGGCCTGGGGCAAGGACGTACTGCTCCGTACGCCGGTCATCGGGAACACGCTCTTCGAGTCGCTGCACGGTGCGAAGAAGGGGTTCAAGGACGCGTTCGCGCCGCAGGGCATGTTCGAGGACCTGGGCCTGAAGTACGTGGGTCCCATAGACGGGCACGACGTCGCGGCCGTGGAGTCGGCGCTGCGGCGCGCGAAACGGTTCCACGGGCCGGTCATCGTCCACTGCCTCACCGAGAAGGGGCGCGGTTGCGAGCCCGCGCTCGCGCACGAGGAGGACCACTTCCACACGGTCGGCGTGATGGACCCGCTCACCTGCGAGCCCCTCGCGCCCTCGGGTGGCCCCGCCTGGACCTCCGTGTTCGGCGACGAGATCGTGCGGATCGGTGAGGAGCGCGAGGACGTCGTGGCGATCACGGCGGCCATGCTGCATCCGGTGGGCCTGGCGAAGTTCGCGGAGCGGTTTCCCGACCGGGTGTGGGACGTCGGCATCGCCGAGCAGCACGCCACGGTGTCCGCCGCCGGGCTGGCGACGGGTGGTCTGCATCCGGTCGTCGCGGTGTACGCGACCTTCCTCAACCGTGCCTTCGACCAGCTGCTGATGGACGTCGCGCTGCATCGCTGCGGCGTGACCTTCGTGCTCGACCGGGCCGGCGTCACGGGAGTGGACGGTCCGTCGCACAACGGCATGTGGGACATGTCCATCCTGCAGGTCGTGCCGGGGCTGAGGATCGCCGCGCCGCGTGATGCCGACCAGCTGCGGGCCCAGCTGCGCGAGGCGGTGGCCGTGGACGACGCCCCGACGCTGCTGCGCTTCCCCAAGGAGTCCGTCGGACCGGCGGTCCCGGCGGTCGACCGCGTGGGCGGTGTGGACGTCCTGCACCGGGCCGAGCGGCCCGAGGTGCTCCTGGTCGCCGTCGGTGTGATGGCGCCGGTGTGCCTCCAGGCAGCCGAGCTGCTGGCGGCGCGTGGCGTCAACTGCACGGTCGTGGACCCCCGTTGGGTCAAGCCCGTCGACCCCGCGCTGCCCGGGCTCGCCGCCGAGCACCGCATGGTCGCCGTCGTCGAGGACAACAGCCGGGCCTCCGGCGTGGGCGCGGCGGTCGCCCTCGCGCTCGGCGATGCCGAAGTCGACGTGCCCGTACGGCGCTTCGGCATTCCGGAGCAGTTCCTCGCGCACGCCAAGCGCGGGGAGGTGCTGGCCGACATCGGGCTCACGCCCGTCGAGATCGCGGGACGGATCAGCGCGGGTCTGGCCACCCAGGAGCACATGTCCAAGGAGAAACAGGAATGACGACCGCGGAACCCTCTGCGCAGTCCGAGGGGTTCGATCTCGCGAGACTCCTCGCCGCGCGGGGAGCCGAGCGCTACGAACTCCACGCACGGCACCTCAACCACCAGCTCCCGCGCATGCTGCACACCATCGGCTTCGACAAGATCTACGAGAGGGCCGAGGGGGCGCACTTCTGGGACGCGGACGGCAACGACTACCTGGACATGCTCGCCGGATTCGGGGTGATGGGCCTGGGCCGTCATCACCCCGTCGTCCGCAAGGCGCTGCACGATGTCCTCGACGCCTCGCTCGCCGACCTCACCCGCTTCGACTGCCAGCCCCTGCCGGGCCTGCTCGCCGAGCAACTCCTCACCCACAGCCCGCATCTGGACCGGGTGTTCTTCGGCAACAGCGGTACGGAGGCCGTCGAGACGGCGCTGAAGTTCGCCCGGTACGCGACCGGGAAGCCGCGCGTTCTGTACTGCGCGCACGCGTTCCACGGCCTGACCACCGGCTCGCTGTCCGTGAACGGCGAGTCCGGGTTCCGCGACGGCTTCGCGCCGCTGCTCCCCGACACCGCGGTTCCGCTCGGCGATCTGGACACCCTGGCCAAGGAGTTGAAGAAGGGCGACGTCGCCGGGCTGATCGTCGAGCCGATCCAGGGCAAGGGCGTGCACGAGGCGCCGCCCGGATATCTGCTCGCCGCCCAGGAACTGCTGCACCGGCACAAGGCGCTGCTCATCGCGGACGAGGTGCAGACGGGCCTCGGGCGCACCGGTGACTTCTACGCCTACCAGCACGAGGACGGTGTCGAGCCGGACCTGGTGTGCGTGGCGAAGGCACTGTCCGGCGGCTATGTGCCCGTGGGCGCGACCCTCGGCAAGGACTGGATCTTCAAGAAGGTCTACTCGTCGATGGACCGCGTCCTCGTGCACTCCGCGAGCTTCGGATCCAACGCACAGGCCATGGCGGCCGGCCTCGCCGTGCTCTCCGTGATGGAGAACGAGGAGATCGTCGCGAACGCCCGTGCCATGGGAGAGCGATTGCGGTCCCGGCTCGCCGCGCTCGTGGACAAGTACGAGCTGCTCAGTGAGGTACGCGGCCGGGGCCTGATGATCGGCATCGAGTTCGGCAGGCCCAGGTCGCTGAAACTGCGTAGCCGCTGGACGATGCTGCAGGCCGCGCGCAAGGGCCTGTTCGCGCAGATGGTGGTCGTGCCGCTGCTCCAGCGGCATCGGATCCTCACGCAGGTCTCGGGCGACCACCTGGAGGTGATCAAGCTGATCCCGCCGCTGGTCATCGACGAGCGGGACGTGGACCGGTTCGTGGACGCCTTCACCGAGGTGATGGACGACGCACACCACGGTGGTGGGCTGATGTGGGACTTCGGGAAGACGCTGGTGAAGCAGGCGGTGGCGAACCGCTGAGAGGCGGTGGCCGAAGCCGCGCTTTTGTCTGAAAGGCAAGAAATTTGCCGGTGAGGCAAGCCTCTGACTGAATCGGAGGCATGACCCCTGCCGAGGGTACGAACCCTGCCGAGCCGGAGGCGGCCGACGTGCTGCCCGCCGTCGCGCCGCAGCTGCGTGAGCTGCGGCGCCGCGCTTCACTCACCCTGGAGGCCGCGGCCCGTACCGCCGGGCTGTCGCCCGCCCACCTCTCCCGTCTGGAGACCGGGCAACGCCAGCCCTCGCTGCCGATGCTGCTCGCGCTCGCCCGCACCTACGGTACGACCGTCTCGGAGCTGCTCGGCGAGACGGTCGCCGACCGGGATGCCGTCGTGCGCGCCGCCGACATGGAACCCACGCGGGCCGGCGGCTGGACGTACTGGCAGGCCGGTGCGGCGGGGCGCGGCATGCAGTCCCTGCGCGTGCACGTCCCGTACGGGGCGCAGGGCGACATCGTGCGTGTCCACCCGGGCGAGGAATGGCTGTACGTCCTCAAGGGGCGGCTGCGGCTGCGTCTCGCCGACACCGCGCATCTGCTCGCGCCCGGCGACAGCGCGCACTTCGACTCGCTGACCCCGCACCGGATCGCCGCCGCGGACCGGGAGGGCGCCGACCTGCTCTTCGTGCACACCCTGCTGCAGAGCCCCACGGCCACGCTGTGCCTGGGCCCGACATCCACGGGAGACAACGTATGAGCAACATGGAAGAGAAGCTGCCGCGTGGTCTGTGGGTGCGGCTCATCATCTACGTGGCCGTCGGGCACCTCTTCGCGGCCTTCATCTACCTGCTGTTCACGCTCGGCGCGCAGAACCGGTAGCGGCGGGGCCGGCATCGACGCGGGGCCGGGAGCGATGTGGTGCCGGCAGCGATGTGGTGCCGGCAGAGACTGGCGCCGGTGCGTCAGTCGAGAAAACGCTGGCGCAGCCGCTCCCGCGTCTTGGGGGTCACGCCGAGAGCCTGCTCCAGATAGGCGTCGAATCCGCCCCAGGTCCCCTCGATCGTCTCGAACGCCGCCGCGAGATACTCGGCGCGGGCGTCGAAGAGGGGGTTGAGCAGCTCCATGACCTCCGGTGAGTAGCCGTCGGCCGCGGTGCTGCTGCGGCGCACCTTGTAGCGCCGGTGCGTGGCGTTCGACTTCAGATAGTCCGTCGTGACGGCCTCGCGCTCGACACCGACGGCGAGGAGCGTCACCGCGATGGAGATGCCCGCGCGGTCCTTGCCCGCCGCGCAGTGCATGAGCGCGGGCACGCTGTCCTCGGCGAGGGCGTGCAGCACCTGGCTGTGCTCGGCCGTGCGCTCCTTGATGATCTCGCGGTAGGACCTGATCATCCGGTTCGCGGCCCTGCCGTCGGAGAGGATCGAGCGCAGCTGGTCCAGGTCGCCGTCGCGGACCATCTTCCAGAACTCGGCGCCGTGCGCCGGGTCGGTCAGCGGCAGGTTCACATTGCGCACGCCCGGCAGGTCGACGTCCGGGCCCTCCAGCTTCTTGTCCGCGGCATTGCGGAAGTCGAAGATCGTGTGCAGGCCCAGTGAGGCGAGGAACGCGGCGTCTTCATCCGTCGCGTGCGCGAGATGGCCGCTGCGGAACAGCCGCCCGTACGCCACTCGTCGGCCGTCCACCGTCGGCAGGCCGCCCACATCGCGGAAGTTGCGCACTCCGGTCAGCTCGGGCTCGGTCGACGGGACCTGCTGCGTCACGGGGGCTCCTCCCATTCGGCGGCCGACGCTGTTGTCGGCGGGGCGCGTTCTCGACCATACGACATGGATTCCTGGGGCAATGACTTGTCCACAGGCGTTTGCGTCCGAGGCACATGCGATTGGATGATGTTCAGGCTTGAGCGCGCTTGTTCGGATCTGTGAGGGTTTGATGATTGAGATCAGCGAGACCGGTCGCACGTGGCTTCTGTCGGGGCCCACGAGCAGCTATGCCCTCCGGGTCACTGACGAGGACGAGTTGACGCATCTGCACTGGGGGCCGCGCATCGTGCTCGCGGATGCCGAGGCGCTCGCCGCCCGCCCCGGTCCGCAGTACTGGCCCTTCGAGTCCCCGCTCGACGGATACGAGGAGTACCCGGTCGAGGGCGGCCCCCGTTTCGCGCGGCCCGCGCTGTCCGTGCGCACGGTCGAGCGGCGCGGCACGGAGTGGCGCTTCGAGACGTACGAGGCGGACGGTGACGAACTGCGCCTTCGCTTCTCCGACGCGGGGCTCGGTATCACGCTGCACTACCGGATGCGCCATGACGTGGTGGAGCGTTGGGTGACCCTCGTCAACGAAGGGCCCACCGTCGAGGTCCTGCGCGCCGATTCCGCCACCTGGACACTGCCCGAGCGCGACGGCTGGCGGCTGTCACAGCTGCACGGGCGTTGGGCGGCCGAGTCCCGGCTCGTACGAACGGACCTCACCTACGGTGAGAAGGTCATCGGCAGCCGGCGCGGCCACACCGGGCATCAGCATCTGCCCTGGGTCGCGCTCGACGAGGAGGCGACCGAGGAACGCGGCGAGGTGTTCGGATGCGCGCTCGCATGGTCCGGTTCGTGGCGGATCGCCGTGGCCCAACTCCCGGACGCGCGCGTGCAGATCACCGGCGGGGCCGGGTACGACGACTCGGGCCTGGTGCGGCTGGCGTCGGGGGAGAGCTTTGTCACGCCCGTCTTCGCGGGGCTGTGGAGCGACGGCGGCTTCGGCGGTGCGAGCCGTGCCTGGCACGCCTACCAGCGGGCGTATGTGATCCCGGACGCCGGGCAGGACCGGCCCGTGCTCTACAACTCGTGGGAGGCCACGGAGTTCGACATCTCCGAGGAGCAGCAGCGAGCACTGGCGCGCCGGGCCGCGGCGATGGGCGTGGAGCTGTTCGTGGTCGACGACGGCTGGTTCGGGGCGCGGACCAGCGACCGGGCCGGGCTCGGGGACTGGACGCCCAACGCGGACCGCTTCCCGGCGGGGCTCAAGCCCCTCGCCGACGATGTGCATGCGCTCGGCATGCAGTTCGGCATCTGGGTCGAGCCGGAGATGGTCAACCCGGACAGCGAGCTGTACCGCGCGCATCCCGACTGGGTGCAGTTCCAGCCGGGGCGCAGGCGCACCGAGTTGCGCAATCAGCTGGTCCTGAACCTCGCGCGGGAGGACGTTCGGGAGTACCTGTGGGAGCGGCTCGACGAACTGCTGTCCAGCGCCCCCATCGACTATGTGAAGTGGGACTTCAACCGCTGCTTCACGGACGCCGGATGGCCGGACGAGCCGTATCCGCAAAGGCTGTGGGTCGATCATGTGCATGCGCTGTACGGCCTGTTGGACCGTCTGCGGGCCGCGCACCCGGGTGTCGCCTTCGAGTCCTGCTCGGGCGGAGGCGGCCGGATCGACCTCGGGATCATGGCCCGTACGGACCAGGTGTGGACCTCGGACAATACCGATCCGCTCGACCGGCTCGCGATCCAGCACGGCTTCAGTCAGCTGCACCCGGCGCGGGTCATGGCCGCCTGGGTCACCGACAGCCCGAACACGCAGCTCAACGGGCGCGTCAGCTCGTTGCGCTTCCGATTCGTGAGCGCCATGGCAGGGGTGCTCGGCGTCGGGGGAGACCTGACCGAGTGGAGTGACGAGGAGCTCGCCGAGGCGCGGGAGTGGGTGGAGCTCTACAAGGAAATCCGGCCCGTCGTGCAGCGCGGCGACCTCTACCGGCTGCGGGCGCCGGAGGGCGGGCTGAGCGCGGTGCAGTACGTCCACGGAGACCAGGCCGTCGTCCTTGCCTGGCTCCAGGCCCAGCACCATGGCGAGCCCGTCGGGTCGGTGAGACTGCGCGGTCTCGACCCGACAGCAGTGTACGAATGCCTCGAAACGGGCGAAGTGCACCGAGGTGCCGTGCTGTTGCATCAGGGGTTGCGGACGGGGTTGCGTGGCGACCTCGATGCGGCAGTTTTCCGGCTGCGTCGCATGTGAGTGCTATGTCCGGATTAGTGGCCTTCATTCAAACTCGCCCTGGAATGGAGGCCGCTGGGTCGGTGGCCCGTGAGCAGCGTCATATTCGTGACGGTCCGCTGTCGCCATGTTCACGTAATTCAACTGTGTTCTCGGGGATTTCAGGAATTCACAGAGATCGGCAAAGACGCACCGTGACCGAGATATCGGTCAAGGATCAAGAGAATGGGACACATAGGCAACCCAAAGCTTGTCCCTGTGCGTCTTGTTCGCTTACGTTCGCCACCAATCCGGACGGACGCCCAATCCTGCCGCCGCCCGGAATCCGCACACACTGACCCGTGTACGGCAGGAGCGGGGGACCCACAGGTACAACGCCTGTTCCGGTCTCCGGAACGGCTAGGGGTAAAGCCGCGCGAAAAAGCGTGGCCGGGCATCTCCAGCTCGCACCCGACAGCTCACCTCGTAGGCGCCGGAGAGGAATTCGTCATGCCCGCGAAGGGTAAGCACCGCCGTCCGAAGTCCCAGCGTCTCACTCGCTCGATCGCCGTCGCCGGAACGGGTGGCGCCGCGCTCGTGCTGCCGCTTCTGGGGGCGACCGGCGCGCACGCCACTACTCCTCAGACCGCCCCTGTGTCTGTTTCCAAGAAGGCCGAATCCGTTTCGGAGAAGGCCGCCAAATCCGCTCCGGTGGCGGCCCAGAAGAAGGCCGCGAACCGCACGTACACGGTGAAGAAGGGTGACTCCCTCTTCAAGATCGCCAAGGCGCAGCACGTCAGTGGTGGCTGGAAGAAGCTCTACGCGGACAACCGCCGGGCCATCGGCGACGATCCGGCGCTCATTCACCCGGGCCTGAAGCTGGCGATCGGCAAGAAGGCCGCCTCCGCTTCCGGTCCCGTCAAGAGCAAGGCCGCAGCCCCGTCGTCCGCGACGACGACCACGGCTGCCAAGCCGGCGGACGCGCCGAGCACTTCGAGCGGCTTCACCCTGCCCGTCGCGGGCGCGACCGTCGGCACCCCGTACCACCTGGCGGGCTCCATGTGGTCCAGCGGCTACCACACCGGTGTCGACTTCGTGGTCCCCACCGGTACCTCGCTCAAGGCCGTGGGCGCGGGCACCGTCGTCTCCGCCGGCTGGGGCGGCGCGTACGGCAACCAGGTCGTCATCAAGCTCAACGAGGGCCACTACGCGCAGTACGCCCACCTGTCCTCCCTCTCCGTCTCGGCCGGGCAGTCCGTGACCGAGGGGCAGCAGATCGGCCTCTCCGGCGCGACCGGCAATGTCACCGGTCCGCACCTGCACTTCGAGATCCGCACCACTCCGGACTACGGCTCGGACGTGGACCCGGTGGCGTTCCTGCGCGCGCACGGCGTCACCGTCTGACACCTCCCGCACAGCGACGGGGACCACTCGGGCAGCCGAGTGGTCCCCGTTCCGCGTGCTGAGGGGATCGACAACGGTGGCGGTCCGGCGTCACAGTGGTCATGGTCGGCAAGCGCTTTCTATCGCCTCGGCGGCGAGGACCGGCGACTGCCCGTACCCGTGATCGCCATGACCCGTCGTACAGAAGGAGTCCGATGACGACCCGCAGAGCCTTCGGGACCCTGGTCGCCGGTACCGCCCTCGCGGCCGCCCTCGTCCCCGCGCAGAGCGCGAACGCGACGGTCCGCCACCGCCGAGGACGGCTCATCGCCCGCGACGACTTCCGGCACGGCCTCGGCCAGTGGGTCACCGAGCTGCAGGACGGCGGCAACGTCACGGCGTCCCGTGGGGTCCTGGAGATCGACGTACCCAGCGGCGCGACCGTCTGGTTCAGGCGGGCGCTAGAGGGGCGGCCGTACGTCCTCGAGTACACCGCCACGCCGGTCTCCGCCGGCGGCGTCAATGACCGGGTGTCGGATCTCAACAACTTCTGGAACGCCGTCGACGTCCGCTCCCCGGACGACCTCTTCGCCACCGAGCGCGGCGGCGCGCTCGACGAGTACGACTACCTCAAGACGTACTACGCCGGCTATGGAGCGAACTACAACACGACCACGCGGCTGCGCCGTTATGTGGGCGAGGCGGGCGTCCGTCCGCTGATCCGCGACTACACGGAGCCGTTGCTGGTGGCGAACGAGCCCCACCACGTCCGGATCGTGTCGAACGGCTCGACGGTCCAGTGGTGGAACAACGGGCGGCTCGTCTTCGACTACCTCGACCCGGAGCCGTACACGAGCGGGCACTTCGCGTTCCGGACCGTGTGGAGTCATTTCCGGATCACGGACTTCCGGGTGTGGGAGCTGTGTATTCCGAGTTGACCAACACTTGACGCGTGGCTTATCTCACCGCCCGTCAAGCCCTTATTACGGTCGCGTAGGTCACACCGAAAGGTGAATCATGGCCCGATGTGGCAGACGATTCGAAGAATGACAGCAGATCAGTGATCGGGTCGTACGTGGCGGTGGGGGACAGCTTCACCGAAGGCGTGGGCGATCCGGGCCCCGATGGGGCGTTCGTGGGATGGGCCGACCGGTTCGCGGTGCTCCTCGCCGACCGGCGGCCCGAGGGCGGCTTCGGGTACACCAACCTGGCCGTGCGGGGGAAACTGCTCGACCAGATCGTCGAGGACCAGTTGCCCCAGGCCAAGGAACTCGCCCCGGACCTCGTCTCCCTCTGCGGGGGCGGCAACGACATCATCCGGCCGGGCAGCGACCCCGACGAGGTCGCCGAGCGCTTCGAACGGGCCGTCGCGGAACTCACGTCGGCCGTCGGCACGGTGCTCGTGACCACCGGCTTCGACACCCGTGGCGTACCGGTGCTCAAGCATCTGCGCGGCAAGATCGCCACGTACAACCTGCATGTGCGGGCGATCGCCGACCGGTACGGCTGTCCCGTGCTCGACCTGTGGTCGCTCAAGACCATCCAGGACCGGCGGGCCTGGGACAACGACCGGTTGCACCTGTCGCCCGAGGGCCACACGCGTGTCGCGCTCCGCGCCGGACAGGTCCTCGGCCTGGAAGTGCCCGCCGACCCCGACCAGCCGTGGCCGCCCCTGCCGCCGCGCGGCACCCTCGAGGTGCGGCGCGACGACATCCACTGGGCGCGCGAGTACCTGGTGCCGTGGATCGGGCGACGGCTTCGGGGGGAGTCCTCCGGGGACCGTGTGGTGGCGAAGGGCAACCTGTCGCCGTACGACATCAAGATGCGGATCGAGTCGGTGGTGTGAGGGGCAGGGGGCAGGGGCGGTTGGGCCCGGCCTCGGGGCAGCTGAGGGGTGGGATCCGGCGGCGGTGGTGCCTGCCGGTGAGGCTCATCGGCGGCCCGGGGCCGTCAACGCCTCCCGCTCCACGCCCAGTTCGCGGGCGAGTGCCTCGTCCACCCACTCCTGTGTACGGGCCCGGGACACCGTGCCCTCGTACGCCGTCATCTGGACCGCGAGACCGTCGAGGAGCGCGGTGAGCCGCAGCGCCGTGCCCATGGGGTCCGGGCAGCGGAACTCGCCCGCGGCCACGCCCTCCGCGATGACCTCGGCGATCGCGGCCTTCCACTGGCTGTCGAGGCCCCGCGTGACATCCCGCAGCGCCGGCTCGCGCAGTGCCGCGGCCCAGCCCTCGATCCACAGGCGCCAGCCCTTGGCCTGGCCCGTCGGCGCGTACCAGCGGACGGCCGCCCGCAGCCGGCGCAGCGCCGTCGTGCGGCGGCCGAGCAGCTTGCGCAGATGGGCGAGGTCTCCCTCGGCCGCGTATCCGAACGCGGCGGCGACCAGCTTCTCCTTCGTCGAGAAGTGGTACAGCACCAGTGCGTTGCTCACCCCTAGCGCGGTCGCCACATCGGCGATCCGCACGGATGTCACGCCCCGTGCCTCGATCTGCTCGATGGCGGACCGCAGCAATTCCTCACGCCGCTCCGCCACGCTCAACCGCACCCTCCTCGCCACGCGGCAACCCTAAGCCCTTGCCGAGGGCAGTGCAGGGGACAGCCCGCGCCGGCCGGTCGGCAGGTGTCACCGATACCAGCCGAACCGCTCGGAGATCACGGGCAGCCGGTCCGCGACGATCGCGTGCGCGGCAGCCCGCGGCGTCGTCCCGTCGGCCTCCGCGCGGGCCAGCATCCGGTCGATCAGGGCCCGCATCGAGCGGCGCGTATACGTGAACGCTTCGTCCGCGTCGGCCCCGATGTCCCCGAACAGCGTCCACCACCACCAGGCGTTGGTCCCGGAGTTGACGACGACGTCCGGCAGGACGGTGACACCGCGCGCGGCGAGCAGTTCCTCCGCCTCCGGCAGTACGGGCATGTTCGCGGCTTCGACGATCCACCGGGCCGTGACCCGCGCCTGGTTGGCGGTGTCGATGGCGTACGAGACGGCCGCCGGCACCAGCACCTCGGCATCGGCGGACAGCCAGGCGTCACCGGGCAGTTCGCGGTCGGCCGGACGCAACGCCGTGCGGTCGACGGTTCCGTAGGAGTCACGGGCGGCGAGCAGCGCCTCGACGTCGAGTCCCTCGGGGTTGGCGATCGTGCCCTTCACGTCGGCGACGGCCACGATCGAGAGCCCCGCGCGCGCGAGAAACCGTGCGGTGGCCCCTCCCATGGTGCCCAGTCCCTGGATGGCCGCCCTTGTCTCCGCGTACGGCTGTCCGGCCCGGTCCAGGGAGGCGAGGACGGATTCGGCGACGCCGCAGCCGCCGACCAGTTCATCGAGACCGATGCCGTCCACCTCGACCGCGAACGCGTCCGCCAGTCGCCGCCGCGCCGTCGCCTCGTCGTCGAGCAGCGGGTACACGGCCTGCACGGAGGAGGCGAGTCCCGCCTCGGCGGCGGCCCGGTCGACGACGTCCTGGGTGAGGCCGAGGTCTTCGCCGGTGGTCCAGAGGGTTTCGATGTACGGGCGCATGGCGCGCAGGTAACGCACCAGGAGGTCGTACGCCTCTGGGGCCCGGGGATCGCAGTCGATGCCGCCCTTGGCGCCGCCCAGCGGAACGTAGCGGCCCTCGGGGTTGTAGTGCAGAGCCTCCTTCATGGTCATGCCTCGGGCGAGCCCCGCGACTTCGTCCAGCGTGCAGCCGTCCCGCATCCGCAGCCCGCCGCTGGAGACACCGCGGACCAGCCGGTCGACCACGAGGTGCCCCTGGCGGCCGGTGACATGGTCGGTCCAGGTCAGCGTCATCAGGGGGCTGCTGTCGGGGGCCGTCATGGGGGCCGTCATGAGGTCTCCTCGGGAAGGCTGACGCGACTGACTGATCAGGCGATTACTGAACAGTGAGTCAGTGTGGGAAGCGGTTCGTGAAACTGTCAACGCTGCTGAACGAATATTCAGTAAGGTCTGTTGTGCATCGCGCTGTCATGCGCCCGACCCGGCGCTGTCAGTGGCGGAGCCCATAATGGAAAGCCAGACGACTCCACCTGGAGGTACCGTGACCGGTTTCCGTGCCCTGAGCTCCGGGCTCCGCGCGCTGCAGCCCGCCGCCTTCGGCGCGGATCCAGCCGGTGAACGCATGGAGCGCATTCGCAGATCGCCGAACTTCGCGGACGGAGTCTTCCGGAATCCCGAGGCCCCCCCGACCCCGTCCTCCGGTTCGATGCTCGACTTCGCGAAGGTCTTCTTCCGCAAGGAGGAGCGCGCCCGGCGAGCCCCGTCCGGCATGGTGCCGGTACACGCCACGACGCTGGCCGACCTCGCCAAGCCCCCGGCCCATGGGGTGCGTCTGACCTGGATGGGACACTCCAGTGTGCTCGCGGAGATCGACGGTCACCGTGTGCTCTTCGATCCCGTCTGGGGCGAGCGGTGCTCCCCGTTCAGCTTCGCCGGGCCCAAGCGGCTGCACCCGGTGCCCCTCCCGCTGGCCGCACTCGGCCCGGTCGACGTTGTCGTCATCTCGCACGATCACTACGACCACCTGGACCTGCCCACGATCAAGGCCCTGGCCGGCACGGACACGGTGTTCGCGGTGCCGCTCGGTGTCGGCGCCCACCTGGAGCACTGGGGCGTCTCGGCGGACCGGCTGCGCGAGCTGGACTGGAACGAGTCGACGAAGGTCGGCGGACTCTCCCTGACCGCCACGCCCGCGCGCCACTTCTGCGGCCGCGGTCTGCGCAACACCCAGCACACGCTGTGGGCCTCCTGGGCCGTGGCGGGCGACGAACACCGGATCTACCACAGCGGTGACACGGGCTACTTCCCCGGTTTCCGCGACATCGGCGCAGAGCACGGCCCCTTCGACGCCACGATGATCCAGATCGGCGCGTACAGCGAATACTGGCCGGACATCCACATGACGCCCGACGAGGGCATGCGCGCCCACCTGGACCTCCAGGGCGGGCGGCCCAGCGGCGTGATGCTGCCGATCCACTGGGCGACCTTCAATCTCGCGGCGCACCCCTGGTCCGAGCCTGGCGAGGGGACCATCACCGCCGCCCGCGGGGCCGGCGCCCGGATCGCGCTGCCGCGCCCCGGTGAGCCCTTCGAGCCGACCGCCGAGACGGTTCCGTCCGAGCCCTGGTGGCGCGGTGTGGCTCTCACGCCCAAGGGCGGGTGGCCGGCGGACGAGGTGAAGGCGACGATCAGGACTTCGGTCGGGGACACGGTGGAGGGCACCGGAGAGCCCGAGGCTGTTCCGGCGGGCTGACAGCGACTGCGGCAGCAATCGTGAGCAGGCGTACGGGAGTTACAGGCCGCTGTGTGAAATCCCTGCTCAAATTCCTATGTCTACTCCTGGTTGACTGTTGCCAGAAAGTGGAAATCACTGTCGTCTTTGTCACTCGTCCTACCTGACAGTAGCTGGCTGAAAGTTCAAGCACCGTGAGTAAGGTGCGGTCATGAAAGATCGGACAGCGGCTCTCCGCTTCGGATCCCGGTCTGCCGTGCACCTCGCCGACCTTGCGCTCCTCGTTCGGGCACCGGCCGCGCTGAGTGTCCCCGGTGACGTGATCGCGGGAGCGCTGGCCCCCGGACCTCCGACAGACGTCTGCCTCCTCGTCAACTCGGTGGCCAACTGGGGGAGTTCGGGCCCGCTCAAGACCCGGAAGACCGCTGACGCGATGCTCCAGGGCAACTCCATACGGCGCGGGGGAGCGTGAGCGGCCCATGCGCTTCATGCATCCCGACAGCTCCACCGTCCACCTCGGCTACTGCAGCAACATCCACCAGGCGGAGGACCTGGACGGTGTCATCGGCCAACTCGCCCGCTACGCCGAACCCGTGCGGGAGCGGCTCGGGGTCGACAGGCTCGGCATCGGACTGTGGCTGGCCCGGGGCGTCGTCACCGAACTCGTCGCCGACGCGGGTTCGTTGAGGCGCCTCAAGGCCGAACTGCGGGCCCGCGGCCTGGAGACCGTCACCCTCAACGCCTTCCCGTACGCCGGGTTCCACCGCGAGGTCGTCAAGAAGGACGTGTGCGTCCCCGACTGGGCGGACGAGGCCCGCCTGCGGTACACCCTCGACTGTGCCCGCGTGCTCGCCGCCCTCCTCCCCGACGACGCCGAGCGTGGCAGTGTCTCCACGCTGCCGTTGGCCTGGCGTCGGCCCTGGCCCGGTGAGCGTGCCGAGACCGCCCGCCGCGCGCTGGAGCGGCTGACCGTGGGACTCGGCGGGCTGGAGGCGTGGACCGGCCGACGCGTCCGGGTGGGCTTCGAGCCGGAACCGGGCTGCGTCGTCGAAACCACCAGTCAGGCGGTGCGGGAGCTGGGCGGCCTCGACCCCGACCGGCTCGGCGTCTGCTTGGACGCCTGCCACCTCGCCGTCCAGTTCGAGCACCCCGCCGCGGCCCTGCGGCAGCTCGAGGACGCCGGGCTGCCCGTGGTCAAACTCCAGGCATCCTGCGCCGTCGAGGTCCACGACCCCGCGGACCCCGCCGCCCGCGCGGCCCTGCGTCGGCTCGCCGAGCCCCGGTTCCTGCACCAGACCCGTACAGCGACGGCCGGTGTCGTCCACGGAGTCGACGATCTTCCGGATGCCCTGGACGGAAGACTGCCCGCCGACACCGGTCCGTGGCGCGTCCACTTCCACGCCCCGCTGCACGCCGCAGCCGAACCACCCCTGCGTACGACTGCCGACCATTTCGCCCGCGTCCTCGCCGGACTGCTCGACCGGCTCTCGGCCGGCTGCGACCACATCGAGGTCGAAACCTACACCTGGTCCGTGCTCCCCGAGCAGCCCATCGATCTCGCCCGCGGAATCGCCGCCGAACTCGCCTGGGTCCGTGACCGGTTCACCGAACTGGGCCTCAAGGAGGACCGTTCCTAGACACTGAGCTTCCGCCACCGTCTCCGCACCGTCCCGCTGGATCCGCCGAACCTCAGCGGCAGCCATGGCCGACTGCGGACAACACGGCGGGTGACCGTCCGAGGGGCGGGGCGGAGAGCATCGTGGAGCCGGAAACCGTCCCGGCAGGTTGATGACGGACCCGGAACAGGCGGTCGGCGAGGGCCGAGGGGCGAACTGCCCCTCGGCCCTCGCCCTGTGCCCACGACCGCTTCTGACCAGCTCTGATCGAAACCTTTCCCGTTGCGGGGACATGCGCCTGAAGTGTTATCGGCCTGTCGTACGAACGCTCATACCAGAGCGGGACGTTGACCGTCGGACTTTGTCAACTGCCTCCCGCATGTGATGCGGTGGCAACTACTGTGAGTGGCCGCCGGGCGACGCAGAGCCGGATTTTCGGCGTGCTCGACCGGCACCGCGATGGCGCATGCCCACGTCGCGGATCCGCGGGATCCACCACGGCCCCGACACACCAGTACGAGGACGTCGATGTCTCACCTTCGCGCACCGGCCGCACGCGCAGACCGCCGCGAGGGCGGGCGACACGGAAAACCGCTCGCCCGTGCCGCCCCCTCGCTGCCCGAGACGCACATACGGCCCCAGCTGCTCCGGCTCGCGGTCCTGCCCCCCATCGCGGTGGCCCTCAGTGCCAGCGCCGCCGTGCTGTTCACCGTCCGCTCCACCGCGGCCAGGCCCGGCCTCACCCTGTGGGTCGTGCTCGGCGGAGCCGTCGCGGTGGCCCTCGCCGCCATCGTGATCGCCGCCGTGGCCGCCAACCGCGCCGCCAGGTCCGTACGCGACCGAGTCGACGCACTCCGCCGGGCCAGCGCCAGTCGCCAGGCCGACCTGCCGGCCCTCGTCGAGGCACTGCGGCGCGGCGAGGCTCCGCCCGCGCGCCGGCCGCCCAGCCAACCCGGCCCGGACGCCGACGAGTTCGATCTGCTCGCCGAGGACCTCGCACAGGCTCACGAGGGCGCTGTCGGCGCGGTCGTCCAGGCCTCCCGACTGTCCAGTCACGCGGGCAGCGAGCAGAAGGTCGAGGTCTTCGTCAATCTGGCCCGGCGGTTGCAGTCCCTGGTGCAACGCGAGATCGCGATCCTGGACGAGCTGGAGAACGAGATCGAGGACCCGGACCTGCTCAAGGGCCTGTTCCACGTCGACCACCTCGCCACCCGCATCCGCCGCCACGCCGAGAACCTCGCCGTGCTCGGCGGCGCGACCTCGCGCCGTCAGTGGAGCAACCCGGTCTCCATGACGGAGGTGCTGCGCTCCGCCACCGCCGAGGTCGAGCAGTACTCGCGGGTCAAGCTGGTGCCGCCCGTCGACGGCACCGTACGCGGCCACGCCGTCGCCGACGTGATCCACCTGCTGGCCGAACTCGTCGAGAACGCCACGGTGTTCTCGTCCCCGCACACCCAAGTCCTGCTGCGGGTCAATGTCGTCACCTCGGGGCTCGCCGTCGAGGTCGAGGACCGCGGGCTCGGCATGCCCCTGGACGAGCAGGACAAGATGAACGCACTGCTCGCCGACCCGGACCAGGTGAACGTCGCGAGCCTGTTGCAGGACGGCCGCATCGGGCTGTTCGTGGTCTCGCAGCTCGCCCGTCGGCACGGCATCGTGGTCCGGCTGCAGTCCAACATCTACGGCGGCGTCCAGGCCGTGCTCGTCGTGCCGCAGGATCTCCTCGGCGCCGCGCCGGAGCGGGAGCAGGAGCAGGACCAGCAGCGGCAGTCAGTCGCGGGGCCCCGGCAGCAGTGGGGGGCGGCGGAGACCGGTACCCCGGCCGACGGCGTTCCGGCGTATGGCACTTCGGCCCAGGGCATTCCCGCTCAGGCCACTCCGGCTCAGGCCACTCCGGCTCAGGCCACTCCGGCTCGCGGCACTCCGGCTCAGGGCACTCCCGCCCACGGTGCTCCGGCCGTCACGCCTCCGGCGAAGGGCACACCCGTTCCTCATGGCGCCTCGGCCCTTGGGCCGGTGACGACGGCGAACGCCCACCATGGCACGAGGCCCGCCGTGCCGCGCCAGCAGCAGCGGGACGATGTGCCGGACCGCAGGTCGGGCGCCAGTGGTTCGGCGCCGCTGCCCGTACGCGGCGCAGAGGCGCGGCCCAACCCGGCGGAGGCCCTGCCCGGTATCCGCCCCGAGCACCGGTGGGTCGTGACGGAGAACATGAAGGCGTCGCCGACGCCGCGCAACAGCGCGGTGCGCGGCACCAGCGGCAAGCCCCAACTGCCCAAACGGCGAGCCCAGGAACACATCGTGCCCGAGCTGCGCGAGGGGCCCGTACCCCGCCCGGCGTCCGAGTTCCTCGTCGGGCACGACCCCAACCTGATGGCGGCGTTCCAGCGTGGCATCGGACTCGCCGAGGCCCAGCAGAGGGACGCCGCCCGCAGGGACGCGACGCCCATCGGCGAAACAGAGACACCCCCCGCGCCCTCTCACTACCGCACGGCCCGGCACGACGGGAGCCCACCAGCCGGATGATCAACGTCACCGCCATCTCCACACCCACCCCCACACCCACCCCCACCTCCGCTCCCACGGACGTACGTAATTCAAGGAGTCGATCCCCCATGGCGAGCGATGTGCCGAGCGCCCATGTTTCCGACCTCGACTGGCTGATGAGCGGCCTGGTACAGCGCGTACCGCACACCAGAAGCGCGGTGCTGCTCTCCTGCGACGGACTGGTGAAGTCGGTGCACGGCCTCGACCCCGACAGCGCCGACCACATGGCCGCCCTCGCCGCCGGGCTCTACTCCCTGGGACGCAGCGCCGGGGTCCGCTTCGGGGACGGCGGCGACGTACGTCAGGTCGTCGTCGAACTCGACTCGACCCTGCTGTTCGTGTCCACCGCCGGCTCCGGTACCTGCCTCGCCGTCCTCGCCGGCCGCGAGGCCGACGCGGCCGTGCTCGGATACGAGATGGCGATGCTGGTCAAGAGCGTCCGCCCGTACCTGATGACCGCGCCCAGGGAGACCGCCGCCGAAACCTCGGCGATGAGGCCTTGAACGTGTCCGCGCCCGGCGACGGGCCCTGGCTCGACGATGGGCCCTGGCTCGACGACGCGGCCGGACGCCTGGTGCGCCCCTACACGGTCAGCAACGGCCGGACCAGGCCGAGCGCCGCGTTCGACCTCCTGTCGCAGGTGATGGCCACCGGAGCCACCTCTGCCGGCTATCTCGGCCCCGAGCACACCCAGGCACTGGACCTGTGCCGGGACCCCGTCTCGGTCGCCGAGGTCGCCGCACATCTGAAGCTTCCGGCGGCGGTCACCAAGGTGCTGCTGTCCGACCTGGTCGACTGCGGGGCGCTGTCCACCAAGCCCCCGGCCTTCCACCACAACCCCACTGACCGGTCTCTTCTGGAGGCAGTGCTCGATGGACTACGACGACAGCTCTGACCCTTTCCCCACCGCACTCAAGATCCTCGTGGCGGGAGGTTTCGGGGTAGGCAAGACCACCCTCGTCGGCGCCGTGAGCGAGATCGCGCCGCTGAGCACGGAGGAGCTGCTCACCACCGTCGGCGCCGCGACCGACAACCTCGACGGCATCGAGAACAAGGTCGAGACGACCGTCGCGATGGACTTCGGGCGCATCACCCTCGACCCCGGACACGTGCTGTACCTGTTCGGCACCCCCGGACAGGAGCGCTTCTGGTTCATGTGGGACGAACTCTCCGAAGGCGCGCTCGGCGCGATCATCCTCGCCGACACCCGCCGCCTGGAGGAGTGCTTCGCCGCCGTCGACTTCTTCGAACAGCGCGGCATGGGATTCATCGTCGCCGTCAACGAGTTCGACGGCGGGTACCGCTACGACCCGGAGGAGGTACGGGCGGCCATCGACCTCGACCCGGAGATCCCCGTCGTGTGCTGCGACGCGCGGATCTCCAGCTCAGGAGTGCAGACCCTGCTGACCCTGGTCCGTCATCTGCTCGCCCATGCGCCCTCGCACGCGCCCAGCCACGGAGCCCACACATGACGTACGACCCGCCGCGCCCGGCCGGTCGGCTGTTGCTCACCCCCGAGGACAAGGAAGCCCCCGCCAGAACGCGGCGGCTGCGCCGGCTCGGTCTGGGGGAGCGGCCGGAGCCCGCCTTCGACGCGTTCGCGGACCGGCTCGCGGAGATCACCGCGACGCCGTACGCGATGGTCAACTTCATCGACGAGAACGGGCAGTTCTTCGCGGGCCTGCACACCCCGGACGGCGCCGGCCCGGTCAACCGGCCGACCACGGTCGTCGTCGCGGACGGCACGGTGCGGGGATTCGGTCGCCATATGGCCCGCGACCACGGCTTCTGCCCCCATGTCGTGGTCCGGCACAAGGCGCTGGTCCTGGAGGACGTACGCGACTATCCACGGTTCGCCGGGAACGCGGTCGTCGACGAGATGGGCATCCGCTCGTATCTGGGCGCCCCGCTCATCGACCGCACGGGCATCGCCCTCGGCACGGTGTGCGTCGAAGACGTCACACCGCGGCGGTGGGGCAGGGCGGGCTTGGACACCATCAAGGCACTGGCGGCGGAGCTCGTCGGGCAGATCGAGCTGCGGGAGGGCGGTGGTTTCTGAACTCAAACGGAAACGCTCTCCCCGTCCGGGAAAGTGATCCACACGTCGGTGCCCTCCAGCGCGCAGGACACCGACTCCCGTAACACCTGGGGGTGCACGGCGTCGCGGGTCAGCGCGAGCAGCGTGACGTACACGCCCCTGCCGCCCGGCCGGCCGGCCGCGCACCGCAGATACGGTGTCGCCGAGTGCGGTCCGAAGGCGTTGGCCTCGATCTCGCGCGCGATGCCCGCGTCCTCGTCCCAGCCGTGCAGCGCGACGACCACGCTGGTCAGCCCGTCCTCGGTCCGGGCCAGCGACCAGCCGGAGCCCCGCTCCGCCGTGGGCCGGGCCTCGGCTGCGACCGCGTATCCGCCCTCCCGCACCGCCACACCGGCCGGGGCCTGGACCCGATGCACACGGATCTCCCACGGACCGCGCAGCACACTGGTCGTCTCGATGGGGAACTTCTCGTTGCTGCCTGGCAGTTGAGCGTCGTAGCGGGATGCCGCCGTACGCCCGGAGCAGTGCAGCGGAACGATCAGGCGTCGGCGTGAGGCGGTGCCGTCCGGTGCGAGGAGCGCGATGTGTCCGTCCACCGTCCGCTCCCAGGCGTGCGCGCCCGCCTCCGGCGCGGTCGCCGTGGAGTACCCGAACTTCGCGTAGTGCGGATCGTCCTCGGTGGGCCGGTCCGGGGCGTTGTGGTCACTGCCGTGGTTGACCAGGCGGATGATGCCGTCGTGCTTCGTGCCGTGCAGCAGCCAGCCCGGCGCGGGAAGCGCGGTGTACTGGTCCGACTCCTCGACGGGGAGCGGCAGTTCGCGCTCCGTCCACACCGGATGGCCCGCGGGCAGCAGCAGCCCCAGGAACCCCTTGCTCGCCCAGTACGGTGACGCGGGCCCCGAGTACGGCTGCGTCATCGGCAGGAACGTGCCGTACCAGCCGAGCGGCAGCAGCCCCCGCTCATCGGGCACCCCGCGCTCCACGAAGTGACTCACTGCCCCGGACGCCAGCCGGCGCGTGAGCCCCGGAGCCAGCGGGGTGCAGCCCGTGAGGGCACCCAGCCACACCGGGGCCGTGGTGGCGAAACGGTACGTCAGGGAGCGTCCCTGGTGCACCGGCGCGCCGTCGCCGCCGAAGAACCGCGGGTAGACCGTGAGGAACTGGGCAAGCCGGTCCCGGTAGACCCGGCCGCGGCCGCCGCCTTCGCCCCCGGTCATCCGGGACCACAGCAGCGGGTACAGGTGCATGGCCCAGCCGTTGTAGTAGTCGAAGCCGCGTCCCTGGCCGTCGCTGTACCAGCCGTCGCCGACGTACCAGTCCTCGATGCGGTCGAGCCCGGCGTCGATGTCGTCCTGCCGGTACGGCGCGCCGACCGAGGCCAGGAACTGCTCGGCCACCACCTGGTACAGGCGCCAGTGGTTGTTCCAGGTGCGGCGGCCCACGAAACCCCACAGCCAGTCCACGATCCGCTCCCGTACGTCGGTGTCCAGGCGGTCCCAGATCCAGGGGCGGCTCTCGTGCAGTCCGACGGCGATCAGGGCCGCCTCCGCCATCTGCTGGGAGCAGTCCGTGACTTCGGGCCAGGCCTCGCCGCTGTCGCGGTCCGTGCCCGTTGTCAGACCCCGCGCGTACCGTTCCACGAGACGGGGGTCCACCTCGCCCTGTGCTCCGGCGATCCGGAAAGAGGCCAGCAGAAATGACCGTGCGAATCCTTCCAGGCCGTCCGACACCACACCCGACCAGGAGGTCCTGCCGGGCAGCCGGTACTGCGCGAGTCCCGGCGTCGCATAGGGAACCAGCGCCTCCAACTGCCGGTCGGCGAGCGCCTCCCAGTGCGCCCGCGTCCAGCCGGTGAGCGGCGACAGGACACGGTCGCTGGGCGGCAGGGCCAGGTGCGGTGTGGGCATGACAGAGCTTGACTCCTCGGTCTCCGGGTGCTTTTTCAGGTCTCCGAGGAGGGATACGGCTGTACGCCGCAGATAGATCAATTGAGTCGTATTCGGATGCGTGAGGCTCCCACGTGACGGTGGTCGCCGAACACGACCCCGCGCTGCGGGCCCGCGCCGCCGACCGCATCCCCGGCATCCGTACGGTCGACGATCACCGCAAGGTCATCGACGCCCCGGATGTCGACGCCGTGCTCGTCCTCACGCCGGACCACACCCAGCACGTCTCATATATGGGATAGCATGCCGAATATGAGACAAGAGGAGGGTGCTGCCACGGGTGGTACCGAACCGGAGGCCGTAGATGTCCGGCTCGCTGGGCGCCTGGCCGAGTTGCGGGCGGAACGCGGCTGGTCCCTGGGGGAGCTGGCGGAGCGCACCGGAGTGAGCCGGTCGACGCTGTCGCGGGCCGAGCGGGCCGAGATCAGCCCCACGGCCTCGCTCCTGAACCGTCTGTGCGGCGTCTACGGACGCACCATGTCGCAGCTGCTCAGCGAGGTCGAGGCCGAGCCCGCCCAGCTGGTACGGGCCGCAGACCAGACCGTGTGGGAGGACCAGGCCTCCGGGTTCGTACGACGCTCGGTGTCGCCGCCGCACGCCGGGCTGCGGGGCGAGCTCGTCGAGGGGCGGCTGAGGGCCGGCGCCGACATCGCGTACGACCGGCCTCCCGTACCCGGCCTGGAGCAGCACATCTGGGTGCTCGACGGGCGGCTCGAGGTCATGGCCCAGGAAGCCGAGCACGGGCTCGACGCGGGGGACTGTCTGCGCCTGCGGGTGTGGGGGCCGACGCGGTTCCGGTGCCCGGGGCCGGACGAGGTGCGCTACGTCCTGGCTGTGGTGCTGCCATGACCGTCATACGCCTGACGCCCCGCCAACTTCTGACCTCCCTGGAGGGGTTGACCGATCTGCTGACCGACACCGTGAACGGGGGAGCGTCGGTCGGATTCCTCGCCCCGCTCGATCGCGATGCCGCGGCCGAGTGGTGGCGAAGCCGGGCGGCCGCCATGGAGGACGGCCGCCTCGCCGTGTGGGCCGCGTACGCCGCCGGCCGGGTCGTCGGCACGGTCAGCCTGGCCTTCCCGGACAAACCCAACAGCCGTCATCGCGCCGAGCTGATCAAGCTGATGGTGCACCGGGACGGGCGCGGCCGGGGGACGGGGCGGACGCTGCTCGTCACCGCGCAGCGCGCGGCCGCGGAGGCGGGCGTGACCCTGCTCCATCTGGACACCGAGACGGGCAGCCCGGCCGAGTCCCTGTATCGGTCGGCGGGCTGGATCCGGGCCGGCGTCATCCCCGACTACGCGAGGACGCCCTCGGGGGTGCTGCGTCCGACGACGATCTTCTACAAGTACATCGGCGCCGCCGAGGCCGCTGATGTCACCGAACCCGCTCTCAGCAGCTGATTGTCAGTGGGATTGGCTACGGTGCGTTCCATGCTGGATGCCGAAGACGTACGCCGGATCGCCCTCTCTCTGCCGGACACGACGGAGAAGATCGCGTGGAGCATGCCCACGTTCCGGGTCGCGGGGAAGATGTTCGCCACGCTGCCCGAGGACGAGACCTCCATCGCCGTGCGCTGCCCCAAGGAGGAGCGCGACGAACTGGTCCTGGCGGAGCCCGGGAAGTTCTGGATCGCCGACCATGAGGCGAGCTTCGCGTGGGTCCGGGTGCGGCTCGCGGCACTGGAGGACACCGGGGAGCTGCGCGACATCCTCGCGGACTCCTGGCGCCAGGCCGCTCCGCCCCGACTTCTGGAGTCCTACCCGGAGTTGGGCCTGCCGGCCGCCGACTGAGCCGCACCGCGCTCCTCGGTCCGGCCGTAGCGACGCTGCGTGGCCGCGTCGGACAAAAGGAGTGCGCGACCACCGCCCCGAGTGCGGTATTGTTTCCGTGCACGTTCGGCCAGGGAAACCCCAGGTCACAACGGGCAACGGGACGTGGCGCAGCTTGGTAGCGCACTTGACTGGGGGTCAAGGGGTCGCAGGTTCAAATCCTGTCGTCCCGACTTGCGTAGCAGCAGGTCAGAGGCCGTGTCGGGGTATGCCGACACGGCCTCTTGATCATTTCTGGGGGCCGGTTGGAGGCCATGCGGTCAAGGCCGCAGGGAGGGATCGGCTTCCAGGGCACCGACACCATCGAGGAGACCGCCGGGCGCGCGCCTCGGCAGCCGGTCGGGGCAGGCATGGCGGGCCCGTACTCTCGAACCCACGCCACGGACGAATGTGCGGTCAGTCGGGTGAGGAACAGCCGCCGAGGTCGGAGGAGCGATGTCAGGCGCATGTTGCGCCCCCACGTCAGGGGGCGACCAGGAGATACCCGAGCCATCTGCCGTGCCGCTCCAAGGCTCGGGGCGGGCCCCGGCGCAGGTGCTGCGCGCCATGCTGCGCATCCCCGGAGGAACGTTCTTGATGGGAGGTGACGACGCCGACGCGTTCCCCGATGACGGCGAAGGCCCGGTCCGGGCGGTGCGGCTGTCACCGTTCCTCATCGACGCGACCACCGTCACCAACAGGCAGTTTGCGACGTTCGTGCGCAGCAGCGGTTACCGGACCGATGCCGAGCGCTACGGCTGGTCCTTCGTGTTCTACGCACTCGTCCACCCTGACGCCCGGCATCTGGTGCGCGAGGGCACCGTGGCGCAGGCGCCCTGGTGGCTCGCGGTTGACGGGGCGTGCTGGCGGGCCCCCTACGGGCCGGGGTCGTCATGGACCGATCTGTCGAACCACCCTGTCGTCCACGTGTCCTGGCGCGACGCGTCCGCCTACGCGGCATGGGCGGGCAAGCGATTGCCCACGGAGGCGGAGTGGGAGATGGCGGCGCGTGGCGGTCTGGAACGCTCCCGCTTCCCCTGGGGGGACGAGCTCCTGCCCCGGGGCCAGCACCGCTGCAACATCTGGCAGGGGAAGTTCCCGCAGGACAACACGGGTGAGGACGGGTTTCTGGGAACCGCGCCGGTCAAGACCTACAGGCCCAACAACTTCGGCCTGTACAACACATCGGGCAATGTGTGGGAATGGTGCTCCGACTGGTGGAGCACCACATGGCACGCGGCCGACCGCCCGGAGACCCGCGAGGACCCGGCCGGACCTCCCACGGGGGAGGCGAAGGTGATCCGCGGCGGCTCCTACCTGTGCCATGCGTCGTACTGCAACCGCTACCGCGTCGCCGCGCGCACGTCCAACACACCCGACAGCAGCACCGGGCACATGGGGTTCCGCTGCGCGGCGGACCTGCCCGGGACCCGCTGACGGACCGCTCGGGCGACCGCCTCCGCCCTCGCCTCAGGGCGCGTGGCTGTGGCGGATCGCGGGGGACGGCCCGCGGTGAGCGTCCCGGCGTCGAGGGCCGGTCGGCAGGGAAACCGCCGCCTGACGACGGACGCACGGGCATGGGCAGCCGTGGTTGACACGCGAGTGACGGCCGGTCAAACTCAAACTCGGGCTACTGGTAAGACCAGTTAACTGGGAGCCCTCCTCGGAACCTCCAGGGGTCTGCCGACCGCGTCAACTATTCGGGTTCCGCCCGCCCGACCGCCGCGCCGCCCAGCAGACGTGATGAGTGCGGACCCCGCTGCCTGTCGGTGCAGCGCACGTTCGAATGTCCATGCAAAAGGAGCGTCCTGGATGACCAACGCCTCTCCGCATCTGCCGTCCGCGAGCGGTACCTTCCAAGGCAAGATCGGCACGACCTACGAGGAATCGACTCCGTGGTGGCCCGATCAGCAGGCGCTTCCCGAGGACACGCCCAATGTCGTGGTCATCGTGCTCGACGACGTCGGCTTCTCCGACCTCGGCTGCTTCGGCTCGGACATCGACACCCCGGCCATGGACGCCCTCGCCGCCGACGGCCTTCGTTACGCGAACTTCCATACCACTACGCTGTGTTCGCCGACCCGTGCCTGCCTGCTGACCGGCCGGAACCACCACTCCGTCGGCATGCGCATGCTGTCCAACTTCGACACCGGCTTCCCGAGCGGTCGCGGACGGATCACCAAGGCCGCCGCGACACTGCCTGAGGTGCTGCGTGACAGCGGCTTCAACACCATGGCCGTGGGCAAGTGGCACCTGGCGCCGATGGAGCAGACCACCGCGTCCGGGCCGTACACCCAGTGGCCGCTGGGCCGCGGGTTCGAGCGCTACTACGGATTCCTGGAAGCCGAGACGGACAGCTTCTATCCGGAACTGTTCTACGACAACCATGCCGTGGATCCGCCGAAGAGCCCGGAAGAGGGCTATCACCTCAGTGAGGACCTGGTCGACCGGGCGATCGAATTCGTCAGGGACCAGACGTCGGTCACCCCGGAAAAGCCCTTCTTCCTGTATCTGGCGTTCGGTGCGGCGCACGCCCCGCACCAGGCTCCCCAGGAATACCTGGAGAAGTACCGGGGCCGGTTCGACCACGGCTGGGACGCCGAGCGCGCCGCCCGGCACGCCCGCCAGATCGAACGGGGCATCCTGCCGCCCGACACCGAACTGGCGCCGCGCAACCCCGGGGTCGTTCCCTTCGACGAACTGTCTGACGACGAGAAGAAGCTGTCCGTACGCCTCCAGGAGGCCTACGCGGCGATGGTCGACCACACCGACCACCACATCGGCCGGCTCATGGAATTCCTGGAGCGGATAGGCCAGATGGAGAACACCATCACCATCCTGCTCTCGGACAACGGGGCCAGCCAGGAAGGCGGGCAGAAGGGTTCGCTCAACCCCACCGCATTCCAGAACGGCGTCCCAGAGGACTTCGAGGAGATGGTCGCGCGGATCGATGAGATCGGCACCACACGCGCTCATGCCAACTACCCCTGGGGCTGGGCACAGGCGGGCAACACGCCGTTCAAGCGCTACAAGCAGAACACCCACGAAGGCGGCGTCCGCTGCCCGCTCATCGTGCACTGGCCCCGGGGGCTGCCGCGCACCAGCGAGATCAGGCAACAGTTCCACCATGTCACCGACATCGTCCCGACCCTTTTCGAACTGCTGAGTCTGCAGGCCCCCTCGGTCTACAACGGCATCCCGCAGCTGCCGATCCACGGTGTCAGCATGGCGTACACCTTCGACTCGCCGACCGCGCCGACGCGCAAGGAAGCCCAGTACTTCGAGATGTTCGGCCACCGCGCGATCTGGCACGACGGCTGGAAGGCCGTCACCTACCACCAACGCGGAACGTCCTTCGACGCGGACCAATGGGAGCTCTACCACCACGACACCGACTTCTCGGAATGCAACGACCTGGCGCAGGCGCAGCCCGAGCAACTGCAGAAGATGGTCGCTCGCTTCTGGGTGGAGGCAGGCAAATACGATGTGCTGCCGCTGGACGACCAAGGATTCGCCTACCGGGCGAAGATTCCGCGTCCCGGCTCTCCGCGCAGGCGCACCACCTTCACCTACTACCCCGGCATGGCCCATCTGCCCGGCGCCGCGGTGCCACCGGTGATGAACCGCGGCCACCGCATCACCGCGTTCGTCGACCGGGCCGCCGCGTCGGACGAGGGTGTCCTGGTGTCCCTGGGCAACATCAGCAGCGGATACGTCCTGTACGTCAAGGACAACCGGCTGGTCTACGAGTACAACTTCCTCGGCACTCGGTACACGGTGACCTCGGCGGAAGAACTCCCGACCGGCCCGGCGGAGTTGGCCCTCGAATTCGTCAAGACCGGTGACATGCGGGGCGTTGGAAACCTGTACGTGTCAGGAAAGCCGGTCGGCAACGGGGACATTCCGCGGGTCCTCCCGCACTTCCTGGGATGGCAGGGCCTCGACATCGGCCGGGACACCCTGTCTCCCTCCTCACCCAGCTATGACGGCGAATTCGCGTTCACCGGAAAGCTCGAGAAGGTCCTCTTCACGGTCGCGTCGGACGAAGAAGGCGAGGAACCCTTCGAGCGAATCGACTGACTCGCTCCCGATCAGTGGGTGCGGTAGAGCTGCGGAAGCGAACCTCCGGATCAGGCGGAGCCGCTGCACCACTTTCCCAGGACGCATCCCGGGCGCAGGACTTGAAGAAGCCTGCGCCCGGGATAGGTCGTACGTTGTCGCCGGGGCGGGGAGCGACGCGGGGCCCTCTGAGGACCTCAGTGCTACCAACTCCCGCCCGACGTCCAGTCAGTTGGGCGGCGTATAGCGTCCGTCGATCGCTGTCCAGCCTCCGTCCACGAAGAGCTGGCTGCCCGTCACGAAGGATGACGCGTCCGACGCGAGGTAGACGACGGCGCCGGCCAGCTCGTCGGCGCGGGACCAGCGGCCCAGGGCGCTCTTGGTCGCATAGGCCTCCGACCAATCCGGCACAGCCCTGATCTGCGCGGTCAGCGGTGTGTCCACGATGCCCGGGGCGATGGTGTTCACCCGCACGCCCGACGGGCCGAGCTCGGCCGCCGCGGTCCGCAGCAGCTGGACGAGGCCGGCCTTCGTGGCCGCGTACACCCCTTGTCCCGGCTCGACGGCCACCGCGCGAATCGAGCTGAAGCCTATGATGCTTCCCCTGCCACGTTCGGCCATGCCACGGCCGAACGCCCGTACCAGGTCGAAGGATGCGCGCAGATTGAGTGCCACGACCCGCTCGAATTCCTCCGTCGTGTAGTCGAGCAGGGACTTGCGCACGTTCGTCGCGGCGGTGAAGACGAGCACGTCGACGGGTCCGAGCTCCTCGGCTGCGCGCACGACCGCCTCGGCGTCGAGCACGTCGAGGGCGTACGCCGAAAGGCCCGGCCCCATCGACGCCGACGCCGTGGCCGCCGTCAGGTCAAGGTCGGCGCACACCACCGTAGCGCCGTGCGCGGAGAGGGCCAGGGCGCTCTCGCGGCCGATTCCGCTGCCGGCGCCCACCACGACAGCCCTGCGGCCGTCGAGCCTGAACATGCGGGAGTACGCGTCCACCGCATCGGTGCGGTCCTTTGCTTGCATGGTCCTCACGGCTTCGTTGTCGTCGGACGGATCACTGCCATACGGGTTACGGTGAGCTCTTCGATGGCGAACCTCGGACCCTCCCGTCCGGCCCCGGAGTCCTTCACGCCGCCGTACGGCATGACGTCGGAACGGAACCCGGGAACCTCGTTGATGACCACTCCGCCCACCTCCAGGCGGTCGAGAGCGGCGAACGCCGTGTCAAGGGCGCTGGTGTAGATGCTCGCGTGCAGTCCGTAGCGCGAGTCGTTGACCACGTCGAAGGCCGTCTCCAGATCGGGCACGGACCGTACCGCGACGACGGGGCCGAAGACTTCCTCGTCCCAGACGGCGAGGGCGCGGTCCACGTCGAGCAGCACGGTGGGCTCGATCACCCCGTCGGTGACCCGGCCTCCGGCCGCCGGCACCGCCCCCGCTTCCACCGCCTCCTCCAGCCACGCGCACACCCGCTTGGTCGACCGCTGGTCGATGAGTGCCGAGACTGTCGTCGCCGGATCGCGGGGATCGCCCACGACCACATGGGCCACTCGCTCCGTCAAGCGGGCCACGAACTCCTTCCGCACGGCGTCCACCACGATGACCCGCTGCACGCTGATACACGCTTGGCCCGACGCGTAGTACCCGCCGCGTACCACCGCATCGGCGGCGGCGTCGAGGTCGGCGTCGGCGGCCACCACCAAGGCGGCGTTGGAGCCCAGTTCGAGCAGCACCTTGGTGGGTGCAGCGTCCCGGGCGATCTGGTGGCCCACGGCGGCCGAACCGGTGAAGGACACCGCCCCGATCCGGCGGTCGGTGGTCAGCGCGACGCCCACCTCGGGGCCCCCGGTCACCAACTGCACCGCGGCTTGCGGCGCGCCGCCGTCACGAAGGGCCTCGCGGAGGAGGTGCACCAGCCACAGGGTGGCCAGCGGCGTCTGCGGGGCGGGCTTGGCGATGACCGGGCAGCCGGCGGCCAGCGACGGCGCGATCTTGTGCGCGGCGAGCAGCAGCGGGTAGTTGAAGCCCGAGATGCCCACCACCACGCCGATCGGTTTGCGGGTCCAGAAGCCGAGAAGCCCCTCGCCCGACGGCAGCAGGTCCAGCGGGACCGTCTCCCCGTGCAGCCGCGCTACTTCCTCGGCCGCCGTCAGCAGTGTCAGCAGGGTGCGATCCACCTCGACACGGCAGTCGACCAGCGGCTTGCCGGTCTCCAGGACCAGGAGCCGCTCGAAGTCCGCGCGTCGGGAGGCGACCGCCTCGTGCGTCGCGAGCAGCGCCGCCCTGCGTGTGTGCGAGGGGAGTCTGCCGACCCGCTCGCGGACCGCGACGGCCGCGTCCACCGCGTGGCGTGCGAGGCAGGTGTCCCCGACCGGCGCCCGCGCGACGAGCGTCCCGTCGTAGGGAAAGCGGACGTCCTCGGCGGCGGGTGCCTCCACCCAGCCGTCGCCGATGGGAAGCCCCTCGGGAAACTCCCTCCCCACGGGGCTGTCGCCGCTGGCGGGGTTGACATGGGTGGTCAAGGTCGGTACTCCCGGTTGAGATCGGCCGCCGACACTCCGGACAGTGCCTTGCCCAGAGTCGGAACGGCGGCGATGAGCCTGCGTGTGTAGGAATGTTGTGGTTCCTCGTACACCTGCTCCGTGGACCCGGTCTCCACGATCTGCCCGTCATGCATGACCGCGACCCGGTCGCACACATGACGGACCACGGACAGGTCGTGTGAGACGAAGACCAGCGTGAGGGACAGCTCGTCGACGAGGTCCGCGATGAGGTTGAGCACTTGGGCCCGTACGGACACGTCCAGGGCGCTCACCGGCTCGTCGGCCACGATGATCTTCGGACGGGGGGCGAGAGCGCGCGCGATCGAGATGCGCTGCCGCTGGCCGCCGGAGAACTGGTGCGGATACCGGTCCGCTGCGTCTGCTTGCAGGCCGACTGCCTCGAGCAACTCGGCCACCCGCTCACCGCGGTTCCGGTGCCCCTGCGCGACGAGCGGCTCCGCCACGATGTCGCCGACGCGCATGCGCGGGTCCAGCGAACTCATCGGGTCCTGGAACACGAGTTGGAGTCGCTCGCGGACGAACCGGAGCTGTCTCTCCCGGAGCCCGGTGATGTCCCGGCCGTCGATCGCGACGCTGCCGCTGGTGGGGTGGTCGAGCCCGGCCAGAATCCGCAGCAGGGTCGACTTGCCGCACCCCGACTCGCCCACGATGCCGAACCGTTGCCCCTGGGGGATGGTGAAGCTGACGCCGCGCAGGGCGTGCACCGGTGGGCTCGGGCGGAGCAGCGAGGTACGAGGCCGTCGGTAGTCGCGCGTGACGTCGCGGACGCTGATGGCGTCCACGGGGCCGGTCTGCGACCCGGGTGCGAGGGTGGCGCTGGTCGGCTGCTCAGCCACGGCCGGCCTCCTGGTTCGTGGTCATGCCGGTCCCGCGTGCGCCGCTCTCGGATGCCGGCTCGGATACCGGGTGGAAGCATGCGTAGCCGGAGTCCGGTCCGGTCGGGACCCATTCCGGCCTGGTGGCGCACACCTCGGTCGCAGAAGCGCACCTGTTTCTGAAGACGCATCCGGCCGGGAACTGACCCGCCGGCGGAACCGACCCGCCGATCGTGACCAGCCGACCGCGGTCGTCGACCACGGTCAGGTCCGACGCGCCGATCAGGCCCTGGGTGTAGCGGTGCCGGGGGCGCGTGAACACCTCCCGGACCGGGCCGGACTCGACCACCCGCCCGCCGTACATGACCATGACCCGCTCGCAGGCGGTGGCGACCACGGCCAGGTCGTGGGTGATGAAGAGCATGGCCGACCTGCGGTCCTGGACGCCTCGCACGATCAGGTCGAGCACCCGCGCCTGCACCGTGACGTCGAGCGCGGTGGTGGGTTCGTCGCAGACCAGGAGCGCGGGGTCGTTCGCGAGGGCGATGGCCAGCACCACCCGCTGCCGCTGGCCTCCGGAGAACTGGTGCGGGTAGGCGTGCGCGGCGGCCGCGGGATCGGGAAGACCCACCTGGGCGAGCAGTTCCACGGCGGCGGCTCGGGCGGACGCGCGGTCGGGCCTGGTCCGGTGGACCAGCAGCACTTCGGCGATCTGCCGCCCGACCCTCATCGTGGGGTTGAGAGCGGTCATGGGCTCCTGGAAGACCATGGCGATCTCCTTGCCCCGCACCCGGGACATCCGCGCCTCGTCGGCACCCACCAGGTCGTGGTCGACTCCGGCGAGCCGCACCGATCCAGTGGCCCGGAGCCCCTCGGGGAGCAGGCCCATGACGCTCAGCGCGGTCAGCGACTTGCCCGACCCCGACTCACCGATCAGGCCGACCCGCTCACCGGCCCGGATGGTGAAGTCGACATCTTCGACGAGCTTGCGGCCGCCCACCGCTACGTCCAGGTTCCGAACGGCCAACACGTCGTCGGGGGAGCCGGAGGAGCCCGCCCCGGAGTCCGGTGCCGTGTCAGGTGCCGCGGTCATCGGCGGTCCTCCAGCTTGGGGTCGAAACGGTCGCGCAGGCCGTCACCGAGCAGGTTGAATCCGAGCACCGCCACCGCGATCGCGATGCCCGGAAACACGGCGAGCCGGGGAGCGGACGACAGCATCTCCTGGCTCTCCTGCAGCATCCGGCCCCAGGACGGTGTGGGGGGCGGCGTTCCGAAGCCGAGGAAGGACAGGGCGGCTTCGGCGAGTACGGCGATGGCGAAACCGACCGACGCCTGCACGATGACGAGACTGCTGACGTTGGGAAGGACATGCCGCAGGCCGATCGCGAACGGTCCGCGGCCCGCCGCGCGCGCGGCGATGACGTATTCGGTCTTCATGACCTGCAGCGTGCCGCCGCGGATCAACCGGGCGAAGTTGGGGATGGACGCGATGCCGATGGCGACCATCGCGACCAGCGTGCCGGCGCCGTACACGGCGGCGAACATGATGGCCAACAGGAGTGCCGGGAAGGCGAGAAGCAGATCGTTGCCGCGCATCAGCAGCTCGCCGAACCAGCGGGGCGCCATTCCGGCCACGATGCCGAGGGGCACTCCGACCAGGGCGGCGACCCCCACCGCCACGAAGCCGACGAACAGCGTGGTGCGCGAGCCCATCAGGAGCTGACTGAACACGTCGCGGCCGAATTTGTCCGTGCCGAACCAGTACTCCAGCGACGGCTTCTCCAGCCGCGCCGAGGGATTCACCAGGGTCGGGTCGTGCGGGGTCCACACGAAGGACAGCAGTGCCATGCCGAGCACGACCGAGACGATGAGACCGCCCACCAGGAGGCTGCCTGCCATCGGGCGGCGCCGCCGACGGCCGTCGGGCACCGCGGACGCGACGGCGGCTTCCGTATCCAGAGCACTCATGACGCACCCACCCTGAGCCGCGGGTCGATCACCAGATAGATGACGTCCACCAGGAAGTTCACGAGCAGCACCGCCATTGCGATGATCATGACCACGTCCTGCACCATGATGAGGTCCCGGTTGGACACGCTGTCCAGCAGCAAGCTGCCGAGCCCGGGGATGACGAAGACCCGTTCGATGACGACGGCGCCCACCAGCAGCGTGGCGAGGTGCAACCCCAGGACGGTGACCACGGGCACCGCCGCGTTCCGCAGGCCGTGCCGCAGCAGCGCCTGCGTCGGGCGAAGTCCTTTGGCGCGAGCGGTGCGCAGATAGTCCTCCCGCAGGACGTCGAGCACGGCGCTGCGGACATAGCGGGTGAGCATGGCCGCCTGCACCATTCCGAGGGACAGCGCGGGCAGCACCAGCTGCTTGAGGAACAGGACCGGATCCTGCGCCGGGGGTGTCCAGCCGTTCGCCGGCAGCCACCCGAGCCCCACCGCGAACACGGTGATCAGAAGGATGCCCGCGAGGAACGCCGGGACGGCCACGCCGACTTGAGACAGGGCCGAGAGGATGAGCCCGGACGGCCTGCGGTGCCGCACAGCCATGAGCGTGCCCATGGGGATCGCCAGGATGCAGGCGAGCACCATCCCGGTGACGACGAGCCACAGGGTGACCTGGAGGCGGTCGGCGATCTGCGGGCCGATCGGCGTCTGCGAGATGTAGGAGTTCCCGGGGTCGAAGGTCACAAGTCCCTGTACCCAGTTGAGGTACTGGACCACGAGCGGCCGGTCGAGCCCGAACTGCTCGCGCAGTTGCGCCACCGCCGTGTCCGACGCGCTGACGCCGAGGGCGACGCGGGCCGGATCCCCTGGCAGCACCGCCATGAACGCGAACACGATCACGGAGCTCACGACAAGGCTGGCCAGGAGGATCGCGATCCGCTGCACCAGACGGACGATCATCGGTTGACGCCGCCTTTCATGACCGGCCCAGACCGGTGAGGTCCAGCGACTCGGAGACGGAGTTCACCGGCAGGCCGGTGATGCCCTTGTCCGCCACCATCAGGTTCGGCAGCAGGAACAGCCAGTCGGCCGCGGCGTCCTTGGACAGAAGCCGGGCAGCGTCCCGCATGTAGGTGATCTGCTCCTGCTGGGTGCCCTGGTCCGCCTTCTCCAGCAACGCGCTGAATTCAGGGTTTTCGTAGCGGGTGTAGTAGGTCTTCTCCCCGAACACCGTCTGCATGTCGCGGGGTTCCACATGGGCGATGATGGACATGTCGTAGTCGGCGTTCTTGAACACGGTGCTCAGCCACGCGGCGGGGAACTCCAGCTGGTCCAGCTTGACCTTGAACCCGGCCTGTTCGAGCTGGCTCTTGACCACGGTGCCGCACGCGGTGGCATAAGGCAGCGTCGGAATGCGCAGCCGCAGCGTCTGGCCTGCTTCGCCGGACTCCTTGAGGAGCTTCTTGGCCTTGCCGAGGTCGTAGGGATACTGGTTCGTGAGGTTCTGGTACCACGGGTCGGTCGGCGGGACCATGCTGCCGATGAGTTTGCCGCGGCCTGCCCAGCAGGTGTCCAGCAGCGCTTTGTGGTCGATGGCGTAGCGGACTGCCTGACGAGCCTTCAGGTTCCGCATCGGGCCCGAGCCGTTGTTGAGGGAGAGGACCACCTCGCCGTTGGTCGTGCCCTCGATGACCTTGTACTTCGAGTTCTTCTGGAACTGGTCCAGAGAGTCCGGGGTCTGCATCGTGCCGATCACGTTGATGGTGCCCGTGAGCAGCGCGTTGTTCATGGCCGTCGGGTCCTTGAAGTACTTGAGGGTGACCGACTTGAAGTGCGGTTCGCGCCCCCAGTAGCCGTCACGACGGGCCAGCGTGATCGAGTCGCCGCGTTTCCAGTTCTTCACCACATAAGGGCCGGTGCCCACCGGCTCGGTGGCGAGCTTGCTCACGCCGGTCCGGCTGAACATCACGCCGACGCGGGTGGTCATCCGGTACAGCCAGTCGTTGCTCGGCCTTTTCAGGGTGACCTTGAGTTCGGTGGGCGACGCCGCCTGTACTGTGTCGACGACGTTCATCTGGGCCTTCTGCGCTATCGTCCAGTCGGATTTGACGCGTTCGATGGAGAACTTGGCGTCGTCGGCCGTGAACGCTGCGCCATTGCTGAACTTGGCGTCTTTCACCAGCTGGAACGTGTACGTCTTGCGGTCCTTGGACAGGCTCCACGACTTGGCCAGTTGGGGCTGTATGTTCCCGGACGCGTCGACCTTCACCAGGTTCTCGTAGACGTTGTAGAGCAGCGCCTGGGGAATGGCGGCACCGGCGGTCTTGGTGATGTCGAGGTTGGCCGGCTCGGCGTTGAGGCCGATCTTCAGGCTGTCGCTGTTCTTGTCGGGGCTGCCGGTGCTGTTCCCGTCTGCCGTGGACCCCGCCGAGCAGGCCGCCAGAAGCAGGGATGCGAGTGTGGCTGCGACCGCCCCGGTGTGCCGCGTCAGCTGCTTGTCATGTCTCATATGCTCTACCTCTGGCTTTCCATCGTGTGCAGGACGGCGGACGCCACATCCGCCGTGGTGGCGTTGCCACCGATGTCGGCCGTGTGGTGCCTGGCATCTCGCAAGGTGCCCGCCACCGCGTCACGGATACGGCGAGCCGCGCTGGTGTGTCCGAGGTCGTCGAGCAGCAGTGCGCCGGAGAGCATGCATGCCACCGGATTCGCCACGCCCTTCCCGGCGATGTCGGGTGCGGAGCCGTGGACAGGTTCGTAGATCCCCGGCACATCCGCGCCCGGAAGGACGTTGGCGCTGGGCGCCATGCCCATACCGCCGGCGAGTACCGCGGCGAGATCGGACAGGATGTCGCCGAACAGGTTGCTGGTGAGCAGGACGTCAAGTGATCGCGGAGCCTGGATCATGCGGGCGGCCATGGCGTCGACCAGCACGGTTTCCAGCCGGACCTCCGGGTAGTGCTCGCCGACCTCGCGCACGACCCGGTCCCACAGCGGATAGCCGTATCGCATCGCGTTGGACTTGGTCACCAGGCACAGGTGTCCCGAACGCCGACCGGCCAGGGCGAAGGCCTGGTGTGCCGCCCGCTCGATGACGCGACGGGAGTGCACGGCGACCTCGATGCCGAGATCGTGTCCGCTGCCGGCGTGCGCCACCCCGCCGGCGCCGACGTACTCGCCCTCGGTGTTCTCGCGAACGATCACCAGGTCCACGCCATCGGTGTCGCGCACCTTGGTGGGAACGCCGGGGAACGCGCGCACCGGGCGGAGGTTCACGGCGAGGTCGAGTTGCTGCCGGAGGCCGATGATCAGGCCCCAGACCAGTTCATGCTCCGGCACATCGGGACGTCCGACGGCACCGAATAACACGGCGTCCCTCTTCTTGACGAGGTCGGCCGCATCGGCCGGCATCGCCGCGCCCTGCTGGAGGAACCGTTCGCCTCCCCAGTCGAACTGGGTCACGTCGAGCCGGTGGCCGTCGGCCTCCAGCGCGGCGTGAAGTGCGGGTACGGTCGCCGCCACGACCTCAGGACCGATTCCGTCGCCCGGAATCACGGCGAGCCGCACGACCTTGGTGTCCCGCGTCATGGACGCCACCTTTCGCTTGCAACTGGCCTGACCAGTAAGCTCACTTGTCAGGTACCGTGGCGACTGAAACTGTTCTTGTCAAGGGTTCGCATGCCCCGGACGTCGCGAACGAAGGAGGGTGCGGGTGCTCTCAGAACAGGGCCTGGCCGCCATGCCGGCCGTCGAGTTGGTGGCCAAATTCGCTGACCGCACGTTGTCGCCGGTCCAGGTCCACGACGCCGTCCAGTCGGTGATCGTGGCGCGCGAGAGTGTGCTCAACGCGTTCTGGGTGAGGGATCCGGAGGAGTCCCGCAAAGCAGCCTTGGCCAGCGAGGCGCGATGGGCAGCGGGGGAACCGCTCGGGCTCATCGACGGCGTGCCCGTGACGCTGAAGGAGAACGTCGCCCGCAGGGGCGTCCCCATGCCCTCGGGCAACGCGGGGGCCGAGCCGGTCGTCCCCGAGGCGGACGCGCCCATCACCGCGCGCGTCCTCGAATCCGGTGGGGTGATACTCGGGTCGACCGTGATGCCGGACTGGGGCATGCTCTCCTCGGGAGTCTCCAGCCGGCACGGCATTTCACGCAGCCCCTGGAACGCCGCCTGGACCACGGGCGGTTCCAGCTCCGGTGCGGGGGCCGCGGCCGCCGGGGGATACGGTCCGCTCCACGTAGGCACCGACATAGGGGGATCGATCCGGCTGCCGGGCACCTGGCTGGGCCTCGCCACGCTCAAGCCCAGTTACGGGAGGATCCCGCTGGACGCCCCGTACCAGGGGCGCGCCGCCGGCCCGATGACCCGCACCGTGGCGGACGCGGCCCTGTTCATGCGAGTCCTGAGCCGACCGGATCCCCGGGACTGGTCGAGCCTGCCGCCGCAGGACATCGACTGGTCGGCGCTGGACGGCGATGTACGCGGTCTGCGGGTGGGGGTGCACCTGGACGCCGGCTGCGGGGAGCCGTGCGACGAGGAGATCCTCGCCGCGGTGAACCGCGCCGCCGCGGTCTTCGAGGCCGCGGGAGCCGTCGTGGAGCCGGTCGCGCCGTTCATGAGCCAAGATCTCTTGGACGACCTGGATCTGTTCTGGCGAGTGCGGTCCTGGAACGACTTCCGCGAACTGGCGCCCGAGGCCGGGCTGCGCGTCCACCCCCACATCATCCAATGGTGTCAGGGGGGCGCGGACGTGCCGGGCACGAAGGTACTCCAGTGCTACCAGCAGATCATGCGCATCCAGGCGCGGACCGTGGCGGCGACGGTCCCGTACGATCTGGTGCTCTCGCCGGTGGCTCCGGTCGCGGCGTTTCCCGCTGAGCAGCCGATGCCGTTCATGGAGGACGGGAAGACCATGTACCACATCGGCTTCACCGCGCCGTACAACATGTCGGGGCAGCCTGCCGCGACCGTCAACTGCGGCTTTACGGCTGACCGTCGGCCCATCGGGGTGCAGATCGCGGGCCGCCGCTTCGACGATCTCGGCGTCTTGAGGGCGGCGGCGTGGTACGAACGGACCCGGCCTGCCGAGGCGGTCCCGCGCTGGCCGGACAGCGCCCCCGGGGCGCCCACCGGGGAGAAGACGACATGGACCACGCTCGAGGGGGAGAAGCCGTGAGTGACGGGGCACAGTTCCGGCAGGTATCGCCGCCGGTACGGCTCTACCAGCGCATCGTCGAGCAGATCGAGGAAGCGATCGCGCGAGGTGACCTGAAGCCAGGTCAACGGCTGCCGAGCGAGCGAGAGTTGGTGGCGCAGTTCGGGGCGAGCCGGCCCACAGTGCGGGAGGCCCTGCGTGTGCTGGAGAGCAACGGCCTGGTCCGCTCGCGCCAGGGTGACCCGAACGGCCCGGAGATCCTGCCGTTCTCGTCGGCCGGCCTGACCAAGGAGATGACCCGGCTCGTCCAGTTCGACAACGTGTCGATGGCCGAGTTGATCTCGTTCCGCATGATCCTCGACGGGTCGGCGAGCTTGCTGGCGGCTCGGCTGCGGTCCGAGGAGGAGCTGTCTGCCATGGAACGGACGCTCGCCGTCATGGCGGACGCGATCGAGGCAGGGTACGAGGAGTTCAGCAAGGCGGACGTCGCATTTCACGAGGTGGTGGCCCAGGCCAGCCGCAACTCCCTCATCGAGGTCTGCAACCTGGTGGTGCGGGGTGCTGTCCTCTCGCTGATCTCGGACAAGCTCGCCCATGCACCCAACAGCACAGCGCTCATGCGGGAGTCGCTCCACCACCACAGGGAGGTGCTTGAGGCGATCCGGGCACAGGACGGCCCGGCGGCAGCACGCATCTCGCGGCGCGACCTTTACGACTACTACGCCGGCTACGTTCCCGAGAACGAGCAAGGGCCGCTGCTCGCGCTCGTGGACGACGAAGAGACCTGAACCTCCACCATGGTGACCGCGCGCGGCGGCGCGCGGACGAGTCTGTGCCGTTCGGAAATGCGTCGCCGGTCGTAGGGAGCTGGTCGGATCCGCCGGGGGCGCTGGGATCATGTCCAGCGCCCTGCGGTCGCCTGCCCGCCGGTCCATGACCCAGCGCATCCGTGCCGTGCAGGCCGAGGCAGAGCATCCGGAAGAGGAGGTACGGGCTCTCGTCCGGCGTCGGCCAACTTGGCTCCTGCACTGCTGGACCTGTTCGGGGTCCGACCACCGCACAGCTCCTCGGGCCCTCCAAGTGCGCATCGCCTGACCAGGATTCATTCGGCCCCTGATCACCCCACCCCGATGACACCTCGGGGGAGCGTGGCGTGCGTCGCTCGTGAAGTCCGATCTCAGGGCACGGGAGTTCCGCGTTGCCAGGAAGCGATGACGATCAGCGTCTTCGTCTGCAGCACACCGACACCCTTACGACGCAGACGATTGACCACTTTTGACAGGTCATCGACATTGTCGACATGCAAGCGGACGAGTGCGTCCACGTCGCCGGTGAGCGTCAACACCTCGTCGACCTCCGGCAGAGTCGACGCGAACTCCACGATGTCGTGGATGTCCGTGTCGCCTGTGAAGCGCAGCTCAGTGACCGCCTGAAGGCCCTGACCGAGCTTGGCCTGATCCGTCGTGATCGTGTAGCCGGTGATGACTCCCGACTCCTCGAGGCGCGCGATGCGCCGACGGACCGGCGCAGGCGAGAGCTTCACCTGGCGGGCGATGTCGCGAACGGTGCGCCGCCCGTCGGCTCGCAACAACTCCAAGATCTGCAGATCGACCGAGTCGAGATGTACGGATGCCGACATCCCGCAAGTGTAAGCAGTGCTTCCCTCAACGCTCACTCTCGAGCCGGATGCACTGCTCGAGAGGAGCGTGCTTCGCATCGCCGTGCGCACTTTTGTTGTGGACGGATCGGGCCCTTGCCACCGTGTCTTTCATGTCAGCCGCGATACAACCAGCAACACGCGCTGCCCTCTCTGAAGCTGTGAAGCCAGGCACGCACCATGTTGGTGCCGTGCTGCAACTCGATGTCGTCGCCGTGCCCTTGGCGGTCGCACGGGTCGCCTCGATCTTGGCGCATCGCCAGTTCGAAGTGCTCACCATGGAAGTCGCCGCGCCCGTCGACGGGCTGCGGAGGATCACCGTCGAGGTGGACACGGCGGACGAGATCAAGTTGCAGCAGCTCGTCAAGTTCTTGAACCGGTCACCCGACGTCGTCAAGGTCGTCCGCCTCTCCGACGACAAGTCGCACAATCGGCGAGGGGCATTCGTGACGGTCACCTTCCCCGAAGGCCGACTTGCCGAAGTTGTCGCCATCGCCCGAGCGTATTCGGCCGAGATCGTGGAAGCCGACCGGACTCGCTGCATCGTCTTCGCCGCAGCGGAGCCCGCCCGTGTCGATGCCCTCGTCACAGCGCTCTCCGGCTTCACCATCCGGGAGATCGTGATGGCGGCGCCGCTGCGGATATCCCGCCCGCTCCGTAAGGGATACGCCGCCGTGGACCGCACCCGGACCTGGGGGCAGTAATGAGCACGAACTCACGTGCGACGCCTGCGGCGACCCACGCCGACGACATCCTGCGGTTGGTCGATCCTGCCGGGACGCTGAACGAAGAGGCCGCCGCGGGCATGCTCGACGTGACCGATGAACTGGTACGTGCGCTGTACCGCGACATGGTGCTCGGGCGCCGCTTCGACCAGGAGGCGTACTCCCTGCAACGCCAGGGTGAGCTCGGGCTCTGGCTGATGTCCCTCGGACAGGAAGCGGCACAAGCCGGGTCGATCCGCGCTCTTCGAGCGGACGACCGGGTCTTCCCCTCCTACCGCGAGCACGTGGCAGCCCTGTGCCGTGGTATCTCACCAGCAGAACTGCTTTCGCAGTGGCGTGGTGCGAGCCATGGCTCGTGGGACCCCGAGCGGTATCACTTCCACATCTACAGTCTTGTGCTGGCCACGCAGACACTGCACGCGGTCGGCTATGCGATGGGCGTTCGGTACGACGCCGGCGACAGCGTCGTGTTCACCTACTTCGGTGACGGTGCGTCGAGCCAGGGGGACGCCAACGAGGCGCTCAACTGGGCGGCGGTGACGTCGGCACCCATCGTGTTCTTCTGCCAGAACAACGGATGGGCGATCTCGACACCCGCGAGCAAGCAGTACGCCGGCCCGCTGAGCGAGCGTGCCAAGGGATTCGGACTCGACGCGGTGTCTGTGGACGGCAACGACGTACTGGCTGTCTACGCCGCCACGCAGCGCATGGCCGAGCGGGTCCGGACCGGTGGAGCACCCGGGTTCATCGAGGCGCACACCTATCGCATGTCCGGACACAGCACGTCGGACGATCCGGGGCGCTATCGCGACAGTGCTGAGCTCGCCCGGTGGGAGGCCCACGACCCGGTGGAGCGGGTGCGCCTTCTGCTCACGGCGCGCGGCTGGGCCGACGAGGACTACTTCGCCGCGGTCGCATCCGACGCCGAGGAGCTCGCAGCGCAGACGCGCCGGGAGTGCCGTGCCATTGCGGAGCCGTCCCTGAGCGACACCTTCCGCAACACCTTGTGCGAGGAGACCGAGGCCCTGCGACGCGAACGCGAAGGCTTCGAGACTTTCGAGGAGTCCTTCCTGTGACCAGCACCGCTGCGGCCGGCTCGGCCAGGAAGGACGCCCAGGACAAGGGCTTCACGACCACGCTCGGACGCGCACTGAACGAGGGTCTGCGGCAGTCGATGCGCGACGACGATCGTGTGGTTCTGCTCGGCGAGGACATCGCGTCCCTGGGCGGGGTGTTCCGGGTGACCGATGGCTTGGCCGTCGAGTTCGGCGACCGCGTCGTGGACACCCCGCTGGCCGAATCGGGGATCATCGGGACGGCGATCGGCCTGGCCCTGCGGGGGTACCGACCAGTGTGCGAGATCCAGTTCGACGGTTTCGTCTACCCCGCCTTCGATCAGATCGTCAGCCAGCTGGCGAAGATGCGGGCACGGTCCCGCGGGCTGCTGCGGCTCCCCGTCACCATCCGGATCCCGGTGGGGGGCGGGATCGGCGCGGTCGAGCACCACAGCGAGTCGAATGAGGCGTACTTCTGCCACACGGCAGGGCTACGCGTCGTGGCATGCGGCCATCCCCAGGACGCGTACGACATGCTCCGCGCCGCGATCGCGTGCGACGACCCCGTCATCTTCTACGAGCCGAAGCACCGGTACTGGGACCGGGCCGAGGTCGGCCTCGGCCGCCCTGTGGACGGCGACACGTTGGGGCGCGCACGCATCCTGCTCGAGGGCGCCGACGTCACCGTGGTCGCGTACGGGCCCACGGTCGCGGGCGCCCTCAGTGCGGCCGAGGTCGCCGCCGCCGAGGGCCGTTCGCTGGAAGTCCTGGACCTCCGCTCGCTGTCGCCGCTCGACACCACCGAGCTGTGCCGCTCGGCGTCGAAGACGGGACGCGTCGTGGTCGTACACGAGGCGCCCGTCAACGTCGGCCTGGGCGCTGAAATCGCCGCCACGGTCATGGAGCACTGCTTCTACAACCTCGAGGCCCCCGTGGAACGGGTCGGTGGCTACAACGTCCCCTATCCGCCGGCGCGGGCGGAAGGTGACTACCTGCCCGATCTCGATCGAGTTCTCGACGCCGTCGACCGGGTGTGCGCCCCCTGAACCGTCCGGCGAACCTCTCCTGGAGAACACGATGCTCGCAACCAAGCACTTTCATCTCCCCGATGTCGGCGAGGGTCTGACCGAGGCCGAGATCCTCGAGTGGCACGTGGGACCCGGCGACCCGGTCGGCGTCAACGACATCATCGTGGAGATCGAGACGGCGAAGGCAGTGGTGGAGCTGCCCAGCCCGTACGCCGGGACCGTCGCCGATGTCCTCTGTGCCGCCGGCGAGGCGGTAGCCGTCGGTGCGCCGATCATCACGTTCGAGGTCGAGGACGACAGCGCCCCGCAGGCGGGCCCGCAGGCGGCGGCGCCCAGACTCGACGCCACACAACAAGAGCCCGTCGATCCGCCTGCCCAGGCCGACCAGCCGTCCGCCCCCGCCCGCGAGCCCGTCCTGGTCGGCTACGGGCCGGCGCACGCGCAGACAGCGCGACGCCCGCGAAAGAGGAAGCCCGAGCTGCAGGCCGTCACACCTTCCACCCAGTCCCTCGCCACCCCGCCGGTGCGCAAGCTCGCCCGCGACCTCGGAGTCGACTTGCGCCTCGTGACTGCCACAGGCCCGTCGGGACGCATCACGCGCGAGGATGTTCACCGCCTCGCCGGGCAGCGGGCAACCGCGCTGAACGCCCCGGACCTCCCCCGGGACGACGTGGTGCGCACGCCGATTCGCGGAGTGCGCAAGCACACCGCTCAGGCCATGGCCGAGAGCGCCTTCACCGCTCCGCACGTCACGGAATGGGTCACTGCCGACGTGACGCGGTCCCTCAAACTGCTGGAGAGAGCACGCGCCGACAAGGCGTTCGAGGGTGTGCGCCTGACACCGCTGTGTCTCGTCATCAAGGCGGCGATGACCGCTATCGCGCGGCATCCCGAGATCAACGCGAAGTGGGACGCCGCGGCCGGTGAGATCGTCCAGTACTCCGACGTCAATCTCGGCGTCGCCGCGGCGACGCCGAGAGGGCTCGTCGTCCCCAACATCGCCGCTGCCCAGCGGCTCTCCCTGCGTGAGATCGCCCTGGCGCTCACCGACCTCATCGGTCAGGCCTGTGCCGGCAAGACGCCACCCGAGCGGATGAGGAACGGGACCTTCACGATCACCAACATCGGTGTCTTCGGGATCGACGGTGGAACACCGATCCTCAACCCCGGCGAAGCAGCGATCCTCTGCTTCGGCCAGGTGCGGCGAACGCCGTGGGAACACAAGGGACGCATACGGCTGCGCGACACCGCGACCCTCGCCTTGTCGTTCGACCACCGCCTCGTCGACGGCGAGCTCGGTTCGCTCGTCCTGCGCGACATCGCCCGGTTCCTCGAGCGGCCAGACCTGATGGTTCTTCACCACTGAGAAATGCCCAAGGCATCCCGCCCGCTCCGGGATCCGCGGCCCCCGCTCATCACCGTGCGTCAACCGGCAATGACTGCGCCGTCCGGCGCGTGTGTCAGGCGCTGCCCATGGCGTCGAGGCCTGCCATGAGAGCCAGTCGGCTCGCGCGGACGTGGTCGCGCATCACCCGCTCCGCACTGTCACCGTCCTTGGCGATGATCAGCTCGAGGACGTTGTGGTGCTCGCGGTCGGACTGCAGGGCGCGGCCGGGCTGGCTGAGCGAGGTCTTCACGAGCCGGGAGTAGGCCAGCTGGTTCATGAGGATGCGGTAGTGCGCTTCGAGCTTGGCGTTGTCGGCGCCGGTGATCAGCAGGTCGTGGAACTCCTCGACGAGCTCGGCGTAGCGCTCTTTGTCGTCGGCCTCGACGGCGGCGTCGGCCTCGGCGAGGTTCTCCTCGAGGCGGTCGAGCTCGGGTACCCGCCCCCGCCGCGCCAGCAGCCTCGCGGCCGCGCCTTCGAGCAGCTCCTTCATCTCGAACAACTCGGTGATCTCGCGGCGCGAGGGCGCGGTGACGAAGGTCCCCACGCGAGGCCGGATCTCGACCAGCCCCTCGGTCTGCAACTGCTTCAGTGCCTCGCGAACCGGTGTGCGGCTGACGCCGAAGGACTCCGCCAGTGCGATCTCCGACAGGCTGCCCCCGGCCGGGAGTTCACCGCTGATGATGCGGCGACGCATCTCAGTGATCACGCGGCCCTGCATACTCCCGTTGTCGGTCGCCTGCTTCGCCTTGCTCATCTGGCCTTCCCTCGATCGGCTCCGTGCATGGCATCAACCTAGAGCGCTGAGTGCACCGCCGTCGAAGAACCCCCCGGCGCTGTAGATCATCGGTGTCCGGTCGCTGATCTCCGCGTCCACGACGCGGCAGACGAAGATGGTGTGGGTGCTGGCCTGAAGGCGCTCGCGGATCTCCACCTCCATCCGGGCGCTGCTCCGGCCGATCAGTGGGCTGCCGAACCGGCCGGGCTCCCAGTCGAGACCGCTGAACTTGTCGTCGGACTTGGCGGCGAAGCGTTTGACGACGTCCAGCTGCTCGACGGACAGGATGTTGATCGCGAGATGGGAGGCCCGGAAGAGACACTCGTACGTCGACGAGGTGCGCTGCACGCACACCATCACCGTCGGCGGGTCGAGGGAGATGCTGGCGAACGCGTTCACCGCCAGCCCTCTGGGGCGGTCACCGTCCATGGCGGTCACCACCGTCACCCCGGTGACGAACCGTCGGTTGACCTGCTTCATCACTTCTTGGTCGGGCTTGGTGCGGAGTGTGTTCACAGGGGCCTCGTCAGGAGTCGTGGGGAGGGTCACCGGTCCTCCCCGACAGTGATGATGCCGAGTGCGGCGAGGAGCGCACGAGGGTCCCAGGTGACGTACTCCTCGACCACCAGGTCGTCTTCGAAGCGGGCGAAGGTGGCCCCGTCCACTACGACCGACCGGCCCGTCGGCGGCACGCCGAGGAAGGAACCCTCGTGCCGGCCGGTGCTGTGCCAACGCACTGCCAGGCGATCGCCCTCCGCCACGATCTCGTCGATGACCGTGACGAGATCGGGGAACGCCGAGCGTGCCGCGAGGATCGATGCCTTGAACTCACGCAGGGACTGGCCCTCTTCGGCCGGCGAACTACGCCGGCGGTAGTCGGGGCTGAGCAGGCTGTCGAGAGCGTCGACCTCGCCGCGGTCCCAGGCCGCAGCCCAGGTCTCGATGACCCGCGTTCTGCGGATGTCGCCGGACATGTCGTTTCCTCCTGAGGGTGAGGGCTGCGGGCTGGGTGACTGGGCTTTGGCCGGTGTCAGTGGGGTGAGGGAGTGGTCGTCGGTCCGGCGTGGACCGCTTCCTCATCTCTCCCGGTGCCGTGCTCCAAGGCGAACTTCCTGTCCTCGAGAGCCTGTTCCGCCGCCCGGCGGTCGCCGGCCAGCTCCTTCCAGAAGGAGACCGCCAGGCCTGCGATGATCACAAGGAACGGCGCCGAGGTGACGATCACCGTGTTCTGCAGGGCGTTCAGGCCACCGGCGAGCAAGAGGGCGATCGCCGTGAGGCCGGTCAGCACGCCCCACAGGACGAGCACCCGGCGCTGGGGATCGAGTGAACCGCCCGAGGTCATCATGCTGAGCACATACGTGTTCGCGTCCGCGCCCGAGACGAAGAACATCACGACCAGCACGATGGCGATCGCCGACGTCACGGTCGCGAACGGGAAGTGGTCGAGGGTCGCGAAGAACGCGCTGTTGATGTCCGCCGCGGTCTGCTTGGCGATCGTGCCCTTTTCGAACATGTCGACGTGGATGGCGGTGCCGCCGAACACGGTGAACCAGGTGAAGAAGACGACCGTGGGGACGACGAGCACCCCCATGATGAAGCCGCGAATGGTGCGACCGCGGGAGATGCGGGCCAGGAAGACCCCGACGAAGGCCCCCCAGGACACCCACCAGGCCATCATGAAGTAGGTCCACCACTGCATCCATTCGAGGCCGCCGAAGGCCGTGCCCTGCAGGCTCATCCGGAAGAAGTCGGAGGCCCAGGTGCCCACGGACTCGATGTACAGATTGGCCAGGAACACCGTCGGACCGACGACGAGGATGAAGACGAAGAGCGCGATGCCCAGGATCGTGCTGCCCTGGCTGAGGAACTTGATCCCCTTGCTGACGCCGGTCACGGCCGACAGCGTGAAGACGGCGGTGACGAGGGAGATGATCAAGACCTGGCTGACGGAGTTGACGGGGACTCCGAACAGCGTGCCGAGACCGTTGTTGACCTGCAGGGCGCCGAGGCCCAGCGACGTCGTGGTGCCGAAGAGCGTCGCGAACACCGCGAGAACGTCGATGGCCTTGCCGATGGGCCCGTTCACCCGCTCGCCGAGCAGCGGATAGAAGAGCTGGCTGACCAGCGCGCGACGGCCCTTGCGGAAGGTCGAGTAGGCGATCCCGAGGCCGAACACCGCGAAGATCGCCCACGCGTGCAGTCCCCAGTCGAAGTAGGAGTACTGCATCGCCCGGATCGCGGCCTCGGGCGTCCCCGGCTTGGCCAGACCATGGGGTGGTGTGGCGAAGTGCGAGATGGGCTCGGCAACGCCGTACGAAACGAGGCCGATGCCCATGACCGCGCTGAGGATCATCGCGAACCAGGCGGGCGTGGAGAACTCGGGACGGTCGTGGTCCTTGCCCAACCGCATGTCGCCGGCCGGGCTGAACGCCAGGAAGACCAGGAAGATCAGAAGGGCCAGCGTCACCACGAGGTAGGTCCAGCCGAACGACTTGGTGACCCAGTTCAGGGAGCTGTTCGTCACGTCGGTGAGGCTGTCGGTGAACAGCATGGCCCAGACGACGAAGAGGGCTGCGACACCGACCGAGGTCCAGAAGACCGAGCCCAGTCGGCCGTTCTCCGGATCAGGTGTGGAAGCGGCGTCGGCATGCGTGGAGTCCGGCAGTGCGGATGCCGTTCTCGGCTCGGGGGTGTCGGGTTGCTCCGTGGTGTGACCGGGCATGGGTCGCTCCTTGCGCACTGTGGCAACAGTCAAGCCAAGGCTTCTTGCATGCCAGTGGACGTTAGGTATGCCACAGGTCGCTGTCAAGAAGTGGCGCTGCATACATTTTTCTCGCCTTGCAGATGGGCGTTCTTTCGCTATATGCAGGCATATGGGGGCTGGATGGTGCCTCGATTGAAGGTGAACTGGCGGATGGGTTGACTCCTTTATTGGTCCCCACCTACCTTCACTTGCATGCCACAGGGCGCTACTGGGTCGCTTGGTATGTCAGCGTTTCGGCCCGGTCAAGGCTCGTCCGTACTGGAAGGAACACGCAGATGCGCTTCTCGATCTTTCATGGGATGGGCGCCCCGGGTCGTCTCGCCGACTACCACCAGCTCATGGACGAGGCGAGGGAATTCGCCGTCGCCGCCGACCGCGCGGGCTTCTGGTCCATCTGGTACACGGAGCACCACTTCGGTCACGAAGGTCAGGAGCTCACTCCCAACCCGGTGCTCATGGGTGTCGACATCGCGGCCCGGACCTCGCGCATCCGTATCGGTCAGGCCGCGAGCATCGTCACCTTCTGGCACCCGCTGCGTCTTGCCGAGGACCTCGCGCTGCTCGACCAGCTCTCGGGCGGCCGGCTCGAGGTCGGTGTCGGACGCGGTCTCTACGGCCGCGAGGCGCTGAACCTCAACCCGGTGGCCGACCCGCGCGACCAGCAGCGCAACAGGGCTCTCTTCCAGGAGACCCTCGAGGTGCTCAAGGCCGCCTGGAGCGGTGAGTTCTTCTCCCACAAGGGCGAGTTCTTCGAGTTCCCCGCTCCTGGTGTGAAGTGGAACCACCCCCTGTCCCCGCCGTCACCCGACTTCATGGACGACGGTGTCATCACCAAGATGATGGTGACGCCGCGTCCGCTGCAGCCGCAGCTTCCGCTGTGGCAGGTCATCGACACGCCCCCGTCCATCGAGTGGGCCGCTCGCAACGGGGTCAAGGGCATCTTCTGGCTTCCACCGGTGTCGGCGCTCAAGGGCCGCTTCGAGCTCTACCGCGACGCGGCCAGTGAGGCCGCGGGCCGGGAGTTCGCGCTGGGTGAGGGCATAGGGCTCGTCCGGGACGTCTTCGTCGCCGACACCATGGAGGAGGCGCGCGCCGGCTTCGAAGAGGCCGTGATGAACACCTACCGGTGGGTCTGTCACTGGCGGGGGCTGTCGAACCTGATGGAGGACGGTGAGGAGCTCACCGACGCCCACCAGCTCACCTACGACTTCCTGCACGGTCGCAACCAGCTGGTCGGGACCCCCGAATACGTCGCGGAGAAGATCGCCGAACTCCGTGACGAGCTGAACGTGCAGGACCTGTTCCTCTGGACCACTCACCCCGGTCTCGACCACCGCAAGGCGATGCGCAGCCTCGAACTGTTCAGCGAGAAGGTGATGCCGCGGTTCGCCGGTTCACCGGACTCCGCGGGCACCGGCCACGCCCCTGCGAGGGCCCGCTGATGACCGCACGGGTCCGCAGGATCTGCACGGTCGTCGAGGACGTGGTGACCGAACTCCGCAGACCTGTCGCCACCCCGGTGCGTCGCGCCGCCGTCGCCGCCGTCATCACCAACCCGTGGAGCGGCCGCGGTGTCGTCGCCGACCTGAACGAAGAGGTGGTGAGGGTCGCGCCTCTGGTGGCGCACGAACTGACGTCCCGTCTCCTCGACGCCCTGGGCGGCGCGGACCGGGTCCAGGCGTTCGGCAAGGCCGCCATCGTCGGTCTCGGCGGTGAGACGGAGCACGCCGGAGCGCTGATCCACACGCCGTACTTCGGAAACCTCTTCAGAGAGATCACCGAAGGCAGTTCGGTGATCGTCTTCTCCGACGAGCGGGCCGAGGCAGGGGCGCCGCTCACCGTCCCGATGTGGCACAAGGTTCACGCGGCGACGCGGTCCCACTACCAGACCATCACCGTCCGCGTCCCCGACGCACCCCGTGCCGACGAGATCGTGGTCATCGCCGCCGCATCCACCGGCGGGCGGCCGAACGCCCGGATCGGGGACCGTTCCAGCGATCCGCAGGTGAGGCTGGCGGACCACCCCCGCAGCCGATACAAGCTCGAGAATCTGGAGACCGTTCGATGAACGTCCGCAAGATCGTCACCTACGTCGACGAGGTCCTCACGGAGGGGGGCCGCCCCGTCGATCCGCCGGCCCGGACCGCCGTGGTCGTCGCCGTCATCGACAACCCCTGGGCAGGGCAGGGCTTCGTCGAGGACCTCGCCCCCGGCATCGACGCCACCGCCTCCGACCTGGGCAAGCTGCTCGCCCCACGGGTCGTCGCGGCACTGGGTGTCCCGGTGGAGGCCTACGGCAAGGCGGCCATTGTCGGGCTCGACGGAGAGATCGAGCACGGCTCGGCGCTCATCCACACGCTCAAGTTCGGCGATCACTTCCGTAAGGCCGCTGAGGCGACGACACTGCTTCCCGCGGTCGAGAAGCGTGCGGGCGCGGGCACCGTTTTCGACGTGCCGCTCAAGCACATCACCGATGCCACGATCCGCTCGCACCACCAGAGCATCGAGGTGCGGGTGGCGGACGCCCCCCACGCGCACGAGATCATCATCGGCCTGGCGGCTGCCGGGCAGGGACGCCCGCAGTCCCGCCTGGCTCCGTTGTCGACAGAACAGTGACGACGTGATCCACCACTCCGTCACCGGAACCGGCCCGGACGTCGTGCTCCTGCACGGCGTCGGGCTGGACCACAGGATGTGGCAGCGCTGCGTGCCGGAACTCCCCGCCGGCCACCGGGTGATCTGGGTCGACCTCAGGGGCCACGGTGCCTCGCCCCCGGCAGATCCCGGAACCTCTCTGGGCGACCTCGCCGACGACGTCGCCGAGGTCCTGGACCACATCAGTGCCCATCGGGTCCACCTCGTGGGCTTCTCGCTCGGCGCCCTCGTGGCGGCTCATCTCGCGGCCCACCACCCCTCTCGTATCGCCACGTTGTCCCTCGTGAGCAGCGTCGCCCCGCGCACCCCGCAGGAGCGCGCGGCGGTCGTCCGACGGCTGGAAGCGGCGCGCACCGATCCCGCGGTGACCGCGGACGGCGCGGTGGAACGCTGGTTCAGCCCCGAGTGGCGGCTGCGGGAACCGGACCTCGTCACGGAGATACGGAGCACACTGCTGGCGAACGACCATGCCTCCTACCTGGCCTGCTACACCGCCTTCGCGACCGGCGACGAGGAGGTCGGCCCGCTCCTCGGCCGGATCACCGCGCCCGTCATGGCCATCACCGGGAGCGAGGACCCCGGTTCGACCCCGGCCATGTCCCGGAGGCTGGCGTCGGCCCTCCCCGACGCCCGCGTGAGGATCGTGGCAGGAGCCCGTCACCTGCTTCCACTGGAACGGCCCCGCGAACTGGCCGCCGCGCTGACCGAGCACTTCGAGAGGACCACGCCATGACCGTCCCCAGCGAGGCCGTTCCGACCGGCGGGAAGCCGGCCGACCTGCCCCGGCGCGACCACTTCATCAACGGCGAACGGGTGGCGCCCGCCGAGGGCGAGTACTTCGAGAGCGTCAACCCGACGCACGGAACGGCCTTCTACGAGGCGGCGCGGGGGAGTGCAGCCGACGTGGACCGCGCCGTGACAGCCGCACAGCAGGCGTTCGAGAACCCCGCCTGGCGCGACCTCTCCCAGACCCGTCGCGGCCGGCTGCTGCGCAGGCTCGGTGACCTGATCGGGGAGAACGCCGAGTCGCTCGCCCGCACGGAAACGCTCGACAACGGCAAACTGCTCCGCGAGATGCGTGCCCAACTCGCCGCGCTGCCCGAGTACTTCTACTACTTCGCCGGTCTGGCCGACAAGATCCACGGCGAGGTCATCCCGGGGTCGGCTCGCAGCCTCCTCAACTACACCCTGCGGGAACCGGTCGGCGTCTGCGGCGCCATCACTCCCTGGAACTCGCCGCTCATGCTCACCACCACCAAGCTGGCTCCCGCGCTCGCCGCGGGCAACACGATGGTGGTCAAACCGTCGGAGCACACCTCCGCGTCGCTGCTCGCACTGGCGGAACTGCTCGACGGGGCGGGGTTTCCGCCGGGAGTCGTCAACGTGGTGACCGGGTTCGGTGCCGAAGCGGGCGGCGCCCTGGTCGCGGACCGCCGGGTGCGCAAGATGTCCTTCACGGGGAGCACCGCCACCGGCGCGGTCATCGCGCGGGCCTGCGGCGAACGCTTCGTCAAGGCCACCCTCGAACTCGGCGGCAAGTCCCCCAACATCGTCTTCCCGGACGCCGACATCGCCTCCGCCTCGATGGGCATCGTCGCCGGGATCTTCGCCGCCGCCGGCCAGACCTGCGTCGCCGGGAGCCGGGTGTTCGTACACCGTGACGTCTACGACGAGACCGTCGAGCGCGTGGCGGAGCGAGCCCGCACCATCCGCATCGGCGACCCCCTCGAGCCAGGGACCGAACTCGGCCCTCTGGCGATGGCGTCCCAGCTCGCCAAGGTGGAGGAGTACGTCGCGGTCGGCCGCAAGGAGGGCGGACAGGTCGTCACCGGCGGCACCAGGGCCGAAGTGGGTCTCAGCGGGTACTTCTACGAGCCGACCGTCTTCGTCGGCACCGACAACGGGATGCGGATCAGCCGGGAGGAGATCTTCGGCCCGGTCGCGTCGATCATGCCCTTCGAGACCGAGGAGGAGGTGGCGAGGCTCGCCAACGACACCGACTACGGTCTTGCCGCCGGTGTGTGGACCAGGGATCTGGGCCGTGCCCACCGGATGGCCTCGGTGCTCGAAGCGGGCACGGTCTGGGTGAACACCTACCGGGCCATGTCGCCGATGTCGCCGCGTTCGGGATTCAAGAACAGCGGAATGGGTGTCGAGCACGGCACCGAGACGATCAAGGAGTACACCCGCCTGAAGTCCGTGTGGGTCAACACGAGCGACGAACCCCAGGGCGACCCCTTCGTGCTTCGTTCCCAGTAGCCGGCAGCCATCACTCCGCCCGCCCCCACGTCCAGCCGGCGGCCACACCGGCCAACGTCATCCGCCACCATCGAGGTCGGCGCGTCGGCTGAGCACCCGTAGCTCGTGACCGATGAGCCGCATCTCGTACAGCTTCCCCCGCGCGTTGTCGAAGGGGCGGTGGAGGACCATCATCAGCCGGCCGTCGAAGGTGTGAAACAGCATGCCGTGACCGCTGTCGTCCCGGACCAACGGCCGGTGCTGTTGCCATGGCCCGGTGACATCCCCGGACTTCGAGATGGCATACGTCTGCACATAGCCGCCGTCGAGGGTGCCGTCCTGGCCTGCCCTGTTCTTTTCGTACGTCGACCACAGCATGAGCAAGGACCCGTCAGGGGTGCGGTACAGCTGTGGTCCGTCGGTGATATAGGGCGGGATCTGGTTCGGCGCGCCGCTGGGGATCTGCTCGCTGATCCAGAACGCGTCCGAGGCCTTGAACAGGAAGACCGGATCTCCGATCGTCCGGGACAGGTCGGGAGTCAGCCGGATCGCTTCCATGGTTCCGTCGATGGTCTGCAGCCACTCGTGTGCGTACACCATCCAGGGCTGTCCGGACGGGTCGACGTAGAGCGTGCCGTCGAGGGTCATGAGGTTCTCGGGCGGCGCGGGGCGTGACGGGTCGAGGACGGTGAAGGGACCCAGCAGAGAGTCGGACACGGCGGTGATCGTGCCGCGCATGTAGTTCGGGATCTGGAACGGCGTGCCCCATTGGTTGGGCGGTGGTATCGCAAGCGACCTGTCCTGGTTGTGCAGCGTGGTGAACAGGTAGTACTTGTCGCCCCATTCGTGCACTTCCGGCGCCCATCCGCCGTCGGTCGCCCAGATTCCGTTCTGCTCGGCGGCCAGGAAAACCACGACGGGGCGCATCCAGTCGCGCAGGTCGCGGCTGCGGTAGACCATCGTGCCGGTGCCGTCCACGCCCGATACGGACGGGTCGTTGGACGTGTAGAGGTGGTAGGTGCGGGTCTTTTCGTCGGCGACGATGAACGGATCGTGCAGCGGCATGTCGGGAAGCCGCATCGGTTCGGTCTCAGCCACGGTCGAAGAATACGTTGCCGGTTCCGCACCAAGACGAGTCCCAGTAGACCGATGACTTTGCGCGCCCGCAGGCGTCTACCCGTGCGACAGGCTCGACCAAGGTGCGAGAAGAGGAGACGAAACATGAGTACAGAGCAGACCTCCGCGGCCAACGGCTTTTCCTACACGCTGAGCCGAACGCTGGACGCTCCGGCGGTGAAGGTGTGGCGCGCGTGGACCACCCCCGACCAGTACGCCCAGTGGGCTTACGCCGTTGCCGGCTCCGTCGAGATGGATGTACGGCCGGGCGGAGCGTGGAAGGCCACGATGGCCACACCCGACGGCGGACAGTTCCCGCTGACCGGCTCCTATCTCGAGGTCACCGAGAACCGCCTGCTGGTCGTCGGCATGGACGTACCCGGCAAGCCCGCGCCCGCGGCCATGACCATGGAACTCGCCGAGCAGGACGACCACCACACCCAGATCGTGCTCCGCCAGACCTGTGACACCGCCGAGGAACGCGACATGGCCGAGCAGGGCAGCACCATGCTCCTCGACAGCCTGAGCACCTTCCTGACCGAAGAAGCGAGGGACTGAACACGCGTGGAGCACCGCCACGGCGGGCGGGGCCGCGCTCAGGGCCGGATCGTCAGCCAGTCCAGCGCGGCGACCTGCCGTCCGCCCTCCGCCACGAGGTAGACGTCGTGGGTACCGGTGACCTCGCGCTTCAGGCGCACCTGCTGCTCCTGCCAATCGCCGCCGTTGCCGTTATTGTCGCCTCGGACCGGCACCACCCCGAGCAGCGGACCGTCCGGTGCGTCCAGGCGCAGTTGGAGTGAACAGGTGCGCGCGCAGGAGGACGCGCTGCGCACGGTGAGCCGCCCGCCGTCGACGTTCACCCTGCGGAAGCCCACCCAGTCGCCGGAGCCGAGCACCCCGGTGGCGGCCGCGCCGCGCTCCACGCCTCGTACGACCGCGGCGTGCTCGGCCTGGAGTGTGGCGGAGGCGTCGGGCCCGTCGCCGTACAGGCGCAGGTCGTTGACGGCCCAGGGGGCCGGTCCGCTCGCGGTGAGTGTGATCCTGAGGTAGCGGGCGGTGGTCTGCCGGGGGAACACCGCGTCCTGGGTGAAGGAGCGGCCGGCGACCCGGGCGAGCGGCTCGCCCCAGTGCGTGCCGTCGCGGCTGACCGCGACGGAGAAGCCGTACGGCTGGCCGCTGGTGTCGCGGCCGGCGTCGAGGGAGAGCCTTTCGAAGGTCTTGGACTCACCGAGGTCGACGGTCAGGGACTGACCGGGCGACTGCGGACTCGCCGCCGTCCAGCGGGTGTTGATGTCCCCGTCGGTGACGGCGGAGGCGTCCGTGCCGTCGCTCGCGGTCGCCGTCCAGGTGCCGTGCCGCACGCGCTGCTGACAGCCCGGCAGATTGCAGCCCGTCGACCAGATCGGTTCGCCGTACTCGTACGCGCCCTGGTCGGGAGCCGCCCCCCGGATGTCGGTAGTGATGCCGTCGATCACCTCGCCGGCGTCGATGGCGGGTGAGCCGGGGGTCAGCCACAGTTCGCCGTTGACGGCGTCGGTGTAGCCGGGCCGGTCGCTGATCAGGTTGGAGCGGACCACCGGCAGCGGGTCGCCGGTCTGGCTGGCGGTGATCGGTTTCGGTCCGATGATGTTGCTGATGTACGAGCCGGAGGCGTCGGTCGCGCCGCTGAGCAGGACCGAGTTGCCGTTGATGCCCACGCCGTAGCTGGAGTTGTGGTCCTCGTTGGCGATGCTCGGTCCGGTGTGGCCGTTGAAGAACGTGCCCCGGGCGCCGGTGTTCCAGGCGACGTTGTGGTGCAGCCGGAAGTGGCCCGAGTAGTTGTCGACGTAGAAGCCGACCTGGCCGTCGGCGTCGTGCGAGGTGTTGTGGTCGATGGAGCTGCCGGCGCCGTTCAGGCTGCAGCAGACATAGAAGGGGGAGCCGTCGCGCGAGGTGCGCATGGCCTCGGAGAGGTCGTTGTAGGCGATCCGGTTGTCGTGGAACTCGGTGCCGTTGAGCTGCCAGGCGGTGTCGATGGAGGCGCGTCCCGTACGCCGGATCGTGTTGTGGGTGACCGTGTGGCCGTTGCCGTTGACCTCGATGCCGGGTGTGTAACTGCCCATCCAGCCGACGTCGTGGATGTAGTTGTTGGTGACGGTGTTTCCGGTGCCGCGCAGCAGGACGCCGTCCCCGGCGGACTGGGAGATCTCGCTGTTCTTCAGGGTGTTGCCGGTGCCGAGGATCTGTACGCCGGAATCCAGGATCCGGGAGGCGACGATGTGTCCTTCGAAGGGCGGGATCGCCAGATCGCTGTCGGGCGGCATGGGGAGCGTGGAGAACTCCGAGATGTGGGTGGCGCGCAGCCGGTCGACCACGACTCCCGTGCTGTCGTTGCCCGTTCGGAGGGACGTGCCCCAGAGGTTCAGTCCGCGCACGGTGACGTACGAGCTCTTGCTCAGGTCGATGCCCCAGAGCCGGTGCTTGGCGGTCACCGTGTGTCCGGCGATGCCGTCCTTCGGCGGCACCATGTAGAGCCGGTGCGCGGTCTCGTCGTAGTACCACTCGCCCGGCTGGTCGAGGGCGGCCTTGGAGCCGACGAGGTAGTAGTTGCGGTAGTTCTGGTTGCCCATGCACAGCGGCGGGCAGCGGTAGTTGCCGCCCTTGAAGTCCAGCTTGCCGGGTGCGGCGGCGGTGACCGTGCCGGTCTGCTGGGCCCAGGGGTTGGAGCCCGCCCACAGGTGCACGGTGGCGCCGGTCCAGTCGGCGTCGGGCAGATCGCTGTCGTCGATGTGCTGGTCCGTGGAGGTGGCCTCGGCCTGGGCCCAGGTGGCGTTCAGCGGATCCGGGCCGGAGTTGGGCCAACGGCCCTCCGGCGCACGGCCGTTGTCCAGGAACACCGCGTTGAAGTCGGGGTCGGGAGGAAGGTCGGTGTCGGCGGCGACCAGTCCGTCGCCGGCGTCCTTCCAGCCGGTCACCGGCTCGGTCCCGTCGACGGTCACCGGCCCGTCGCCGTACGCGGCGATCGTGATCGGGGCGTCCTTGGTGCCGGAGGGCGGGGTGAGCTGTTCGCGGTAGGTGCCGCGATGGACCAGGCAGGTGTCACCGGGGCGGACGCGGGAGAGGCAGTCGCCGATCGTGCGCAGGGGTCTCTCCGCCGAGCCGTAGGTGTTGTCACCGCCCCATGGGGCGACGTGGTAGGTACGGCCGGGGTCCGCCGCCTGGACCTGGGCCTGGGCCTGGACCGGGAGCGCCAGCAGCGCCGTCACGGCGGCCAGTACGGACAGCTTTCCGAATCTCATGTCCCGCCTCCACGCGTCGAGTGTTTCGGGGGTTGTCGCCAGGCTGCCTCGGCCTCCCGTCCGTCGGGGGCGCCCAGCACCGCGCAGCTCAACCAGTGCTCTCCCGGCGGGAGTTGACCGGTCAGCGTCGGCAGTGTCGTACGCCGCGCAAGGACGTTGGTGCCAGGCAGGCAGTCGACGACCGCGCCGGAGCGCAGGCCGTCGAGGTCCCGCAGGCCGGTGAACCCCGCCGGGGCCGACGCACGGGCGTATCCGGTTCCGGCCGCGGCCTCGGCTCCGGCATCGCGGTCGACGGCGAAGCCGCCCTCCGCGGTGTGCAGGGCACGGGCCGTCCGGATGCGATGGGTGCGCAGATGCCACGGCGGTGCGGCCGTCAGCCAGGTGGTGATCTCGACGTCGGGCCAGGGCCGCCAGGTGCCGCGGACGGTGTCGCCTCCGGTCTCGGGGTCGGCCGGCTCCTCGCGCACCCGGTAGTGCGCCCCGCCGTCGTCGCTCAGCGCCAGCATCGAGTCGTAAGCGCCCTGCGCGAGCCCCAGCGGGCCGCCGGGCAGGCTGAAGCCGAACCGGGACGAGTAGGCGAACTTGGCGTACTTCTCGGCGCCGTGCCGCAGCCAGGCGTGATGCTGGCGCCCGGCGAGCAGGGTGACATCGCCGGAGGCACGCATCAGCACCGCGCCCGCGTGCGGCTGGGCGCTGACGGCGGGCAGCGCGGGAGCTGGCTCCTCGGTCGCGCTCCAGAACGCGTGATCGTCCGGCAGCGCGAGCGGCAGGAACGCCTTCAGCGACCAGTAGGGGGAGCCGGGCGCGTTGTACTGCTCGGCGAGCGCGGGCTGCGGGTAGCCGTACCCGACCGACAGCAGCCCCTCCGGCCCGGTCACCGGTCGCCCCCGCCACCAGCGCAGATGCCGCAGCAGATACCCCTTGACGACGCCCCATGGCAGCGCGTCGACCCCGGCGAAGGGCAGCGCTCCCCAGAAGGCGGCCTGCGCCCAGCGGTAGGTGAGGCTGCGCCCGTACGGGACGGCGGCGCCGTCGTCCGCGAACCAGTGCCGGAAGTCGAGGGCGAACCGGGCCGCCCGCTCCTTGAAGCGGTCCCCGCCGGTGAGCGTGTCGCACAGCAGTCCGTAGAAATGCATTGCCCACGGCACGTAGTAGTCGCGCCGCTCGGTGGGCCCGTCGGAGTACCAGCCGTCGCCGAGCCAGAAGGTCTCCAGACGCCTCAGCCGGGCGCCGGTCAGCGAGCGGTCGTACGGCACGCCCACCCGGTCGAGGCCCAGGCCGATCAGTACCGGGAAAAAGTGCCAGTTGTTGTCGGCCGTCTCGCGCGGGAGGGCACTGCGCAACCAGCGTGCGAGCCGATCCCGTTCGGCGCCGCTCAGCGGGTCCCACCACTGCTCGGGTGCGAGGGCCAGCGCGAAGCCGATCGCGGCCATCTCGACGATGCGCTGGTCTCGGTCGCGGGGCTCGCCCCAGTACTCGGGGTGCGCCGGGTCGCTGCCGTGGGCGAGGCCCCGCAGCCACAACTCGGTGTGCGGTACGGCCCCCTTGCCCGCCGCCAGCGGGGCGAGCCCCCACAACGGGCGGGCGAACGCCTCCAGTTCGGCGGCGGTGTCGTCGTGGATGGCCGTGTTCACGCCGAGCCGTACGCGAGCCCGGCCGGTGCTGAAGTGTGGCACCAGAGGGGCCACCAACTCCCGTACACGGGAGGCAAGTTCCATACGCGCGTCCATCAGCCCTTCTCCGCCCCGGCCAGCAGCCCGGTGCGCAGGAAGCGCTGGGCGAGGACGAAACCGATCAGCAGAGGCGCGCAGGCGACCAGTCCGGCCAGCGCCGCTTCCGGCTGGTGGATGTCGAGGTCGGCGAAGCCGCTGGAGTTGTTGACCGCGCCGGTGGACTGGAGCAGGGACATCAGACCGAGCTGGAGGGTGAAGGTGCGGTCGTCGGAGAGCATCACGAAGGGCAGGAAGAACTCGGTCCAGCAGCGTACGAAGCCGAAGAAGGCGATCAGCGCGATCGCCGGGCGGGCCAGCGGCAGGGCGACCGACCAGAAAAGCCGCAGCTCGCTCGCGCCGTCGACGCGTCCGGCGTCCAGCAGGCTGTCGGGCAGGTTGGCCTGGAAGTGCAGGAAGGCGAGGTAGACGCCGAAGGGATAGAAGGACAGCGGAAGGATCACCGCCCAGACCGTGCCGGTGAGGTTGACCGCCGACATCTCCAGGTAGAGGGGCAGCACCAGCGCGGCCGGCGGCAGGATCATCGTCACGATCGAGAGCGTGAGCAGTGTCCGGCGGCCCGCGAAGTCGTGTTTGGCGAGCACATAGCCCGCGGGCACGCACAGCAGCAGGGCGAGGACGACACTGGCCGCCGCGTAGATCACGGAGTTGCCGATCCACAGGGTGATCTCGCCGTCGTTGTACGACGTCAGGTGTGCCCAGGCGTCGCCGACGTTGCCGAGTGAGCCGAAGCCGAGCGGTGCGCCGGTCGTCAGGTCGTCGGCGGTGCGGGTGGGCGCGAGGAGCAGCCAGAGCAGGGGCAGTCCGAAGAAGACGGCAGCGCCGAGCAGGAACAGGGCACGGGCGCCGCGCGACAGGGTGGTCATGGTCCGGCTCACCCGGCTTTCGTGGAGTCCGTGGCATACATACCGGTGCGGGAGATCACGATCCAGGCGGCCAGCAGCCCGACCGCGAGCATGGCCAGCGACAGCGCGGCGGCCTTGCCGAAGTCGCCGTCCTGGGTGGCGTAGACGTAGGCGAGCTGGTTGACGGACCAGGTGGGGCTGATCTGGCCGGGGGCGCCGGTGGACAGCACGGTCGGTTCGACGAAGACCTGGCTGCCGGAGGCGAAGCTGGAGATCAGTACGAAGGCGACATATGTGCGCACCAGCGGCAGCTTGATGTGCCACATGGTCCGCCAGGCCGAGGCGCCGTCGACCTGTGCCGCCTCCAGGACGTCCTTGGGGAGCGCGGTGAGCGCCCCGTAGAGGACGACGATCCAGCCGCCCGCGTGCACCGCGACGCCCATCACGGCGAGGACGGTGATCAGGCTGCCGCCGGAGAGCGCGTCCGTGGCGGTCTTGACGTCCATGAGCTTCAGCAGCGGTCCGAACGGGCTGCTGTCCGGGCTGACCATGAACAGCCACAGCAGGGCCGCCGCCGAGCCGGTGACCGCGCCCGGCAGGTAGTAGACGAGCTGGAGGGCGCCCGTCACCCGGCCCGGCCGGGCGTGCAGGGTGAAGGCGAGGGAGAGGACGGTCAGCAGCAGGACCGGCAGCCAGATCAGCAGATATGCGGTGACGTTCTGGGCCGCCTCGCCGAGCCGGTAGTCGTCGAGGACGGCCGCCCAGTTGCGCCCGCCGGAGAACGAGCCGTCATGGACGAGGGACGTCCACAGGGCGTATCCGGCGGGCGCGAGTCCGAAGACCGCGAGGAACAGGGCGTACGGGCCGACGAGAATCCAGACGGCGGTGGTACGGCCCTTGTGCCTCCGGGGCCGGGGTTCGGCCCGGGGCACGGGTTCGGCGGCGGGCGGACGGGCCGGGGTCAGCGTCTTCATCCGACGGAGTACTCACTGGTCTTGGCCGCCGCCTCCAGTTTGTCCTGCCAACTCGCCAGCACTTTACGGAGGTTGGCGCCGGAGTCGGCCGCCTTGCCGACCGTGTCGTTGAAGCTTGCCTGCCAGTCTGCCTCGAAGCGGACGGCACCGAATCCGGGGCGCAGGGCGTTCGCCGCCGCGGTGAGGGCGGGCATCGGGTCGGCGGCGTAGTACGGGTCCTTCGCCTTGGCCTCGCCCCACTTCTGTGCCGCCGCCGTGAAGGCGGGGTAGGTGGGCTGGTCGGCCTGGAGCGTGACGTCGGTGGTCATCCAGCGCACCAGGTCCGCCGCCTTCTCGGTACGGTCGCCGGCGTGCGCGGAGACGAGGAAGGCACCGCCGCCGACCTGTCCGGCGTACGACTTCGTCTCGCCGGGCCAGGTGGGCATGGGGGCCGCGGCGATCCGCCCCTTGGGAATCTTGAACGCGGGCCCGAACATGAAGTCGCCGAACCAGGCCGGGCCCGGCAGCATCAGGATCTTGTTGTCCTTGCCGAGCTTGGCGAAGGCGGGGTCGGTGGGGACGACGGTGGTGACGGCCTTCTTCTCGGCCATCGGCTGGAGCAGGTCCGCGACCCGTGTGCAGCTGGACTGGGTGAGGTCGATGTGGACCTTGGTGAGGCTGAGCGTGTCGCGGGTGGGGCAGCCGCTGCTGCCGAAGTAGGTGCCGGCGCCGTACTTGCCGTTGATCGCGCCGACGATGGTGCCGGGGTGCTCCTTGGCCGCCTTCAGCCCGGTTCGCTGGTAGTCCGCCCAGGTCTTCGGGACCTGGTAGCCGTACTTCTTCATCAGCGACGCGTCGTACCAGAGCACGGTGGGGGCGATGTCGTTGCGCAGGCAGTAGGTCTTGCCGCCGAAGGTGCAGGTGTCGAGGGAGCCGGGCGCGAAGCCGTCACGTACCGACTTGGGCACGAGGCCGTCGAGCGGGGCCGCGTAGCCGAACTTCTCACTGGCGAGCGTCGCGGCCTCGGCCGGGTTGGTCAGGAAGACGACGTCGGGCCAGCCACTCTTGGTGCGGTTGGCGAGCGAGACCTTGGTGGGCACGTATCCCGCGTCGGGCGGGATGGTGACGATACGGATCTTCTGGTCGGGGTGTGCCTTCTTGTACTGCTGGGCCGCCGGTGTCCGTGTGTTGTCCACCCAGACCAGCAACTCGCCTTTGTCGTTGCCCGATTTGCCGCTGCTGCCTCCGCCGGTGCCTCCGCAGCCGGAGAGCGCCAGTGCCACGGCGGCGGCCAGGGAAGCGGCGCGCCATCTCTTCATCGAGACCACCTTTACTCCCGGGAGTACGGTTGCGATAGTTTTCGCAATTCGCGACCGCCCCGGAAACGTAGGAGATTCATCCGATGACGTCAACGGTTTCGGCAGGATCCGGCTCAGGAAGACGGCGAACTCTTGCCGAAATCGCCGAACAGGCGGGCGTGTCGGTCTCCACCGTCTCCAAGGTGCTGCACGACAGGTCCGATGTATCGGCGGAGACCAGGGCCAAGGTGCAGCGTCTTCTCGAACAGCACGGCTATCTGGCGAAACACCGTCCGGCGGCCACCGCGGCACCGCCCGGCGGACTGATCGACTTCGTCATCAACGAGCTGGACAGCCCCTGGGCCGTGGAGCTGATCCGCGGCGCGGAGGACGTCCTGCACGACGCGAACATGGGACTGGTCGTCTCGGCCACGCACGGCCGGACCAGACGCGCGCGGCAGTGGCTGGACTCGCTGGCCACCCGGTCCACCCGCGGGGCGATCCTCGTGGTGCCCGAGCTGACACCGGAACAGCACGAGGAGCTGGGTCGGCTCGGCATCCCGTACGCGCTGGTGGCGCCGATCGACGAGCCCGCGCCCGGGACGCCGTGGGTGGGCGCGACCAACTGGCCCGGCGGGCTGGCCGCCACCCGCCATCTCATCGAGCTGGGCCACCGCCGGATCGCGATCATCAGCGGCCCGGAGCGCCGGCTCACCTCACGGGCCCGGGTCGACGGCTACCGCTCGGCTCTGGCGGAGGCGGGCCTCCCCTTCGATCCGGCGCTGGTGCGCTACGGCGACTTCACCCACAATCTCGCGCACCAGCACGCCCTGGAGCTGCTGGCGCTGCCCGAGCGCCCGACCGCCGTCTTCGCGGGCAGCGATCACCAGGCGCTGGGTACCTACCGGGCCGCCGCCGAGCTCGGGCTGCGGATCCCGGCCGACGTCAGCGTGGTCGGCTTCGACGACCTGCCGTTCGCCGACTGGGTGACCCCTCGGCTGACGACGGTCCGCACTCCGCTGGCCGACATGACCGCGCTCGCGGCGCGGATGGTGCTGCGGCTGCTGTCCGGGGAGCAGCCGGAGACGACTCGGGTGGAGGTGGCGACGGAGCTGGTGGTACGGGAGAGCAGCGCGCCACCGCCGGGCCATGGGTGAGTCATTGAGGTCAGTCATCGGATGAATAGTGGAACTGTCAGCCGTATTGACGCCTCATTGGCCGCTTCCTACCCTCCCGTCTAAACCAAGTCATCGGATCTATATGACGGGAGTTCGATGATGGGTGTCAGCAGACGGAGATTTCTGGGCCGCGTCGCCGGGGGCGCCGTCGCCGGAGCGACGACCGGAATGGGCATCGCGGAACCGGCCGTCGCCCAACCGGCCGTCGCCCAACCGGCCGCCGCCCCACCGGGCGCGGCCGTCGGTCCCGTGGCCCTCACCGGCATGCGTACCGACCGCGAGTGGCAGGACTTCCTCGCCGGCCAGGACCCGCGCTGGAAACGACTGCCGCGCGCCTGGTACGAGGGCCCGTTCCTCGGCAACGGACTGCTCGGCTCGATCGTCTACCAGGAACCCGGGGCGAACGCCCTGCGGTTCACCGTTCACCACAGCGAAGTGCAGGACCATCGGCCGCAGTTCGGCCACAACTGGGGCGTGGCCCGCCTTCCGGTCGGCAATCTCCTGCTGCGCCCCGTCGGCACCCTCACCGGTGCCGACCTGCGCCTGGACCTGTGGAACGCCGAGGTCAGCGGAACGGTCACCACGGACAAGGGCACCATCGAACTACGCGCCCTGGTCCACAACGACCGTACGCTGCTGCTCGTCACAGCGCGGGCGAGCGCGGGGGAGCAGGGCTTCCGCTGGGAGTTCGTCCCCTCGCCCGCCGTCAGCCCGCGCATCGTCCGGGAGAACCCGCCGGCGGGCCTGGAGCCCAACCCCGAGCCGGTGACCTCGAGGGAGCCGGACGGCACCGGTGTCGTCGTCCAGTCCCTGGTCGCGGGCGGCCGGACCGTCACCGCCCACCGGGAACGCGACGTCGGCGACGACCGCGTGTACGTCCTGGCCGTCGCCCACTCCCATCCCGGCACCGACGCCGAGGGCCGCGCCAGAACGGCCGTCCGCAAGGCGTCCGCGCTGCCCGTCTCCGGCCTGCTGCGCACCCACCGCGAGTGGTGGCACCGCTTCTACCGCAAGAGCTTCCTCTCCGTCCCCGACGGGATGCTGCAGAGCTTCTACTGGATCCAGCTCTACAAGCTCGCCTCCGCCGCCCGCGAGCACGCGCCGATCATGGCGACCACCGGCCCCTGGCTGGAGTCCACCCCGTGGCCGGCGGTGTGGTGGAACCTCAACGTCCAGCTGGAGTACTGGGCGGTGCACGGCTCCAACCACCTGGAGCTGGACGCCGTCCCGCGCACCCTCGCCGAGCACACCGACACACTGATCGGCGCCCTGCGCCCCGAGTACCGGTCCGACTCGGCGGGCGTGCGCCGCGCCACCGACGCCACGTGCGACACCAGCGGCACCGTCGCCGTCCCGGGCGTCAGCAGCACCCCCGAGGTCGGCAACCTGCCCTGGGCGCTGCACAACGTATGGCTGACCTACCGGCACACCATGGACCGAGGCGTCCTGGAAGACGTCCTGTTCCCGCTGCTGCGCCGGACCACCAACTACTACCTGCACTTCCTGTACGAGGGCGAGGACGGGCGGCTGCACCTGCCGACGACCTACTCACCGGAGTACGGCAGCGCCCCTGACTGCAACTACGACCTGGCGCTGCTGCGCTGGAGCTGCGCGACCCTGCTGGAGACCGTCGGCCTGCTCGGCATACGGGACGACCTGGAGCCGAAGTGGCGCGAGGTGCTGGAGAAGCTCACCGACTACCCGGTGGACGAGAACGGCTTCATGATCGGTGCCGGGGTCCCCTTCGACAAGTCCCACCGGCACTACTCCCACATGCTCTCCGTCTACCCCCTCTACCTCGTCAACTGGGAGCAGCCCGAGCACCGTGACCTGATCGAACGCTCGCTGAACCACTGGATAGGCTTCGAGGGTGCCCTGCGCGGCTACAGCTTCACCGGCGCCGCCTCGATCACCGCCCAGATGGGCCGGGGCGACGACGCGCTGACGTACCTGCGGGAGCTGGTCGACCGGTTCGTGCAGCCCAATACCATGTACTACGAGGCCGGGCCCGTCATCGAGACACCGCTGTCCGCCGCGCAGAGCCTGCACGACATGCTGTGCCAGAGCTGGGGCAGCACGATCCGCGTCTTCCCCGCCGTCCCCGACGCATGGCGAGACGTCACGCTGCACGACTTCCGCACCCAGGGCGCGTTCCTGGTCAGCGCCGTCCGTCGGGGCGGTACCACCCGCTGGGTCCGGGTACGCAGCCTCGCCGGGGAGCCGTGCCGGGTACGCCACTCCCTGAGCGGACGGCTCACGGTCACCGGGGTCGACGGCCCCGCCCCCTCCTGGCGCGACCTGGGCGACGGCGTGATCGAGCTGGACCTGCCACAGGACGCGGAGGCGGTGATCCACCCGGCCGGCTCGCGGCCCGACCTGCGGATCGCCCCGGTGACGGTGACCGTGCCCGCCGCCCCGTGGGGACTGCCCGAACCGCCGCAGAACGGAACCGCCACCCAGATCGATCTCACCGGAGCCTTCGACAACGACGGCATCACCACCGAGATGTACTACGGCGACGGGGACTTCGACGGCGCCGGCCGTACGTACCCCATGGCCCAGCTGCCGCAGACCGGGCAGACGATGGACAACGGGATCGCCTTCCTCTTCACCAACGGGAGCGAGGGAACCAACAACAACGTCGTGGCGGCCGGGCAGGAGATCGCCGTCCCGCAAGGTGCGTACACGAAGCTGCATGTGCTCGGTGCGGGCGACACGGCGGCCGTGACCGTCCCGGCGGTTGTCCGGTACGCCGACGGGACAAGCGAGGCCGCGCCGTTCACGCTCACCAACTGGCTGGCGTCCGGCCCCGAGAACGGCGAGACCGAGGCGGTGACCACCGGCCAGATCCACACGCGGACCGGGCCGGTGGCCACCAAGGCGGCCATCTTCCACCAGGTGATCGATCTCGACGCGAACAGGCAGCTCACCGCGATCACGCTGGCCGCGCCCTCCGGGTCGGCCAGGGCCCATGTCTTCGCACTCTCGCTGGAGCAGCAGACCTGATCCTCTCGGCCCTTCAGAAGTGATCGCCCCACCCCTAACGTGGTGGCCAGGCACGTGGCCACTTCGCCCAGCCGGAGGCACCCGGGGGAGTGGCTGGGCTCACATGGCAGTGAAGCGGCGTGGCCGACACCATGGTGCGTGTCTCCGGCAGGCTGAAGGGATCCCCAGATGTTCCGCAAAGTGCTGGTCGCCAACCGCGGTGAAATCGCGATTCGCGCGTTCCGCGCCGGCTACGAGCTGGGTGCGAGGACCGTTGCCGTCTTTCCCCACGAGGATCGCAACTCACTGCACCGGTTGAAGGCCGACGAGGCCTACGAGATCGGCGAGCCGGGCCACCCGGTGCGGGCCTACCTGTCCGTCGAGGAGATCGTCCTCGCGGCGCGCCGCGCGGAGGCGGACGCGGTGTACCCGGGATACGGATTCCTGTCGGAGAACCCCGAGCTGGCGCGCGCCTGCGAGGAGGCCGGCATCACGTTCGTCGGGCCGGACGCGGGGACACTCGAGCTGACCGGGAACAAGGCTCGCGCGGTGGCCGCCGCCCGCGCGGCCGGCGTACCGGTGCTCGGCTCCTCGGCGCCCTCCAGCGACGTGGACGAGCTCGTCCGTGCCGCCGAGGACATCGGCTTTCCGGTGTTCGTCAAGGCGGTCGCCGGCGGTGGCGGGCGCGGTATGCGCCGGGTCGAGGAGCCGGCGATGCTGCGCGAGTCGATCGAGGCGGCGGCCCGCGAGGCCGCGTCAGCGTTCGGCGACTCCACGGTCTTCCTGGAGAAGGCCGTCGTCGAGCCTCGCCACATCGAGGTGCAGATCCTCGCCGACGGGCAGGGCAATGTCATCCACCTGTTCGAGCGCGACTGCTCGGTGCAGCGCCGCCACCAGAAGGTGATCGAGCTGGCGCCCGCGCCGAACCTCGACCCGGAGCTGCGCGACCGGATCTGCGCCGACGCCGTGCGATTCGCCCGGGAGATCGGCTACCGCAACGCGGGCACCGTGGAATTCCTGCTCGACCGCGACGGCAATCACGTCTTCATCGAGATGAACCCGCGCATCCAGGTCGAGCACACGGTGACCGAGGAGGTCACCGACGTCGACCTCGTACAGGCGCAGCTGCGCATCGCGGCCGGTGAGACGCTCACCGACCTCGGCCTCGCACAGGACACCGTCACGCTGCGCGGCGCCGCACTGCAGTGCCGTATCACCACCGAGGACCCGGCCAACGGCTTCCGCCCCGACACCGGCAGGATCAGCGCCTACCGGTCGCCGGGCGGCTCGGGCATCCGCCTGGACGGCGGCACCACCCACGCCGGTACGGAGATCAGCGCGCACTTCGACTCGATGCTGGTCAAACTCACCTGCCGAGGCCGGGACTTCAAGACCGCGATCGGCCGGGCCCGGCGCGCCGTGGCCGAGTTCCGCATCCGCGGCGTGGCCACCAACATCCCCTTCCTGCAGGCCGTACTGGACGACCCGGACTTCCAGACCGGCCAGGTCACGACGTCGTTCATCGAACAGCGGCCGCACCTGCTCACCGCACGACACTCCGCCGACCGCGGTACGAAGCTGCTGACCTACCTGGCCGACGTCACGGTGAACAAGCCCCATGGCGAACGGCCCGCGCTGATCGACCCGAGCACCAAACTGCCGCCCGTGCCCCCGGCCGAGCCGCCCGCCGGCTCCCGGCAGCGGCTCGTCGAACTCGGCCCGGAAGGCTTCGCCCGGTGGCTGCGCGAATCACCGACCATCGGCATCACCGACACCACGTTCCGCGACGCCCACCAATCGCTGCTCGCCACCCGGGTTCGCACCAAGGACCTGCTCGCCGTCGCCCCGGTGGTCGCGCGTACTCTGCCGCAGCTGCTGTCCCTGGAGTGCTGGGGCGGCGCCACCTATGACGTCGCGCTGCGCTTCCTCGCCGAGGACCCGTGGGAGCGCCTGGCCGCGCTCCGCGAAGCCGTACCCAACATCTGCCTGCAGATGCTGCTGCGCGGCCGCAACACCGTGGGCTACACGCCGTACCCGACCGAGGTGACCGACGCCTTCGTGCAGGAGGCCGCCGCCACCGGCATCGACATCTTCCGCATCTTCGACGCGCTGAACGACGTCGGCCAGATGCGGCCCGCCATCGAGGCCGTACGCGAGACCGGAACGGCCGTCGCCGAGGTCGCCCTGTGCTACACCTCCGACCTGTCCGACCCGTCGGAGCGCCTGTACACCCTGGACTACTACCTCCGCCTGGCCGAGCAGATCGTGGCCGCCGGCGCCCACGTCCTGGCCATCAAGGACATGGCGGGCCTGCTGCGCGCCCCGGCCGCCGCGACGCTCGTATCGGCGCTGCGCCGTGAGTTCGACCTGCCGGTGCACCTGCACACCCACGACACGGCGGGCGGCCAGCTCGCCACCTACCTGGCCGCGGTCCAGGCCGGCGCGGACGCGGTCGACGGCGCGGTGGCGTCGATGGCGGGGACCACCTCGCAGCCGTCGCTGTCGGCGATCGTGGCCGCGACCGACCACTCCGAGCGGCCCACCGGGCTGAGCCTCCAGGCCGTCGGCGACCTGGAGCCGTACTGGGAGAGCGTCCGCAAGATCTACGCACCGTTCGAGGCGGGCCTGGCCTCGCCGACCGGGCGCGTCTACCACCACGAGATCCCCGGCGGCCAGCTCTCCAACCTGCGCACCCAGGCGATCGCGCTCGGCCTCGGCGACCGCTTCGAGGACATCGAGGCCATGTACGCCGCCGCCGACCGGATGCTCGGCCGCCTGGTCAAGGTCACCCCGTCGTCGAAGGTGGTCGGCGACCTCGCGCTCCACCTGGTGGGCGCCGATGTGTCACCGGAGGACTTCGAGGCGACGCCGGACAGGTTCGACATCCCCGACTCCGTCATCGGCTTCCTGCGCGGCGAGTTGGGCAACCCGCCCGGCGGATGGCCGGAGCCGTTCCGCACCAGGGCACTGGAGGGCCGCGCCGACCCCAAGCCGGTGCAGGAACTGACGGCGGACGACCGTACGGGGCTGGTGAAGGACCGGCGGGCGACGCTCAACCGGCTGCTGTTCCCCGGGCCGACGCGCGAGTACGAGACGCACCGCCAGACCTACGGCGACATCAGCGTGCTGGACAGCAAGGACTTCTTCTACGGTCTGCGTCCCGGGAAGGAGTACGCCGTCGACCTCGACCCCGGCGTACGGCTGCTCATCGCGCTGGAGGCCGTCGGCGAGGCCGACGACCGCGGCATGCGCACCGTGATGTCCACCCTGAACGGCCAACTGCGCCCGATCCAGGTACGCGACATCGCCGCGGCCTCCGACGTCCCGGTGACGGAGAAGGCCGACCGGGCCAACCCCGGCCATGTCGCCGCGCCGTTCGCCGGAGTGGTGACACTCGCGGTCGTCGAGGGGGACGAGGTGGCGGCCGGCGCCACGGTGGCCACCATCGAGGCGATGAAGATGGAAGCGACGATCACCGCGTCGAAGGCGGGGAAGGTGTCGCGGCTGGCCATCAACAGGATCCAGCAGGTGGAGGGCGGCGATCTCCTCGTCGAGATCGCCTGAGTCCCGGGATCGCTTCGGTCTGGCGGGCGTTCTCTCGGGTCCGGCGCGGGCAGCGGTCGGCGCGGCAGCGGTTGGTGCGGCAGCGGTCGGTGCCGGCGGGCGCCGCGCCGACCGGCCGCGGCGCCGCATTCTGCTGTTCGTTGGGGGGCTGCCCCCGGCCCCCCCGACGACTACTGCGGAACCGCGCCGAAGATCATGCGGTGCCCGCGGGCTGTGTCCATGTACTCGCGGACTCGGTGGATCAGCCCGTCCCGGAGCTCGAAAACGAAGCAGTAGTCGTTTGCGTAGTGGCTGCCGTTGGCCAGGGTCGCCGTCATGGTCTCCTCCACGACCACGCGATCGCCGTCGGCGTAGAAACCGTGGAAGGTGACGGTGACGTCACGCACGAAGAAGCGGGGAAAGTCCTCCGCGAGGAAGCGCACGATCGCCTTCCTGCCGACCAGGTGGCTGGGACCCTCCAGCGCGACGGCAGTAGCGTTCCCCGGGGGCGCCAGCCACTCGGCGTCCTCGGTGAAGACCGCGGAGATCCGGTCGGAGTCATGGCTGGCAAATGCCTTCCAGGCGTTCTCAACGACGGTGCGGCTCTGCTGCGACATGCCCGCGACCCTAGGCGACCGCAGGCGAAGAGCCTGGCGGCTTTCCGACATCACCCCTTGGATCTCGGGACCGACACTCCCACTGTGCGCAGTCCGCACCGCTCGGTACGAGTGCGGGCCAGGAGCGCTACTTGGTTCTGCCCGGCTGCTCGTTGGAGCGGGAGCGCCGGTGGGCCGCGACGCGTTCGCGGGTCGCGCAGCGGCGTGAACAGTAGCGGCGCTCCGGGCCGCTGCCTTGCGTGATGAAGACGTTCCGGCAGCTCGGTGACGCGCAGATACTGCCGGGCGGGCGTTGATGGTCCCAGACCAGCACGGTCAGTGCCAAGCAGGAAGAGGCGAGCAGCCACTCGCCCCAGGGGCCGTTGTCGTCGTGGTCCAGGTGGGGGTGCCAGGGGGCGCTGCCACCGTGTGAGGTCAGACGCAGGTGCCCGGCGTGCTCCCGCAGGAGACGGTTGAGCGTTTCGGCGGCGTCGTCGACGTGATCGGCCGCGAAGACCTCTCGGAGCAGGGCGGCAGCCGTGCGCATCTGTGCGACGTCACGGGGTGCGAGGTCGATGGAGCCCGTCTCGCCGAACGCGCGAAGCACCTCGGCGACTGTCGCGGGGGCGGGACGGTCGTCGGCGAGGACGTTGATGAGGGCAGCGGTGCGCCGCGCCATGGTCAGCACGGAGTGCCGGGTGGACCAGTCGTCAGCGGTGAAGGGCACGCACGCGACTGTAACGCATATTGCAGAGTTTTGAGTTACATCCGTAACGTTCCGCTGATGACAAAGCGTTACCCGATGGGCTGCTATCTCGCTGGAACGGTGACCGCCCGCACCGGTGATGAAATGTCCGGGCCGGCTCTGATGCTGGCAGGATTCGCCCTCGCCGGATCGACCACCGAAGCGTCGTCGTTGCTCGCCGGCATCACGATGTCCGCCGCGGTCGGTGGACCGGTTTTCGGAGCACTGTTCGACAGAGCGGCGCGGCCGGGCCGTCTGCTGGCCGGAGCGCTCGTCCTGTATGCGACGGGCCTGGCGATGATTCTCGTGGGGCTCGGCCGCCTTCCGACCGCTGTCACCGTGCTGATCGCCGTGCTCACGGGGCTGTTGGGGCCGGCGCTGTCGGGCGGCTGGACGGCCCAGCTGCCCCGGTTGGCGTCGGCTGATGACCTGCCTCGGGCGAACGCGCTCGACGCGATGACCTTCAGCACGGCGAGCCTGGTCGGACCGGCCCTCGCCGGCGGCGTGGCAGGGGCGTTCGGGGCACCGACGGCCGTGGTGGTCTCATCGGTGCTCATCGGCCTGGCGCTGCCTGCCGCATGGGCGTTGCCAGCCCGCTCCGGTGCGGCGCGGGATGCGCGAACGGCCTCGGTGGTCAACGCCGTTGCTGCCGGATCGCGGTTCATCGTCAGGAGTCCTCGCCTGGCCCGAGCGACCCTCACCTCGGTCATCTCCTGCATCGCCCAGGGCATGCTGACCGTCTGCATCCCGCTCCTGGGCGAACGCGCCTTCGGCGGAGCCGGCCGCGGCGTGATGCTGCTCTCCTGCGTTGCCGTCTCGGCCCTGGCGGCCAACGCGGCACTGGCGCGATTTCCGCGCTCGGTCGCTCCCGACACGATCGTCTGGGGCAGTGCCCTTGTCCAGGCCGCCGCGTTGGCTCTGGCCACGACGGGTCGACCACCCCTGCTCATCGCCGCGGTTCTCCTCGCCGGATTCGGTGAAGGGCCCCAGCTCACCGCCCTGTTCGCCGTGCGCCACCGGGAAGCACCGGAACACCTGCGCGGCCAGATCTTCACCACCGGCGCCAGTTTGAAGATCACCGGATTCGCCCTGGGCGCGGCAGTTGCCGGTCCGGTCACCGCATGGTCCCTTTCCGGCGCCCTGGCGCTGGCGGCCGGCGTGGCGGTCCTCGCGGCACTGGCCTTCTTCGCGGGTCCGTCGGTGTCGCGGGAAGGCGTGCCCGATGAGTGGAGAGCGATGTGAAAGACGCTCACGCGCGGGCCCCGACGGGTTGACTCCGTCGGGGCCCGCGTTCTGACGAGTTACTTGGTGTGGGCCACGTCCACGATCAGCTTGTCGCCGGACTGCTGGACCCGGAACGGCAGCTTGGCGGCGACGCCGAGCCCGACCTGGGTCTGCCCCTCGAGGCTCGCCCCGAACTTGGTGTCCTGGAACGTCTTGTATCCCGTCACGTTCACACCCGGCAGGGACTTCCCGGGCTGACCGGCGTACGTCTGCTCGGTCGGGTTCGATGTGTCGTAGCTCGGAGCGTTCACGACGATCTCCAGGATCGCGCCGCCCGCGACCTTGATCTCGTCACCGGTGCCGTCCTGGTGGAACTGCTTCACGTACCCGACGTGGTAGCCGATCTTGCCCGTCGCGCCCGTGACATCGAAGACCATGCGGTCGTAGCAGGCGTGCTCGCCCGTCCTGATGTTCCGCAGCGGCTTGGCGGTGCTGTCCGCCGCCGACTTGGTGCCGCTGGTCCAGGAGGCCGAGCAGGCCGCGGCCGAGACGGCCTTGTCCGCCTGACCGGTCGCGGCGCCGGCGATCCCGGCCGTGCTCGCCAGACCGGCACCTGCCATGACGAGTAACACGGCAGCTGTTCCGATCTTGCGCATGTGATACCTCCGAGAGGTTGGAGTAGTGGTCCACGAGAGGGGCGGCGCCCCTCTCGGTGACCTCCACTTTCCCCGTCCGGACAGTGAGGCCGCATCCGCCCGGGTACTCAACTCAGGCCACTTGAGTACTCATTCCCCGCAGGTACGTCACACCCGGCGGCGCAGATCACTCGTCGATGGCGTCGCCGAAGCGGGCGTTGTCACCCGGGGCGCCGAGCGATCCCGCACCGTAGAGCCACGAGCCGTTCGCGACGAGTCCCTTCGTGCTCGCGGGCAGATGCCAGACAACCCCGTCCTGCGTGTCCTCCTCCGGCGCGGCGGCCAGCAGTTCGGAGCGGCGGTCGCGGTTCGTGTCGGCGAGCCGCACCTGCGAGCCCCACCGGTCGCCGGCCTCCGCGGTACCGGGGACGTCGGTGGTGTTCTGGTCGAAGGACTGCGCGCCCGTCGTGGTCACTCCGTCCGCCGAGCCGCGCAGCAGCCACACCGCACCGGCGTCCGCGACGGTCCCGATGTCCTCGCCGGGAGCGCCCACGGCCACGTCCGCGTAGCCGTCCCCGTCGACGTCGCCGATGGAGAGCTCCGTGCCCCAGGCGTCACCCGGCTCGCCGGCGCCGGGTACACCCGGGGAGGTCTGCGTCCACCACTGGGGCGCGCTGCCCGGCCCTTCATGCCCCTCGGGGCCTTCCTCGCCTCCGTAGTAGACGGCGATTTTCCCGCCGTGGTAGCCCTCGGCCTCGTCGTCGGGGGAGCTGTTCTGGCCGAGGACGAGGTCGTCGTACCCGTCGTGGTTGATGTCGCCCGACGCGCTGGAGAGACCGCCCCAAAGGTCCCGCAGGTGGGTCACACCACTGTCCCCGCCCGAGTAGACCGACGCCCAGCCCTGGGCGTAACCGTCGTCGGGGCCGTAACCCGAGACCACCAGGTCGGCGTAGCCGTCCGAGTCGTAGTCCCCCGTGGTCAGGTACGCCGGCTGGATGGCGCGCCCGGCGGGGTGCGCGGTCGTGTCCAGCGTGCCCGTGTGCCGCAGCGTGCCCTCGCTGTACGTGAACAACTGCGCGCCGCGCTGGTCGAGTACCGCGACGACGTCGCCCGGGGTCGCCCCCGTCAGCCGTGCCGCGGTGACGGCGGAGCCGAAGCGGGTCCCGGCGGCCGGTTCCGCGGAGGTGAGGGAGACACTGCGGGCGGAGCCGAGTCCGGTCTTGGAGCCGTACAGGACGGTCACCCGGCCGGCATCGTCCAGGGAACCGACGTCCTCGCCGGGCGATCCTATGACCGCGTCGTCATAGCCATCGGCGTCGATGTCACCCGTGGCGACGGCCGCGCCGAAGAAGCCCCACCTCTGAGAGTCGCCCGGGACGCCGGCCGTGGAGGGGCTGAAGACGGCGGTGCGGGCCTTGGGAACGCTGTTGTTGGTGCCCAGACCGTTGGCCGCCCCGTACTGGACGGTGACGTATCCGGCTTGCTCCTTCCCGCCGACGGTACCGTCCGGCGCTCCGGTCAAGATGTCGTCGTAACCGTCGCCGTCGAAGTCGGAGTTGCGGTCGATCGCGGAGGTCCCGCCGGGGGTGCCCGCGAAAGAGGCGGGCGCGGCGGCGATGCCGAGGCCGGTCAGCAGCAGGAAGGAAGCCGCGGTTAAGGCGGTGGAGGCGATTCTGCGGCGGGAACGCGGTCCGCGCTGCCCGGAGTTGGCGGTGGTGCTGCCGGAAGGCGTGGTGCCGGTCGTGAGCTGCGTGGTGGTCATGATCTGCTCCCCGTTGATGATGTGACCCGAGAGGTCGAGAGTCGGTCTTGTGCATGAATGCGGCGATAGAACCGAGTTGCTTTCATTCACGCCCAGTTCGACACGAGAGGTGCCGGGGGAGTTGTGGTGCCCGAAGGGGCCGTGACACAGCGGTGACATGTGTTGCGATACGAAGATGATCCGTCAGTCGATGCGGGGCAGTGCAGGACTCAGCTCAGCGCAGGACTCAGCTCAGGACTCAGCTCAGGACAAGCATGACCGCCAACGCGATGAGCAGTGAGTCGATCCGGTCCAGCAGGCCGCCGGAGCCGGGCAGCCAGTTGCCGGCGTCCTTCGCCTCCGCACCTCTTTTGATCATGGACTCGAGAAGGTCGCCGGCCGGGCCGCCGACCGCCACCGCGACCGCCATCGGCCAGCTCAGCGCGGACAGCACGGCGAGCGCGCCGAGGCCGGCCGCGGCCCCGGCCAGGGTCCCGCTCCACCGCTTGGCCGGTGACAGTGGCGACAGCCGCGGACCGCCCAGCCTCTGACCGGCGAAGTACGCCGCGATGTCGGCGATCGAGACCGCCACGAACAGCGCGAGCGCACTCGCTCCCAGTGGCACCAGTGCGGCCAGCGCACTCAGCCAGGCCAGCCCGAGCAGGCCGGCGCCGAGCCGGCGCAGGCCATGGTCGGCGTCGCCGGCCAGGAGTGGCACCGCGGCCACCGCGAGCGCCCCGATCGCGACGACCCGGAGTATCTGTCCGGGCGCCAGCCAGGCGGCCAGCACCACGCCCGCCACCGCCGCGGCCAGCACCACCCGGTCCAGCCGGCCCAGCCGCATCAGCCCGCCGAACTCCATCACCGCGATCACCCCGACCACGATGGCGAGGGCCGCGGCGCCCGGGCGGCCCCACCAGAACGCACCGGTGACCAGGGGCACTCCGACCGCCCAGGCGCACCACCGGATCAGCAGCTCGCGGCGCCGGGACACGGCCACCGCGACTCCGCCCAGCGCCAACGCCCCACCGAGGTAGGGCGCCAGGGAGGCCACGGTCATCATCGGGCGGATCCGGCGGCGGGAACGCCCGGAGGCATCGAAAGGAGCGAGGCCGACCCCGGCCGCAGTACGTCCAGGGCGGCCTGACACGCGGCAACGATGCGCGCGTTCTCGGCGGTGTCCCTGACCGCGATGCGCACGGCCCGGCCCTGGTACTCCGACGACAACGGCGACAGATCGCGCAGGTACACGTCACGGCGGCGGCATTCGTGCACCAGTTGTGCGGCACTCGGCCCGCCGGACGGCAGGGTCACGGTGAGGAAGTTGGCCACGGCCTCCTCGACCACCACGGCCTCGTCCAGCCCGGCCAGGCCGGCGGCCAGCTGCCGGCGCAGTGCATGGGTGCGAAGCCAGCGGTCGCTGTAGTACGCCGGGTCGCGCAGGGCTGCCACCGCGGCCAGTTGCGCGGGGAGGCTGACCGGCCAGGGCGGTGTCCATCGGCGCAGCCGCGCCGCGGTGCTCGGCTCGGCCACCAGGTACGCGGCCCGCATGCCGGACAGCGCGTACATCTTGGACAAAGAGCTGCACACCACCACCCGCGGGTCCGCCGTGGCAAGACCGGCGAGCGACTCGGCCAGATCGACATAGCCCAGATACGCCTCGTCGATCCACCAGCGGGTTCGGGCCGGCGCGGCGGCGATCACCGAGCGCAGCTCCGCGGCCGGTGCGTGGCGTCCGGTCGGGTTGTTCGGGTTGACCACCACCACGAGGTCGTAGCGGCCGGACTCGACGGCGGCGGACAGCCGGGCCGGGTCGATCCGCCAGCCGTCTTCGCGGTGCAGCCGGAACCGGTCCACCCGGCATCCGATCACCCGCTCGGTGACGTGGGCGTACTCGCCGTAGCCCGGGTCCGTCAGAAGCACCCTGCTCTCCGAGGTCAGCCACTGGCCAAATGCCCTGAAAATCAAGTCGGATGAACCGGCGCCGACCGCGAGCGTCTCCGCCGGCAGTGCCCGGGCCGTGGCTATTTCCGCCAGCAGGCCCTCGGCGTCGGTCGGCGGCGAGGTGCGGGCGGCCCAGGCCGGATCTTCGGCGAGCGCCGCCCGCACCCCGGGGGCCGGCGGGAACCAGGCGTCCAGCACATCGGCCGCGACCACTTGATGGCGCCGGTGCAGGCTACGGAAGTCCGTGCCGATGGCGGTGAACGAGGCGCCGCCGTGTTCGCAGCCGTCCGGCCGGGGCGCGAACGCCACGTCCAGCCGCCAGTCCACGGCGGACCGCAGCCGCTCCAACGTGCCGCGGTAACGGTCCATCGCGACCTTCGTCAGCTCGGTCACGCTGCCGGTCAGCACCTCGAACGTCAACGCACCGCTGTGCACGGTCCGGCCGACCGGGCGCAGGCCGACGGCCAGGTACATGTCGAGCAGCTCGGTGCGCCCCATCGCCACCACCCGGCGACCGCCCCGGGCGGCGATCCAGCGCAGCGCCGCGTACATCAGCAGCGCTGCCGCCGCGCTGGACCGCCGGCGCGGCTCGACGGTGAGTATGCGCACCTCGAACAGATCGTCCTCGGTCAGCAGCGGCAGCTCGTCCCGGGTCAGGTACTTGTCCAGCCCGTACCGCCCCAACCAGGGCGGAGTCAGGCTGACAAAGCCGATTCGGTCCGCGCCTCGCGCCGCGACCAGGTAGACGTTGTCGCCGTCCAGCCCGTCGCGAAGCCGCCCGGTGGGATCCGGCACATGCTGGCCCAACTCCTCCGCGTACACGCGGTGACGCAGTTCGTGGACCCATTCGAGATCCTCCGGAGTGGCAGCGCGCAGCTGCAGGTAACGGCCCATCAGTACCTCTTCCGACGCAGGGTGAGCCGTTCCATCGTGGGGATCGCGGACAGGCCTCGTCAGTGCTGAACGACACAAGCACCCTGGGTACGCGTACTCAGGCGAAACCGTCCCCGGTGTGCTCTCGACTCGCGGTGTTTCAGGGGCGGCGCGGCGTGTGAAAATGCGGCCGATTCGTGGAAAACGTCAGGCGGTGTGCCGTGGGGAAATAGAGAGAAGATCTGCGTGATGGCATCAGGAATTGGTGTCTTCCGCGCCGGACTCGCGGAAGTCCGTGATGAGTTCATGGAACAAGTCGTGCACGGCGAGGGCGGGCTCCGACAGGGGCTGGCTGTCGGAGGTACAGAGCGACACCTTGACCTCGATGGTCGGGTCGACGATCCGGCGCACCACCAGATTCCGTACGTCGAGGATGGGGCGCGCCGCCGACCAGGGCAGCACCGTCGCCCCGAGGTCGGCGCCGACGGCACTGACCAGGGTCAGAACCGACTCGATCTCCCCGACCACCCGCGGCTTCAGCGACGCCTGCTGGAACGCGCCGTCGACCACCTGCCGGATGGTGTGAATACGGCTGGGCAGCAGCAGGCCCACGTCGGCCAGCTCCTGGAGGCGGACATCGCCTTCCCCGGGCGGCGCGGCTCCGCCGGGCGCGGCGATCAGGAACAGGTCCTCGGTGCGCAGCGGCTCGAACTGCACGCCCCGCAGGGGCCCGGCCCCGTAGATGAACGCCATGTCCATACGCCCCGTCATGATCGCTTCGCTGATGACGCCACCGAAGTTCTCGTTGATGTGCAGCAGGATGTCGGGATAGCGCTCACGCACGCTCGTGAGCAGCGGTAGTGCGAGTGCCGCGCCCATGCTGTACGGAGCGAGGCCCACGGAGACGCTGCCGGCCGGCGCGCGGCCGGAGACGTCGACCGCCGCGTGGGCGAGCTCGACCTGGCGCAGGATGAGCTGCGCGTGCCGGTACAGCGCGCGGCCGGCTTCGGTCGGGGCGACCCCTCGCTTGCTGCGGATCAGCAGCTGCTGTTTGAACTGGGCTTCCAGCGCGGAGAGTTGCTGGCTCAGCGCGGGCTGGGCGATGTGCAGGATGTCGGCCGCGCGCGTGATGCTCCCGGCATCCACGATCTTCACGAACGAGTAGAGACGCCTGGTGTCCATGCGCGGCCTTCCAGCGTGGGCGGAGCCTCATGGTAGGTGCCGGACCGCGTGCCGAACCCTGGCCCGTGTGTCCCACGTCATATCCAGCGGTGATTGCGTCACGCAGAACGCATATTTGCCGCCACGTCGCGTTGGTATTACGTTCACCGGAACGCAAAGATTCCGGCCGTTCGACCGGCAAACACCCAGGTTTGCCGCGGGAATGTTGACGGCCTGTTGATTTCCCGCCGCCGGTGATGGGCGGGTCCGGTGGAAAGCGCCGAAAGAGAAGAAGCGGCGATTTCGTGCTCTTCCTTTTCTGGAGGAATTCATGCCCCACACGGTCGATCTCGTGGCCGACCTCGGCGAGGGTTTCGGCTCCTACACCATGGGCGATGACGAGGCGCTCATCGATGTGCTCACCTCGGCCAACATCGCTTGTGGATTTCACGCGGGTGACCCGCGGATCATGGACGACACGGTCCGCAGCTGCGTGCGGCAAGGCGTCGCCGTGGGAGCGCACCCGAGCTTCCCCGATCTCGTCGGATTCGGCCGCCGCGCCATGGATCTGTCGCCGGACGAGGTCCGCACCGACATGCTCTACCAGATCGGTGCGCTGCAGGCGTTCGCGGCCGCGCACGGCACCCGCGTGCACCATGTGGCCCCGCACGGCCGGCTCGGCAACCTGGTCGCGGTCCGTCCGGACTACGCGGCCGCGGTGGCCGACGCCGTCGCCTCGGTCGACCGGTCGCTGATCGTGCTGGCGCAGGACGGAGAGCTTGCCGATGCCGCCCACGCGCGCGGCCTTCGCGTCGGCATCGTCGGGATCGCCGACCGGGCCTATCGGGACGACGGCACGCTGGTGCCGAGGAGTGAGCCCGGTGCCGTCATCCATGACCCGGGGGAGATCGCCGAACGGACCGTCCGCATGGTGACCGAAGGGGTCGTACGCGGCGTCGGCGGCCACGACATCCCCGTACGGTGCGACACGGTGCTGGTGCACGGTGACACGCCCGGGTCCGTCGCACTCGCGCACCGCGTCCGCGAGGAACTGCTCGCCGCGGGCATCAAGATCACGTCGCTCACGGACGTCCTGGACGGCCGGGATGCCTGAAACGGAAACGGACGGCGGCGTCGTGATCGTGGACTGCGGTGACTCGGCTGTCATGGCCAGGGCCGTGAGCAGGGACGCGGAGCACAACTGGCGGCTCGTGCACACCCTGGCCGACGCGATCGACTCGGTCCGGCTCGACGGGGTGCACGGGATCGTGCCCACGTACGATGCGCTGCTCGTCGAGTTCGACTGCGCCGGCACCGATCACGACACGGTACGGCGCGTGCTGCGGCACGAGGCCGACCGGCTCGGCGAGGGGCCAATCCGGACGGCCACGGCGCGGCACTTCGTGGTCCCGGTGGTGTACGGGGGCGAGTACGGCCCCGATCTCCCCGTCGTGGCCGAGCAGTTGGGGATCACCGAGCAGGAGGTCGTGGAGCTGCACTCCGGTTCCGACCTGACGGTCCGCTGCCTCGGGGCACCCGCCGGCGCGCCGATGATGGACGGCCCGGCGTTCCCCGGACCGGTCCCGAGGCTGGCCTCGCCGCGTACGCGGGTCCTGCCCGGGTCGATCGCGGTGGCCGGACGGCAGGCCGTCATCTGCCCGATGCCGTCACCCGGCGGCTGGCCGCTCCTGGGCCGTACCCCGTTGCGCGTACTCGACTTCGCCGCCGACCCGATGACTCTGTACCGGCCCGGCGACACCTTCCGATTCCAGCCGATCACCCCCGACCAGTGGGACGACCACGCCGGCCTGCCCCTGGCGGTGTCCCATGGCTGACACCCTGACCGTCCACCGCGCCGGTCTCGCGACGGTGCAGGATCTCGGACGGTTCGGACGCTCGCGGTACGGGCTCCCGGTCAACGGCGCGCTCGACCAGCACTCGGCCCGTGTCGCCAACGTGCTGTGCGGCAACGACGAGGGCGCACCCCTGATAGAGATCACCGCCCTCGACTTCAGCTGCACTCCCTCGACCGACGTGCTCATGGCCGTGACCGGCGCGCCCGCGGACCTGACCGTCGACGGCGTCGCACGCCCCCAGTGGGAACCCGTCTCCGTACGCTCCGGCCAGACGATCCGCATCACCGGCATCCGGGTCGGCATCAGGGTCTACCTGGCCGTGCTCGGCTCGGTGGACGCCCCCTGGCTGCAAGGCAGTTGTGCCCCGGACACGATCCTCGGCTTCGGGCGCGCGCTGCGCGACGGCGACGAAGTGGGCCTGCGGACCCACTGCCCGCCCATCGACCATCCGCACTTCCGCATCCCGCTGTTCCGGCTGCACGCCCCCGTGCGGCGCTTCCACGCCGCGTGGACGATCGACGTCACGGACGGCCCCGACCGCACGGAGTTCGGTGACACCGCCGAACGGCTCTTCCGGTCGCCGTACACCGTGGGCCCGCAGAGCAACCACATCGGACTGCGCCTGCGCGGCGACGTACCGCGGCGGGTGGCGACCGGCGAGGTGCTCTCGCGCGGCGTCCCCGTCGGGGCCGTCGAGGTGCCCGCGGGAGACGAACTCCTGATCCTGCACCGCGGCCGTGGTGTCACCGCCGGCTATCCGGTCCTCGCGGTCGTCACAGCGACCGGTCTGTCCGCACTGGGGCAGGCCGGACCGGGCCAGGCCGTCCGCTTCCGGCACCGCACCATCGCCGAAGCGGTGACCGCGTACCGGTCTCAGCGAAACGCCGTCAACGCCCTCAAGGCGCGGGTGCGTACGGCTTTCGACGCCCTGCGTATCCCCGTCCCCTCAACCCGTAACCCGTCCCCTCAGCCCGTAACCCGTCCCCTCAGCCCGTAACCCGTCCCCTCAGCCCGTAACCCGTCCCCTCAGCCCGTAACCCGTCCCCTCAGCCCGTAACCCGTCCCCTCAGCCCGTAACCCGTCCCCTCAGCCCGTAACCCGTCCCCTCGGTCCCTATCTCGTCCCCTTCAACCGTCATCACCCGCCGCCCCCCTGAAAGCAGCACCCGCATCGAGCCGTGAGCAACCCATCCCCGTCCCACCCCCAGACAGGAGACGCCATGAGTACCGTGGCCGCTCAGCCGGTACCCAACACCGTCGACCCGAGAACGGCGAGGAAAGTCACTCTCGCCGGATGCGTCGGAATCTTCGCCGAGCTCTACGACAACGGCATCTTCGGCTTCATGGCGGGCACCCTGGCCGCCGTGTTCTTCCCCGGTTCGGAGAACGCCGTCCAGCTCGTCTTCCTCGGCTACGCCGTCTCGTTCTTCTTCCGCCCCCTGGGCGGAATCATCTGCGGACACCTCGGTGACCGCATCGGACGGCAGCGCATGCTCGTCTTCGTCATCCTGCTCATCAGCGTCGCGACCGCGGGCATCGGCATCCTGCCGACGTACGCGAGCATCGGTATCGCGGCACCCGCCCTGCTCATCCTGCTGCGCGTCGCGCAGGGCTTCTCGGTCGGCGGCGAGGCCTCCGGCGCGATGAGCTTCCTCGCCGAACACGCCCCCGAGGGCAAGCGCGGCCTCTACACCAGCTACGCGCAGATCGCCTCGTTCCTCTCCCTGCTCACCGGAACGCTCATCGCCGCCGCGATGACCAGCGGCCTCGGAGCGGAGCGCATGGAGTCGTGGGGCTGGCGCATCCCGTTCCTGCTGGCCGTCCCGCTCGGCATCACCGGCATCTACATCCGCAAGCGGATCAGCGACACCCCCAACTTCACGCGCCTGCAAGAAGGCGGAGGCCTGTCGAAGAACCCGCTGAAGGAGGCCTTCTCCTCGGCCGAGCACCGCCGCGCGATGCTGCTCGCCCTGTTCATCCCGCTCATGAACGGCTCCGGCTACTACGTGCTGTTCGGCTACATGCCGACGTTCATGAGCACCGAGCTGCACTTCGGCCAGGTGCAGGGCCTGCTGGTCACCGCGGCCAGCCTGGTGGCCATCTCCCTCGCGATCCCCTACATGGGCCGCCTCTCCGACCGGATCGGCCGCAAGAAGGTCCTCGCGGGCGCCGCGATGGCCATGGCCGTCGCCGGCATCCCCTGTTACCTGCTCATCGGCACCGGCAGCGTCCCGCTCGCGATCCTGGGCGCCTGCCTCATGGCGGTCATCTTCGCCGGGCACACCGGCGTCATCCACATCCTGCTCGTCGAGCTCTTCCCCACCCGCGTCCGCTACTCCGCCTACGGCCTGGGCTACAACGTCTCCGCCGCCCTCTTCGGCGGCACGGCGCCCCTGCTGATGACGTACCTCATCGACAAGACCGGCAACGTCAACATGCCCGCCTTCTACGCGGTCGTCACCGCCCTCGGCACGCTCATCGCCGTGTCCCGGGTGCAGGACAGGGCCCACCTGCCGCTACGCGACGTATAAGACGCGCGACCGGCTGATCACCCCCCCCACATCTCTCCAGACCTCTAGGAGCACACCCTCATGCCCTTTTCCGACTACAGGACTGCCCTGGTGACCGGTGCCTCGACCGGAATCGGAGCGGTGGTCGTCGAGCGGCTGGCCAAACAAGGGCTCCAGGTCCATGCCATCGCCCGTAACGCCGAGCGGCTCGACGACCTCGCCCGGCGTACGGGATGTACACCGCACGCCGTGGACATCACCGACACCGCGGCACTGAGCGAAACCCTGCACGACCTCGACATCGACGTCCTCGTCAACAACGCCGGGGTCTCCCGCACCGGAAACATCCTCACCGCCGACGAGTTCGCCGTCGACGAGCAGATCGCGGTCAACATCCAGGCCGTACTGCATCTCGTACGCCTGCTGATGCCGGGGATGGTCGAACGCGACCGCGGGCACATCGTGAACATCAGCTCGATCGCCGGCGTCTACAACTTCGGCGGGAACACCGTCTACCACGCCACCAAGGCGGCCGTGCACACCCTCTCGCGCCAGCTCCGCGTCGACGGATACGGCCGTCGCGTCCGGGTCACCGAGATCTGCCCGGGCCGGGTGGAGACGGAGATCTTCGGCCGTCTCCTCGGCGACATGGAAGAGGCCCAGCGCCAGTTCTACGACGGCTACGAGTCGCTGAAGCCGGAGGACATCGCCGACGCCATCGAGTTCGCGATCGGCTCACCGCGGCACGTGAACATCGGCCATGTGGAGATCCTGCCCACGTTCCAGGTGCCGGGTGGCCTCAACTTCGAGAGGAGGACCGGCTGACATGACGGCCGCTGACAAGACGACGACCGACAAGACGACGACCGACAAGGCGACGACCGACAAGACGACCGCCCGGCGCGTGCAGCGCATCAAACCCTCGCCGAGCACCGCGGCCGCCCAGCGCGTCCGCGAACTGAAGGCCCAGGGCCTCGGCATCCTCGACCTCACCGTGGGCGAGCCCGACTTCGACACCCCCGACCATGTGAAGGCCGCCGCGATCGAGGCGATCCGGCAGGGAGACACGAAGTACACCCCGGTCAACGGCACCCCCCAACTGCGGGCCGCCATCGCGCAGAAGCTCCAGCACCGGCACGGACTGCACTACCCGGCCGACCGGATCGCGGTCGGCGGGGGAGCGAAGCAGGTCATCTTCCTCGCGCTGATGGCCACCCTGGACGCGGGCCACGAAGTGGTCATCCCCGCTCCGTACTGGGTGTCCTATCCGGACATGGTCCTCGCCAACGACGGCACTCCGGTCATCGTGACCTGCCCGGAGGCGGACGGCTTCAAGCTGACTCCGCAGCGGCTGGAATCGGTGATCAACGACCGGACGCGCTGGGTCGTCCTCAACGCTCCGGGCAATCCCACCGGCGCCGCCTACACGGTCGGCGAACTCGCCGCGCTCGCCGAGGTGTTGCTCGCTCATCCGCACGTCCAGGTGCTCACGGACGAGATCTACGACGAGATCTGGTACGAGCCGGGCCAGGTCCCCAGCATCGCCGGCGTCGAACCACGCCTGACCGACCGGGTGTTCCTCACCAACGGCGTCTCCAAGACGTACGCGATGACCGGCTGGCGCATCGGCTACGGCGTGGGCTCCGCCGAACTGGTGTCGGCCGTCAACGCCCTGCAGTCGCAGATCTCCTCCTGCCCGTCGTCGATCAGCCAGGCGGCGGCCACCGCTGCGCTCACCGGCGACCAGACCTTCGTACGCAACTGTGTCGCCGTCTACCGCGGGCGCCGCGATCTCACGGTGAAGCTCGTCAACGACATTCCCGGCCTGTCCTGCACCCCTCCCAGCGGCGGCTTCTATGCCTTCGTCAACTGCTCCGGCGTACACGGAAAGCGCACTCCGGCCGGCGAGGAGATCCGCTCCGACGAGGACTTCGCCCGCTATCTGCTGGAGTCGCAGCAGGTGGCGGTCATCCACGGCGCCGCATACGGATCGCCGGGCTACTTCCGCGTCTCCTTCGCGACCTCGACCGACGTCCTCACCGAGGCCTGCGAGCGCATCGGCCGCGCCTGCGCGGCCCTGTCCCCGGCCGATCCCTCCCGACGGAGCTCAAGGAGCTGAAGGAGCGACATGATCCGAGTCAACACCAAGTTCGAGCGGCCCGAACCGGCGCTGGTCGAGCAGCTCAGCACGTACTCCGCCGCCACCATTCACGAGGCACAGGGGCGCCTGGGCGCCCTCGACTCGACGATCAAGCCGGTCGACCACACGATGTCCCTGTGCGGCCCCGCGTTCACGGTGTCCTGCGCTCCCCGCGACAACATCATGCTGCAGGTCGCCATCGCCCACGCGCAGCCCGGTGACGTCATCGTCGTCTCCGCGGGCGCGTACGCCGAGGCCGGCTCCTTCGGCGACGTCCTCGCCAACGCGTGTGTGGCCAAGGGCCTGGGCGGCCTCGTCACCGACACCGGTGTGCGCGACACGCAGGAACTTCGCGAACTCGGCTTCCCGGTGTTCTCGTACAGCGTCTGCATGAAGGGCACCGTCAAGGAAACCGTCGGGCCGATGGCCGAACCGGTGCTGATCGGGGGCGAGATCGTCCGTCCGGGAGACGTGGTGCGCGCGGACGCCGACGGCGTGGTGGTCGTTCGGCGTGACGACGTTGCGGACGTCATCCGCAAGTCCCAGCAGCGAGTCGAGGCCGAGGACTCGTACATCGCCGCCTACCGTTCCGGGAGGAGCGTCATCGAGGTCAGCAACCTCGCCGCCGTGCTCGAAGCCAAGGGGCTCGTCATCGACACGTGAGTCATCGACACATGAGCCGCTCCCGGAACGGGCTTCAATGGGGCCGCCCGGCGATTCGGTCCCAGGTGCGGGGAGTGAGGCCCCGTTCCCGCAGCACCGCTTTGCGTACCTTGCCCGTCTCGGTGAGCGGCAGGGCCGGGACCGTCTCGATGTACCGGGGGACGGCGAACGCCGGGAGCTCCCGTGCGCAGTGGCGGGCCAGGTCCGCCGGATCCAGCACGCCGCCGGGCCGGACGACCACCACGACCATGACCTCGTCCTCGGCCAGTTCGGAGGCCACCGGGAACGCCGCGGCCTCGACGACCGCCGGATGGGAGCGGACGGCCGACTCCACCTCGTACGAGGAGATGTTCTCGCCGCGGCGCCGGATGACGTCCTTGATGCGGTCGACGAAGCGGAACCAGCCGTCGGGTTCGCGGATCACCCGGTCGCCCGTCCGGCGCCAGGAGTCGGGGGCCGCTTCCGGGTCCCCCAGGTAACCGGTGGAAAAGGCGTACTCCTGGTGGCTGCGCACGACGAGTTCGCCGGGCGTCCCGTCGGCGACCTGAACGAGGGCTTCGTCGACCACCCGCGCGGAGAAGCCCGCGCGCACGGTGCCGACGTAACCGGGCCGGTACTCCTCGGGTGTGGACCCGATGACGAGGTTCGTCTCCGTGGAACCGAACCCGTCGACGAGCGTCACACCGAAGCGCGCGCGGAACGGCTCCCACACCGGCCCCGGCGTCGCCGGGGAAAGGCCGCGCCACACCTGGTGCGCCCGATCGTGCGGACCGGGTGGCCGTGCGAGCAGCATCGGCACCATCGCGCCGAGCAGACAGACGGCCGTGGCGCGCGCGTCGGCCACCTGCGACCAATAGCGCGAGGCGGAGAAACGCCGCTCCACGACGCAGCTCGCGCCCACCGTCATGGCGTGCGCCAGGGTGTTGAGGGCGTTGGTGTGGAACAGCGGAAGACAGGTGAACAGCACGTCGTCCGGTGTGAGGCGCAGGGCGTCCGAGACATTGCGGCCCCACCGGACGAACTGGGCCTGCGGGCAGCGGACGCCGCGCGACGCGCCCGTGGTGCCGGACGTGAAGAGGATGGCCGCGGTGTCTCCCGGACGCACCGGCGCGGGCCGGACCGCTTCGGTCGTCGCCCCGGGCCGGGGGACGTCGTCCCCGCCCACCACCCACACGCCGCCACGGTGTCCCGCCGCGGCGGCGTGCTGCGCCAACTCGGCCTCGGCGTACAGGAATCGCGGCTCAGCCGCCTGCAGCACCTGCCGCAGCGACCGGCCGCGCAGCGCGGTGTTCAACGGCACCACGACCGCACCGAGCCAGGCGCAGCCGAGCACCAGGTCGACAAGCTCGATCCGGTTGGACAGCAGGGCCGCGATGCGGTCGCCGGGCCGGCAGCCGTGGGCCGCGAGGGCTCCGGCCATGGTGGCCGCGGCCTCGCGGGTCTGGGCGTAGGTCCGCGTCGTGTCCGCCATGCGCAGGAAGACGCGGTCGCCGAATCGCTCGGCCGCCGCCTCGACGAGTCCCGGCACGGTCAGGTCGTTCACCGCAGGACCCCGGCCTCGTGCAGACGCCGGAGCCGCTCCGGGGAGAAGCCCGCCACCTCGCGCAGCACCTCGTCGGTGTCGGCGCCGAGCAGGGGCGCGGGCCGGCGGACGGAGCCGGGAGTGCCGGTGAGGCGGATGGGCACGCCCTCGTGGAGGAAGGCGCCCGCGGCGGGGTGTTCGAGACGGACGTAGAAGCCGCGCGCCCTCAACTGCGGGTCGTGTTCGACGAGATCGCGGCCGTCCTGCACGGCTCCGGCCGGAATCCCGTGCTCCTGAAGCGACTCCGCGGCCACGTCGGCGGGCAGGCCGCGAGCCCACTCGGCGATCACCCCGTCGACCAGGACACGCTCCCGCCCACGGCCCTCCGCCGTGCGCAGCCTCTCGTCGGCGGCCAGTTCGGGGCGTCCGACGGCGTGGCACAGGGCCGTCCATTCCGCGTCCGAGCGGACACTGACGGCCAGCCAGCGATCCGCCCCGAGGGCCCGGTAGACACCCTGCGGGCTCCACCGCGGATCCGCGTTGCCCGTCGGGGACCCCGACGACGTGAGGAGACTCGTCCCCATGTGGGCGGCGATCGCCTCGAGTTGGGACAGGTCGATGTGCTGTCCGCGGCCGGTCTCCGCGCGGTGCTCCAGCGCGGCGATCGTCGCCAGCGCCGCCTGGAGTCCGGCGACGATGTCACCGTGTCCGTAGATCACGCCGACCACGTCGTCCGGCTCCCAGCCGGTCAGGCCCGTCAGCCCCGCACTCGCCGACACGGTGTCCGCGTACGACACCCAGCCGGAGCGGGGGCCGCTGTGTCCCATGCCCGACATGCTCACATAGACGAGACCCGGGTTGATCTCGCGCAGCGCGTCGTAGCCGAGGCCGAGTCCGGTCATGACTGTGGCGCTGAAGTTCTCCACGAGGACGTCGCAGGACGCGATCAGGTCGCGGAGCACGGCGACGCCCTCCTCGGTCCGGGTGTCGAGGGCGATACCGCGCTTGTTCCGGTTGACCTCGTTGAAATAGCCGTTGGTGTTCGGGTCGGTATGGGGACCGCGGGACAGGTGCATGAACGGCGCGAACCGGGTGGGGTCGGGGCGGCGGACGGACTCGACCTTGATGACGTCCGCGCCGTGGTCGGCCAGGACCTTGGTGCAGTACGGGCCCGCGAGGACCCAGGTCAGGTCCAGGACACGTACTCCGTCCAGGGCGGGCCGGGCGGGCGAGCCGCTGCCGCCGACCGCGGGCGTCGCCCGGTGCTCGTCGAGCAGGGCCTGGTCGTCACCGGGCCCGGGTACGGTGAGCGAGGTGACCCTGCGGCCTTCGGGGAACGCGAAGGGGAAGCCGAGGTCGGTCCGGCCCTCGACCTCGGTGAAGAAGTTCCGGGCCGCGAGCTGAGGGTTGTCCGGCAGTTCGGGCGGCAGGTCGACGGCCGCCCACGGCAGCTTCCTCGCCTGAGCCTGCTCCGCGAACTCGGACTTCGGCCAGGTGCCCACGAAGTCCTGGACGACCTTGAAGACGTGCTCCTGGTGCTTCTTGCGCTCCACCGGGTCCTGCCACCGCGGCTCCGCCAGATCCGCCTCCGCCCCCTCCTCGCACAGCCAGGCGAGCAACGCGTCCCACATACGGGGGCTGCCGCCGAGCCCACCGCCGACGTGACCGTCGGCCGCGCGGAACAGCCCGTGCGGGACCAGGGGATGCACACGTCCCGGACGTGGCGGTACCCGGTCCTTGTGCAGGTAGGCGAGGGTGCCCGCCTCCAGGGCCGCCGCGACGCACGCCTGGGCGGAGACGTCGACGAGCTGCCCCGGCCCGCGGCGTCGTGCCCGCAGGCCCAGCAGGGCGGCGATCGCCGCGTTGACGCCCGCGAGGTGCTCCGCCTGGTTCTCCGGCAGACGCAGGGGCGGGCCGTCGGGATCGCCCACCTGCGCGAGCATCCCGCCCAGCGCGGCCACCACCAGATCGGTGCCCTGCCAGCCGCTGCGCGGGCCGACCAGCCCGAACGGGGTGACACGTACGTGGACCAGGTGCTCGAGACCCTCGACGGCCGCCCCCGCACCGTCCGGTGTTCCGTCGAGCAGCACGTCCGCGCCCGTCAGGAGGTGGCGCAACTCGGCGGGGGCGGAAGGGGCCAGGGTCACCGAACGCTTTCCGGCGTGCCAGTGGGCGAAGGCGTCGCCGTCGAGTTCGCGCCGGGTCTCGTCGCCCTCCGGGGGCTCGACCAGGACGACCTCGAAGCCGAGCCCCACCAGAAGCCTGCCCGCGAACCGGGTGAGGGGGCTGGACAGTTCGACGACGCGTGGAATCGATGCGCTCACGTGTCCTCCGCTCGCTGTCAGCCGTGGTGCTGGTTCAGGAAGCCGCTGACCGCGCTGTAGTAGTCATACGGTCGCTCTTCCTGGGGGTGGTGGGAAGCCCGGCTCATCACATGGAGATTGCCCTGGGGGACCATGCGGGCGAGCATCAGCGGGTAGTCCGGCGTCAGGAACGCGTCGTACATCGCCCAGAAGAAGAGCGTGGGGGCCTGGATACGGCCGAGTTCGGCGGACAGGTCCTGCCAGTCACCGCGCGGGTTGTCCGACGCACCGGCCAGCGCGGTCTCCTCCGCGTCGAGGCTCTGCTCGTAGCGCAACGTCACGGTGCCGTCGGGGATGGCGTCCGGGTCGTACCACTCCAGGCGCGCCATCAGGTCCCGCATCTTCTCCCAGGACGGGCCGTCACCGCCGTAGTACCTGTCGCGGGCGTTGCGTCCGCGGCGGCCGCCCTCCGGGAGCGGGGCGAGCGGGCCGTGGAAAACGGGCATGCTGCCGGTGATGACCAGCGACCGTACGCGCTCGGGGTACTTGGCGGCCAGGTTGAGCGCGATCGTCCCGCCCCACGAGTTGCAGACGAAGTCGGCACGGTCGATGCCCAGCTCGTCCATCAGGGCCACGGTCTTGGCGGCGTGGTAGTCCCACATCGGGCCCTCGATGACGGGCTTCGCCGACTTGCCGTACTGCAGGATGTCGACCAGGAAGCAGCTGCGGTCCTCGGCGAACAGCGGGGCCACCTGCCCGAAGTCGGACCAGCCGGTGCACCCCGGGCCGCCGCCGTGCAGGAAGATCGTGGGGCTGCCCTCGCCCAGCTCGATGTAGTGGTACTTGACGCCGTCCGCCTCCGCGTAGGCGCCCTGCGGAGGCGCCTGAATGTCCATGAGATCCATGGGCGGATGGTCTCGGGTTCCGCAACGCCGGTCCAAGCGGACCGGTCCGCTCAGCGGGCCGGTTCCGTGGCCGCCGGGCCACGGCCGCTCCTGGCGTTCCGGTATCGGACCGACCGGCGGGGGAGGCGGCATGGTGGTCAGGAGGCGCGCTGGATCGGTGACGTGCGGCCGGGCGATCGGATCGAGGTGCACCATGCGCTCACAGATGTTCAACGCAAGGTCGCCGCAACGGAGTTCCTGCTGCCGAGCGTGGACAAGACCTACACCGCCGGGCGAGGGCTCCTCGCCGAAGTCACGGAGAGGTTCATCGTGCGATGACGGAGACGGCGATGCGCGGCATGTGCACCGGACGGGTCCTCCGGGTCCGCCTGGCAGAACCGGGCGCCCGTGTATCCCGGCGACCGGGTGAGGGTGACCGGAACGGTACGTGAAGTCGACCGGGCGAGCGGGGGGGATCACCCTCGACCTCGTGGAACGCCGGCTCGGGGAACACCGGGAAGGCCCCGGCATCGTCTCCTGCCGGGGCCATGCCGTGGTCGTCCTGGGCTGAGCCCGCGTCACGCCAGGTCGAGCACCACTCTCCCCACCGCCGCCCCCGTCCGCAGCCGCTCCACGGCCTCGGTCAGCCGGTCCGGGCCGTACCGTTCGATCGGCAGGTTCAGCTGGCCCGCCGCCAGCTCGGTCAGCAGCCGCTCGGCGTCCGCGGCGACCTCCTTGCCCCGCGTCATCAGGTTCACGGGCAGCAAGGAGACGTCGGCCAGCAGGAAGTCCGCGAGATCCACGGTGAATTCGCGGCCGGCGGTGTAGCCGACCAGGGCGACACGTCCACGTGGGCGGACCAGGCCCAGGGCGTCCCGCAGTACAGAGCCGCCCACGGTGTCGACGACCGCATCGATCTGCCCGCCCACGGCCTCGGGCGACATCTCGGTCGCCAGTACCGCCTTGGCCGGCGCGGGCACGTGGCTCAGCTTGGACGCGCGGCCGACGACGCCGATCACCTCGGCCCCGGCGCGCGCCGCGATCTGCACGGTCAGGGACCCGACCGCCCCCGCCGCGCCGGTGACGAGGACCCGCTCGCCCGGCTGCACGGCCGCCACCGGGTGCACCGCCGCCCAGGCCGTGCCGACCGGTGTGAAGAAGCTGCACGCCAGCGCGGGATCCGTGCCCTCCGGTACCGCGATCACGGCCGCATCGGGCACCACGGCATGATCGGCCCAGCAGCCGTCCCAACGCAGCCCGAGCCCCTTGCCGTTGACCCTCACCAGGGTGCCTTCTTGATGACGGTCCGAGGCGAGCACGATCCCGGCCCCGTTGGTGCCGGGCACCGCCGGCAGATCCGGGAGGATCCCGAACTTGCCGTCGACGACATTGAGATCGAGATGGGCCACCTGTGTCGCCAGCATCCGTACAAGTGTCTGTCCCGGGCTCGCCGCGGGCACGGGCCGCTCCACCAGCCGGGGCAGCTCGCCGAAGTGCTCCAGGATCAGGGCACGTGACATCTGACCGCTCACAGCTTCACTCCGTATCGACGCAGGACCCGGGACGCGACGATCCGCAGCACACGGTCGAAGACGAACCCGAGGATGCCCAGGGTGATGATGCCGACGAAGACCCAGTCGATACGACCGTAGTTGCGGGAGGTCCAGATCAGCGCGCCGAGTCCGACCTGGGCGGCGACGATCTCGGCGGAGACGATGGTCAGGAAGCTGTTGCCCATGGCCAGTCGGGCCCCGGTGATGATGTACGGCACCGTCGAGGGCAGCACGACCCCCCGCAGGATCTGCCGTCGGCTCGCACCCAGGCTCGCCGCGGCGCGCAGCTTCGACTCGCTCACCGCCATCACCCCGGCACTGGTGTTCAGGATGACGATGAAGACCGCCGTGTAGAAGATCAGGACGACCTTCGACGACTCGCCGATGCCCAGCCACACCACGGCCAGTGTCACGAAGGCGATCGGCGGGATGAAGCGGAAGAACTCGATGTAGGGCTCGAGGAGTTGGCGTACGAGCCGGATCTGCCCGATGAACAGGCCCGCCGGTACGCCCACCAGCAGGCCGAGGCCCCAGCCGATCAGAATGCGGCGGCCGGAGGCGATGATCGAGTTGGTGAGCGTGCCGTCGCTCGCGAGCTCGCCCGCCGCGGACAGGGTCGCGCTCGGGGAGGCCACGAGCGAGGGGCCGTAACTCATCGCGAGCAGTTGCCAGACACCGATGCCGACGAGGACGGACACCGCGTACAGGGCGACCGTGCGCAGCCTGAGCCGGGTGACCTGCAGCGCGCGCCGCTCGTCGCGGGGCTTCGGGGTGGCGTCGACGGTGACCGTCGTCATCGTTCCTCCTCCGGGCCGAGTTCCGGGCCGAGTTCCGCGTCGCGCTCCGTGTCGAGCCCCTGGTCGCGCAGGGCCTTGCGCACCTCTTCGCCGATGTCCCGCCGCAGGCTGCGGCGCAGCTCGAGGGCCGCGGGGTCGGACTCGTCGCGCGGCCTGGGCAGGTCCACGGGGTAGACGGACTTGACGGAGGCCGCGGGACCGGCGGTCATGACGGCGATGCGGTCCGCCAGCAGGATCGCCTCGTCGATGTCGTGGGTGACGAACACGACGGTGCAGCCAGAGGCCTGCCAGAGGCGGGCCATCTCCTCCTGCATCACCTGCCGGGTCTGTGCGTCCAGCGCCCCGAACGGCTCGTCCATCAGCACGACCTGGGGCTTGTTCGCCAGGACGCGTGCGATCTGTACGCGCTGGCGCATGCCGCCCGACAGCTGGGCGGGGTACCGGTCGGCGCAGTGCCGCAGCCCGACAAGGCCCAGGTACTCGTCGGCCAGCGCCGCCTGCTCGGCCCGGGACCGGCCGCGCATCCGCGGGCCGAAGGCCACGTTCTGGCGGACCGTCAGCCAGTCGAAGAGGGCCTCGCTGCTCTGGAAGACCATGCCGAGTTCGGGATCGGGACCCGTGACGGGCGTGCCGTCGACGGTCAGGCTGCCCTGGTGCGGCCGGACGAACCCGGCGAGTGCGGACAGCAGGGTGGACTTGCCGCAGCCGCTCGGCCCGAGCAGACAGAGGAACTCCCCGGCGGCGATGTCGAGCGATATGTCCCGTACGGCGTGGAAGGAGCCGAACCGGATGTCGACGCCATCGACGCGTACGGCCGCGCCATGCCCACTCCTGTCGGTCTTCTCGGCCCTGGCGGGCGTCGCCGCGGCCTTGATGGCGTTCGTCATCACGATCCCTTCGTCTGCCGGGTGGCGGCGCCGCCCCCGGTGGCGGAGCCGGTGGTGGTGGCGCCGCACGCGGTGAGCGGGACCAACGCGGTGGTGAGGAGGGCGAGGACGCCTCTGGCGGGGTGTCCTCGGCTGGCCTGTGGCTCCATGAGCACCTCGATGGGTGGTGGCGGGAATGCGCGCACCGTAGAACGCGGTGCCACGGGAGCGCATGGACCCTGGTCCGCTCAGTGGGACACGACCTGCGGGGTGACCGCGGATGACCGCCGTCCGCCGGGCGGTCTGCTGGGCGGAACGGTTCCGTAGGCGGACGCGCCGCCTCACCCGATGCTCAAGGCCATGCATCGACTGCAGCAGGAGGTCACGCACGATGACGACGGGTGAAAGTTCGCTCGCTCCCAAGGGCAGAAGCCGGTCCGGGCGCGGCCGCACAGCGCAGCCCGGCCGGCAGGACTGGACGTCGTGGCCGCATTACGACGGGGCGGCCGCGGGATTCCGCGGGTACTGGTATCCGGTCACCTGGTCCAGCCAGATCACGGGCAGGCCGCTCCCGTTCACCATCTGCGGCGAGAAGATCACACTGATCCGCGACGGCGGAAAGGCCTACGCCCTGCACAACCGCTGCCCGCACCGCGGAGTGCCGCTGTCCGAGGGCAACCAGCAGTTCCCGGGCACCGTCAGCTGTCCCTATCACGGCTGGACGTTCGACCTGCCCACCGGCAACCTGAGCGCGGTCATCACCGACGGTCCCGAGTGCCGGCTGACCGGCAAGGTCCAGGTGCGGACGTACGCGGTCGAGGAGCGCCTCGGCATGGTGTGGGTGTACATCCCCCTCGCCGACGAGGAGCCGCATCCGATCGACGAGCAGCTTCCCGAGGAACTCGTCTCCAACGGCTTCGTCATGGGCGGCCGTATCGAGCCCCGCGGCGGCAACTGGCGTTTCGCCTGCGAGAACGGATTCGACGAGGGCCACGCCAAGTACCTGCACCGCACGGCCCTGTGGCGGCTGTTCAAGCCGATGCCGACCTGGAACATCACCCGGATCGTGCCCAAGGGCCGCTGGATCTTCCGGGTGCAGGACGAGGTCCACTGGGATGCCGAGTTCCCCGGCGTCGGCCGCTGGACCAACAAGCGCTGGTGGAAGCTGCAGCCGCCGAAGGAGACCTTCAACATCGGCAACACCGGCGCGGCGGACAAGGTCAACCCGACCATCGAGGCCCAGGACTTCCCCGGCTTCGCGTCCCTGTCCATGCCGGGCATGCTGCGCATCGTCTACCCCAACTTCATCCACTACGAGTTCTACGTCCCCGTCGACGCCGACCACCACCGCTACGTCGGCGTGATGGTCAACTTCACCGAGGGCTGGAAGACCCTCGGTTTCTACGCCAAGTACCTGGGCGCCATCCGCTGGCTGTTCCACGGACAGTTCTCCGGCCAGGACGCCTGGATGGTCGACGTCACCGACGCGCCCCCGGAGAAGCTCTACCGCCCCGACATCTCGCTGACCGCCTGGCGGAACCTGAGCGAGGAGGAGTACGGCAAGAAGCTGGCCGCGGTCGGCGCCCACACCCGGAGTGAGAAGGAGGCGTGACCATGCGCCGCACACTGCTCGCAGTGCTGGCCGGGGCCGCCCTCGCCGTGGGGCTGCCCCGGGTCAAGAGGCGCTTCGCGCGCACCACCATGACCCAGGTCCACAGGGTCAACCAATGAGCGGCGACGGACTGGCCGGACTCGACACCCCACGCCGCACCTGGGTGGAGGAGGCCTGGCGGCACGTCACCGGCGACCGGCTGCGCGAGCTGATCATCGGGCTCGTCGACATCCCGAGCCCCACCGGCGACGAGGGCCCGCTCGCCACCCACATCGCGGACACGCTGAAAGCGTCGGGATGCGGTGCCGCGATCCAGCCGCTCGACGACCGGCAGGCCAACGCGTGGGCCAGGCTCTCCGGCGACGGCACCGGCCCCGACCTCATGCTGTACGCGCCGATCGACACCCTCACCGTGGGCGAGGAGAGCGAGGACCTCCCCTGGATAGGCCCGGAGTTGCGGGACGACATGCGCCCGCGGGCCACCGTCTACGACGACCTGGTGACCGGCCTCGGGGCATCGAACCCCAAGGGGCACGCGGCCTGCGTGATGATGGCCGCCGAAGCGATCGCCCTCGCCGGGATCCCGCTCACCGGGGACCTCGTCGCGGCGTTCGGCGCGGGCGGTATGCCCACCAACGCCCGGCCGGTCGGCACCCGCCTCAACACCGGGCAGGGCGTGGGCTGTTCGTTCCTCCTCGAGCAGGGCGTGTGGACCGATTACGCGCTCATCGCCAAGCCCGGCTGGACCGTCTCCTGGGACGAGGTCGGCCTCGTATGGTTCGAGGTCACCGTCCGCGGCACGCACACCTACGTGGGCTCCCGTCACCGGCTGCCGTACGACAACGCCATCGCCCGCGCCGGCGAGGTCGCCCGGCACCTGGAGGAGTGGTTCGTCGCATACGCCGACCGTTACACGGACGGCACGGTCGCACCGCAGGGCATCGTCTCCTCCGTACGCGGCGGCTGGCCGCGCATGGCGGCGGTCACGCCGGCCTCCTGCACCCTCAGGGTGGACCTGCGCATCAGCCCCGACACGACGCCGATGCGGGCCAAGCGGGAGTTCGCGGCCGCCTTGGAGGCCATCCGGGACAAGGTGCCCGGACTCGACGTCACCGCCGAGATGATCCTGGCCATTCCCGGGACACGGACCGGTCCGGACAGCTGGATCTTCCGCAGCGCGGCGGCCGGCTGGGAGGCCTTCGAGGGACGCGAGCACGAGGTCGTCCGGGGCAACAGCGGCGCCACCGACGCCAACATCCTGCGCGGGCGCGGCATCCCGACCGTCCGGGTCGGCATGCCGAAGGTCCCCGAGGCCGAGGCACCCTTCGAGATCGACTTCGCCCGCGGGATGAACACCGTCTCCGTACGGGCCATGGAAAAACTGACACGCCATCTGATCCGTACGGCCGTCGACACCGTCACCCGCTCCCGCGACGAACTGCACCAGCTGGAAGGAGAGGCGGCATGACCGAGATCGTCCTCGGGGTGGGCGCGTCGCACAGCACGCTGATGAACACCCACTGGGAGGAGACCCTCCACAAGGACCGCGCCGAACGGTTCCGTGACGCACTGCGCTCGGCGCGCGACGAACTCGCCGCGGCCCGCCCCGACACGGTGATCCTCGTCGGCTCCAACCACTTCCGTGGCTTCTGGCTGGACCTGATCCCGAGCTTCACGATCGGCGTGGGGGAGTGCATCGCCAGCGGCGAGTCCGGCACCCCCAAGGGTCCGCAGCCGGTGGACGTGCCACTCGCCCGGCACATCGCCAACTCCCTGGTGGAGCACGGCCGTTTCGACGTCGCCTTCTCGGCCCGGCTGCAGATCGACCACGGCCAGTCGCACGCGATCCAGTACCTCCTCGACGGTCTGGACGTGGAGATCGTGCCGCTCGTCGTGAACGTCTTCGCACCTCCCTTGCCCACCCTGGACCGCTGCGAGCAGCTGGGCCGGGCGATCAGGGACGCCGTACTCGCCTTCCCCGAGGGCCGCCGCGTCGCCGTCATCGGCTCCGGCGGGCTCTCGCACCGGCTGCCCTGGCCGGACTGGCGCGAACCGCACGGCGACGACGAGGAGTTCATGGTCGGTGCCTGGCTCAACGGCCGGGAGAACTGGCAGGACTACGACGCCCGCCGCCGCGAGATCATCCGGGCCGCCGAGGCCGCGCTCAACCCGGAGTTCGACGACGAGTTCCTGACCCTGGTGGAGCGCGGCCGGACACACCGCATCACCGAATACACCACCGAAGCGCTGGAGAAGACCGCGGGCAATGGAGCGCAGGAGCTGCGCACCTGGCTGCTCACGGCTGCCCTGCTCGACCACGCACCCGCCCGCCGACTGGCGTACGAGCCCATGCCCGAGTGGCTCACCGGCATGGCCGTCGCCGTCCTCGACCCCGCACGCATCACCCAGGAAAGGCAGCCATGAGCATCTGGACCGAACTGTCGGGCATCGACCACCGGCACGCATACGTCGACGCCGGCGGCATCAGGACCCGTGCGCTGCAAGCAGGCCCCGAGGACGGCGAGCACGTGGTGTTCCTGCACGGCACGACCGGCCACCTGGAGGCGTTCGTCAAGAACATCCCGGTGCACGCCGAGCGCTACCGCTGCCACGCCATCGACATGCTCGGCCACGGCTACACCGGCAAGCCGGACCGCCCCGGTGAGATTCCCGCGTACGTCGAGCATCTGATGGCGTACCTCGACGCGGTGGGCGCCGAACGCGCGCACCTGGTCGGCGAGTCGCTGGGCGGCTGGGTGTCGTCCTGGGCGGCGAGCGAGTACCCGGACCGCGTCGCCTCGCTGCAACTGCTGTGCATGGGCGGTACGAAGGTCAACCCGACAGTGATGGAACGGCTGAAGACCTCCACGCGGGCCGCCGCGCTGGAGGAGGACATCTCCCTCACCCGGGACCGGCTGCGCCTGTTGTGGGCGGAGTGGGACGAGGACCTCGGCGACGAGCTGACCCAGGTGCGGTACGAGATCTACCACCAGCCCGAGTTCCAGCGGAATCTGCACAACCTGCTGGCCCTGCAGGAGGTCGAGACCCGCGAACGCAACCTGCTCCGGCCGGACCGTATGGCCAGGATCAAGGCACCCACCCTCGTGGTCTGGGCCAACAAGAACCCGTTCGGGGACGTCCCGGAGGCCGAGGCCATCACCGCCGCGATTCCCGGGGCCCGTCTTGAGATCTTCAATGAGTGCGGGCACTGGCCGCAGCACGAGAAGGCCGACCTCTACAACCCGCTCAGCCTGGGGTTCCTCGCCGGGGTTTCGTGAACCCGCCCCGGTGCGGGCCCGCGGTCACCGCGAATTTACGACGCCACCCATGGCCATGATCAAGGAACACGTGGTTCCGTTGAGGGGCCAGATCCAGCCAAGAACGTGTTCCGAGGCAGGCAACGGATCGACCGGGAGGTTCTCCCCATGACTGTCACCGCAGTCGGCCGCACCGACCCCGCGGCCGTCGTACCCCGCGGGTCCGCCATCCCCCGGGACGCGGCCCCCGATCCCGATCCCATGAACTCGGTCCTCGGCAAGGTCAGGCCCATCCTGGAGGCCTTCACGGCCGAGGACGCCACCCTCTCCCTGGCCGAGCTGGTGCGCCGGACCGGGGTCGCCAAGGCCACCGTGCACCGGCTCGCCCAGGAACTCGTCGTGTGGGGCCTGCTGGAACGGTCGGGTTGCGACTACCGGCTCGGGCTGCGCCTCTTCGAGATCGGGCAGCGCGTGCACCGCCAGCGCATCCTGCGCGAGGTCGCCCAGCCGTACATGGAGGACCTGCTGCTGGCGACCCAGGAGACCATCCACTTCGCCATCCACGACAGCCTGGACGTCGTGTACCTGGAGAAGATCTTCCCGCACCGGGGGCTGAACGAGGAGTCGCGGGTGGCGGGCCGGCTGCCGCTGTACTGTACGGCCACCGGCAAGGCGATCCTCGCCTTCTCCCCGGCCTCCCTGTTCGCCGATGTGGTCAGGAGCGGGCTGAAACCCTTCACCCGTCACACCGTCACGTCACCGGGCCGGTTGCGGGTCCAGCTGGAGCGGATCCGGGCGGAGGGCATAGCGACCGAGGCCGAGGAGATCCGCCTGGGCTACACGAGCATGGCCGTCCCCGTCTTCGGCGGCCGGGCCTCCCTCGTCGGCGCGCTGTCCATCACCGCGCCCACCTACCGCATGGATCCTTCCGGGCACGCCGTCGCCCTGCGCGCCGCGGCTTCGGGGATCAGCCGGTCGCTGCGGTGAGTTCGGTACTGGAGGAGGTCCTGGCCAGGGCCCGGAAGCTGATCGGGAAGTGGGAGGACGAGGACTGCGGCGTGCTCACCGTGAAGGACTTCTGCCGGTACGCCGCCGCCCTCAACGACCTCGACTACATCCGCACCGCCCGCGCCCAGGAGACGGCGGGAGAGCCTGTCCAGGCCCCCGCCCTGTTCCTCGCAGGGACGCTGAGCTGGGAGGACGGCCCGGCGGAGGACGGACTGCGCCCGGACGGACTGGCCGCCCGCGAGTCGCCCTGCACCCAGGGCCTGCCGGTCCGCCAGGTGCACGGCGGCCAGACGGTGCGGTTGGGCACGCCCCCGGTCGCGGGCATCCGCGTCACCGCCACCCGGGCGGTCACCTCGGCCGACCACCGCCGCGGCCGCTCGGGCGAGTTCGTGCTGCTCGGCGTCACCACCCGCTTCACGGCAGCACACGACGGAGAGGACCTGATGGCCGTGGACGAGACGATCGTCGTACTCGACGCGCTCGACGGCGTTCCGGACGAGCGGAGCGGCGCCGACGAGCGGAGCGGAGCCGACGAGCCGAGCGAGGCCGCGGCATGACGGCGGGCGCCCCGGTCGCCGGGCAGGTCTGCCCGTCGCGCGCGTACTCCCACAGCAGGGTGCAGCTGTTCCGGTTCAGCGCCGTGTCGTGGAACGCGCATCGCATCCACTACGACGCCGAGTTCGCCGCCTCGGAGGGCTTCCCGGACGTGGTCGTACAGTCGACGCTGCACGGCGAGATGCTCAGCCGGCACGCACTTCGGTGGGCCGGGCCCGGAGCGCGCCTTACGTCGGTTAACTGGCGCAACCGCGCGACAGCCGTGGCAGGAGAGCCGCTCACCTGGACGGCGACGGTGCGCACGGTAGCGCCCTGCGACGACGGGGCCCAGGTGACGCTGGACGTCTCCGTCCTCAAGGGCGACGGCGCCCCCTGCGTCACCGGGCACGTCGAACTCACTTGGCGTTCTGCTCGTACCAGCCCTTCAGCAGGGTCGTCCCCAGCTCCGGCGACTTCTTGACCAGTTTCTGGACGAGGTAGAAGTCGACGATCTTCTTCGATTCGGCGACATCCGCGTCGTCGATGCCGCGAGCGGTGAAGGTGATCTCCGGCAGCACCTTCTCCGTCTGCTCCTCGGGCAGCTTGACCTGCTGCTTGGTCGCCTTCGCCGCGGCGGCCGGATCGTCGGTGACGAGCTTGTCCGCGGCGGCCACCACCTTGAAGATCTTGCCGGCGATCTCCTCGTTGTCCTTCAGCCAGCTCTGGTCGGCAAGCAGCCACTGCACGTACTTCACGCCGAAGTCGCCGATCGTCCCGGCGATGTGACCACCCGCCGCGTCACCCCGGGCCGCCCACGGTTCGAATAGGACGTACGCGTCGATCGAGCCCTGCTCCAGCATCCCGGGGATCTCCGGCGGTGAGCTCTGCAGGATCTTCACGGACTTCGGGTCGATGCCGTTGTGCTGCAGATACCGGTGTGTCGAGTACAGGCCGAGCCCGCCGATCGACGCCATGGTCCTGATCTGCTTCGGGGACTTGATGCCGTCGCGCAGCACGACCTTCAAGTAGCGGTCGGAGGACTGGAAGACACCCAGGGCCCGCAGATCGGGGTTGTTGACCATCAGAGGCAGCGCGGTGGAGTCCGCGTTGGCCGATATCTGCGCGGTGCCCGCGGACACGGCCTCGGACGCCGCCGGACCACCCTCGGTCTTCACCAACTCGACATTCACGCCCGCCTTGGCGAACATGCCGCGCTCCACGGCCAGATAGAACGGGGCGTACGAGGCGTCCACCCCGAGGGCGACCCGCACCGTCGGCTTCCCCGCCGCCGACACCCCCGCCGAGTCCGTGGTACCGGCCGAGCAGGCGGTGACGAGAACGAGGGCCAGGGCCGTACAGCCGACTGCCGTGGCACCTCTCCTGCTGATCTTCTCCGTGTGCATGTGTGTCCTCCGAGCGCCGGACTTGATGGGATGCAGACGTTCCCAGCACCATGCGCGGTCGCATAAGCGTGGCGTCCTGCTCAACGGAACGAACCCATTTGTCGGGACCCGGGCCGTCCCTACGCTCCCAGCCCATGAGTGTTCTTTCCGACGTGCCGACGAGCACGGACGACGACTCGCGCACGATCGAGACGGACATCCTGATCATCGGAGCCGGCCCCGCAGGCCTCTACGGCGCCTACTACGCCGGCTTCCGGGGACTGAGCGTCGCCGTCATGGACGTCCTGCCCCAACAGGGCGGTCAGATCAGCGCGATGTACCCCGAGAAACCCATCTTCGACATCGCCGGATTCCCCGCCGTGCGCGGCCGCGATCTGGTCGCGAACCTGGTCGCCCAGGCTGAGCCGTACGACCCCCGTTATCTCCTCGGCCACCGGGCGGCCGAACTCTCCCACGATCCCGACGGCCGTCCCGTCGTCCGCAGCGACCAGGGGGCCGTGGTCCGGGCCGGAGCGGTCGTGATCACCGGCGGGGTGGGGACGTTCACGCCCCGGCCGCTCCCGGCGGGCGAGGACTACCTCGGCCGCGGGCAGGTGTACTTCGTACCGGACCCCGCCGACCACACCGACCACGACGTCGTGGTCGTCGGCGGCGGCGACAGTGCCTTCGACTGGGCCTCGCTGCTCGCCCCCATCGCCCGCTCCGTCCGGCTCGTCCACCGCACCGACCGGTTCCGGGCCCACCGCAGCACCGTGGAGAAGGTCCGCGCCCTCGGCATCGAGATCATCACCGACTCCGAGGTGAGCGCATTGCACGGCGCCGGGCACCTCGAGCAGATCGAGATCCGGCACCGCACCACGAAGGAGACCAGGCTGCTCCCGGCGCGCACCGTCGTCGCCGCACTCGGTTTCATCGCCAACCTCGGGCCCCTCCAGCACTGGGGCCTGGCACTCGAAGCACGGCGGATCGCCGTGGACACCCGGATGGCCACCAACCTGCCCCGCGTCTTCGCCGCCGGGGACATCACCGACTACCCGGGCAAGGTGCGCCTGATCTCCGTGGGCTTCGGCGAGGTCGCCACCGCGGTGAACAACGCGGCGACCGTCATCGACCCGGAGGCGGCCCTGTTCCCCGGGCACTCCACCGAGAAGGAGAACTGACATGGCATACGTCATCGGCCCGGCCTGTGTCGACATCATGGACCGTTCCTGCGTCGAGGAATGCCCCGTCGACTGCATCTACGAGGGCGAGCGCAAGCTCTACATCCATCCGACGGAGTGCATCGACTGCGGCGCCTGCGAGACGGCGTGCCCCGAACAGGCGATCGCCGTCGACCGCCTGGCCGACCCCGACTTCCGTGCGGACAACCGCCGCTTCTTCGAGGAGCCCCTGCCCGGTCGTGAGGCGCCTCTCGGCGCCCCGGGCGGAGCGACCGGTCTCGGTCCCGTGGGCGCCGACACCCCGCTGGTGAGCGCCCGATGACGGCGGCGGAGGTGGCCAAGACCGCCGAGGTGCTGAGGGAGGCCGCGCGCACGAACTCCCCGTGCCCGCCCGTGCGTTCTCATCTCGGCGACGGCGACATCCAGGCCGCGTACGCGGTGCAGCGGACGAACGTCGAGCGGGGCGTGGCCGCCGGCCGGCGGATCGTCGGCCGCAAGATCGGCCTGACCTCGCCCGCGGTACAGGACCAACTCGGCGTAAACCAGCCGGACTTCGGGACGCTCTTCGCCGACATGGCGGTCCCCGAGGGCGGCCTGGTCGAGGCCGGGCGGCTCATTCAGCCCAAGGTGGAAGCGGAGGTCGCGCTCGTCCTCGGCGCCGAACTGCCGCACCGTGACTGCACGGTGGCCGACGTGCTGCGCGCGACCGACTTCGCGCTGCCCGCACTGGAGATCGTGGACAGCCGCATCGCCGACTGGGACATCGGCATCGTCGACACCGTCGCCGACAACGCCTCCAGCGGACTGTTCGTCCTCGGCGGCACCCCCGTACCGCTGACCGGCCTGGACCTGCGCGGTGTACGGATGACGATGACCCGCGACGGCGAGGTGGTCTCCGAAGGAACCGGCGCCGACTGCCTGGGCAGCCCGCTCAACGCCGCCGCCTGGCTGGCCTCGACGCTGGCGGGGATGGGCGATCCGCTACGCGCGGGGGATGTCGTCCTGACCGGGGCGCTCGGGCCGATGGCGGTCGCCGGCCCCGGCGATCGGTTCGAGGCACGCATCAGCCAACTGGGGTGCATCACAGTCGAGTTCGCGACGGACACGGAGGGAGACAGGCCGTGAAGGACACCACCCGCACCAAGGTCGCCGTCATCGGCTCCGGGAACATCGGCACCGATCTGATGATCAAGGTGCTGCGACTGTCCGAGAGCCTGGAGATGGCGGCGATGGCGGGCATCGACCCGGACTCCGACGGACTGGCACGCGCCGGCCGCCTGAAGGTCGCCACCACACACGAGGGAGTGGACGGCCTGGTCGCCCTTGACGAGTTCGACGACGTGCGGATCGTCTTCGACGCGACGTCGGCGGGCGCCCACCGCCGCCACGACGAGGTGCTGCGCGACCTGGGGCGGACGGTGGTCGACCTCACCCCGGCGGCCATCGGCCCCTATGTCGTGCCGCCGGTCAACCTCGACGCCCATCTCGACAGCCCGAACCTCAACATGGTGACCTGCGGCGGCCAGGCGACGATCCCGGTCGTGGCCGCCGTGTCCGCGGCGACTCCCGTCCACTACGGGGAGATCGTCGCCTCCATCGCCTCCCGCTCGGCAGGCCCCGGCACCCGGGCCAACATCGACGAGTTCACCGAGACCACCGCCGCCGCGATCGAGAAGGTCGGCGGCGCGCGGCGGGGCAAGGCGATCATCGTCCTCAACCCGGCCGAACCACCGCTGATCATGCGGGACACCGTGCACTGCCTGGTCTCCGAGTGCGACGAGGAGGCGGTCACCGCCTCGATCGAAGCCATGGTCGGCCGCGTCCAGGCCTACGTACCCGGCTATCGCCTCAAGCAGAAGGTGCAGTTCGACCGGATCGACGCGGAGGATCCACTGCGCGCGCTCGTGCCGGCCGGCTTCGCGCCTGTGAAGGTGTCGGTGTTCCTGGAGGTCGAGGGCGCCGCCCACTACCTGCCGGGCTACGCCGGGAACCTCGACATCATGACCTCGGCCGCACTGCGCACCGCGGAACGCCTGGCCGCCCACCACGCGACGGAGGCAGCCAAGTGACCGCTTTGTACGTTCAGGACGTGACGCTGCGCGACGGCATGCACGCCGTCCGGCACCGCTACACCGTCGAGCAGGCCCGCACCATCGCCGCCGCCCTGGACGCGGCAGGTGTTCGCGCCATCGAGATCGCGCACGGCGACGGCCTGTCCGGCTCCAGCATCACCTACGGCGTCGGCGCCCACACCGACTGGGAGTGGATCGAGGCGGTCGCCGACGCCGTCCGGCACGCGATCCCCACCACCCTGCTGCTGCCCGGCATCGGCACCGTGCACGACCTCAAGCAGGCCCATGCGCTGGGCATCCGCTCGGTGCGCATCGCCACCCACTGCACCGAGGCCGACATCTCCGCCCAGCACATCGCCGCGGCCCGCGAGCTGGGCATGGACGTGGCCGGTTTCCTGATGATGTCGCACATGGCGGAGCCGGCCGAACTGGCCCGCCAGGCCCAGCTGATGGAGTCGTACGGCGCCCACTGCGTATACGTCACCGACTCCGGCGGCCGCCTCACCATGGACGGCGTCCGCGACCGCTTCCGCGCCTACCGCGACGTGCTGTCGCCCGACACCGAACTGGGCATCCACGCCCACCACAACCTCGGCCTCGGCGTGGCCAACAGTGTGGTCGCCGTGGAGAACGGCGTCACCCGCGTCGACGCCTCGCTGGCCGGTCAGGGCGCGGGCGCCGGCAACTGCCCTCTGGAGGCGTTCGTCGCCGTCGCCGACCTGATGGGCTGGGCGCACGGCTGCGACCTGTTCCCGCTGATGGACGCCGCCGACGACCTCGTACGGCCCCTCCAGGACCGCCCGGTGCGCGTCGACCGCGAGACCCTCAGCCTCGGCTACGCGGGCGTGTACTCCAGCTTCCTGCGTCACGCCGAGGCGGCCGCCCGGCGCTACGGCCTGGACACCCGGGCCATCCTCGTCGAGGTCGGCCGGCGCGGCATGGTCGGCGGACAGGAGGACCTGATCACCGACGTCGCCCTGGATCTGGTGGGGGAGGCGCGGGCATGAGCGCACCGGGGACCCCGCTGCGGGTCGGTGTCCGCGTGCCGCCCTGCGACCGGGCGGACCGCGTGGTCGAGACCGTACGACGAGCGGAGCGACTCGGCTTCGACGACGTGTGGTTCCCCGACTCCCAGTTGCTGTGGCGGGACGTGTTCACCACACTGACCGCCGCCGCTCTGGGGACCGAGCGGATCGGCCTCGGCACCGCGGTCACCAACCTCGCGACCCGGCACCCGGCCGTCGTCGCCTCGGCCGCACGCAGTGTCGCCGAGCTCGCCCCCGGACGTTTCACCCTCGGCCTCGGCGTGGGCAACAGCTCCGTCGGCCCCGTCGGGCTGCGCCAGACCACCTCGGCGGCGATGCGTGAGGGAATCGGCCTGGTGCGCGCACTGCTCGGCGGCGAGGAGTGGGACTTCGCGGGGAAGGTCCGCTCGCGGCTGCGTGACCCTCAGCCCGGACTGCCTGTACACCTGGCCGCGAGCGGGCCGAAGAACCTGCGGCTCGCGGGTGAGATCGCGGACGGGGTGATCCTCCTGAGCGGTGTCTCACCGAGGACCCTGGCGGGAGCGACCGCGCGCGTACGCGAAGGCGCCGAGGCGGCGGGCCGGAACGCCGACCACATCCCCCTCACCGTCTCCGCGTTCTGCGCGGTGACCGACGACATCGAGGCCGAGGCCCGGCTGGTCAAACCCATCTGCGCCTCCGTCGCGCAGAACGGCGGGGCACCCTTCCTCGCCCTCGCGGGGATCGATGTCCAGGTGCCCGCGACGGTCGACGGGGTCTACCCCGACCTCGTACACGCCGAGGACTGGGACCGGGCCGTCGAGATCTGCTCGGCCTGGATCAGCGACGAGGACGCCCTCCGATTCGCCCAGGAATTCTGTCTGTTCGGCACCGCGGAACAGATCGCCGAACGGCTCCGCGCGCTGCACACGAGTGGAGTCACCGGTGTGTTCCTCCAGCACGTGGGCTCCTACGACCCTCCCACCGATCTGATCGAGGCCGTCGGCTCCTCCGTGCTGCCGGCGCTGTCCCCGACCCGAGCGAAGGCGAACGACTGATGACCTTGCGAAAGGGCTATGTGCCCAGCGGCTTCGGCCAGTTGCACTACGTCGAATGCGGCGCGGGCGAACCCGTCCTGATGCTCCATCAGACCCCGCGCTCGTGGACCGAGTACCTCGACGTGCTGCCGCTGGTCGGTGCCGCGCACCGGGCGATCGCCATGGACACCTTGGGCTTCGGAGCCTCCGCCAAGCCCGACGCACCTCACTCGATCGAGCGTTTCGCCGACGCCGCTCAGGCACTGGTCGACGCACTCGGACTGGAGCGCTTCCACCTCGTCGGACACCACACGGGCGGCGTGATCGCCGTGGAACTCGCCGCGCGCCTCCAGGGCCGGGTCGCGAGCCTCCTGCTCTCCGCCACGCCCTTCGTCGACGAGGAGAAGCGCCGCACGGCGGGCGAGCGCAAGCCCGTCGACCACGTCGACCCGAAGCCGGACGGCTCGCACCTCCTTGAGCTGTGGAACCGGCGCCGCGGGTTCTACATGGACGGGGAGGAGGCCGCGCTCACCCGGTTCATGGTCGACGCGCTCTCCGTGCTGGACCGGGTGGAGGAGGGCCATGTGGCCGTACGGCGGTACGCGATGGACCAACGGCTGCCGTACGTCACCGCCCGCACCCTCGCCGTCTGCGCCCCCGGGGACCACTACTCCCTGCCGGCGCTGGAGAAGTTCGCCGACGCCCTCGGCTGCGAGACCCGTGTCCTTTCCGGCGGCCACGTCCCACTCCCCGAGCAACTGCCCGGGGAGTTCGCCAAGGTCGTACTGGCATGGGCGGCGTCCGCGTAGCGCGGTCACTTGAGGCCGATGTGCGCACCCGGCCCGAGCGGCAGATCGAACCCGTAGAAGATCCCCAGGATCGCGAGCCACACCACGAGGAAGGGCACGGTGAAGATCGACAGCCGGGAGATGAGCGTGCCCAGACGTGCCTCCGGTTCGTACTGGCGCAGCATCGCCAGGAGCAGGAAGACATACGGGTTCATCGGCGTGATGATGCCGGTGGCGGAGTCGCCGATGCGGAAGGCGGCCTGACTGAGGGCAGGGCTCATGCCCAGGAGCATGAACGCCGGGACGAACACGGGACCGACCAGCGACCACAGGGCGGACCCGGAGACGATGAACAGGTTGAGGCAGGACGCCAGGAGGACGAAGGCGATGAGCGCCCAGAACCCGGTCAGGCCGATGGAGTCGAGCCCCGCCGCGGCCTTCACGGCGAGCAGGATTCCCACGTTGGACCAGTTGAACAGGGCGATGACCTGGGCGGCGACGAACATCAGGACGATGTAGCCCGACATGTTCTTCACCGAGTCGGTCATCGCCGTGACCACGCCCTCCGAGCCGGCCAGCGCCTTGACCGTGAAGCCGTAGGTGAGCCCCGCCAGCAGGAACGCGCCGAACAGCACCGGGACGACGCCGGTGAGCAGGGGCGAGGGCACGAGGGCTCCGCCCTCGCCGCGCAGCGGTGCGCCTTCGGGCAGCCACAGGGACAGGACCGCCCCCGCGTACAGGACGACGACCAGGGCGGTGAACAGCAGCCCCCGGCGCTGAACCGGCGTCAGGGTGAAGTCCGGCTCGTCCGGCTCGTCCGCGGTGGGCTCGTACGGGGCCAGGCGCGGTTCGAGGACGCGGCTGATGAGGAAGCCGCCCAGCAGGCCCAGCACGAGGCTGCTGGAGGCGGTGAAGAAGTAGTTGATGAGCAGGTTCAGGTCGAGGCCCTCGGCGGCCGGCAGCACCGAGGCCGCCTGCTGGGTGATGCCGATGTAGAGGGCGTCCAGCGAGCCGATGGTGAACCCGGCCGCGTAACCGGCGCCGACGCACGCGAAACCACCGATCAGGCCGGCCACGGGGTGGCGCCCGGCGCTCTTGAAGACCACGGCCGCCAGCGGCGGGAGCACGATGGCGGCGACGTCGCTGATCATGTGCGCCTGGCAGGCGATCAGCGCCAGCAGGTACGGCAGGACCGCACGCGGGGCGCGGGCCAGCGTGGCCCGCATGACGGTCTCCAGGAGTCCGGCCTTCTCCGCGACGCCTACGGCCATGATCATGAGCAGAACGGCGGCGATGGGCGGGAACGTGGCGAAGTTGGTGATGAGATTCTCCGTCAGCCAGCGCACCCCCTCGCCGGTGAACAGCCCGGTGATGGCCTTCGTCTCGTCGGTGCCGGGGACGGCGACGGACACGTCCGCCAGCGCGAGCGCGGTGGATATGACGGCCAGCAGCACGAAGAGGCCGGTGAACAGCAGAATCGGGTTGGGCAGGGCGTTGCCCGCTCGCTCGATGAGGGACAGCGCGCGGTCGAGGCGGGTCGGCCGCCGCGTGTCCGGGGATTCGCTGTCCGGGGCCGGGAGGTTGGTCAATGAGGACATCAGGGCTGCCTTCCGCTCGGAGCCGCTGGGAGAAGGAGGTCCTTGCGGACGACGCCGCCCTGGACGACGCACACGATGCGGGCGGGATCACCGAGGACACCGATGTCCTGGAGCGGATCGCCGTCGCAGATGACCAGGTCGGCCGTGCGTCCGGGGGCGAGAGTGCCCAACCGGTCGGCGACGCCGAGGAGTTCGGCGGAGGTGCGGGTGCCGGCGACGATGGCGGCCATGGGGTCCATGCCCAGGTCCACCAGATAGCTGAGCTCCATCAGGTTCACGCCGTGCGGACCGACGGCGGCGTCGGTGCCGAGCGCGATCCGGGCGCCGTACTCGATGGCCCGGGCGATGTTCTCCTTGGTGGTGCCGGACCAGCGGACCTTCTTCTGGTAGTGGTAGTCCGGCATCGTGTCCTTGTTGATGCCCGCGTACACGGTGGACAGCGTCGGTACGACGAAGACACCGCGCTCACCGGCCAGGTCCAGCGCTCGCTCGTCCAGTCCGTAACCGTGCTCGATGCTGGTCACACCGCCGCGGAGCGCGTTGAGGATGCCCGCGTTGCCCTGGGCGTGGGCGGCGACCGGCCTGCCGCCGTGGCGCCGGGCCTCGTCCACGACGGCCCGGATCTCCTCCTCCAACAGGCCCTCGTCGTCGGGGTCGTCATAGGGGCTGCCCATGCCGCCCGTGGCGCAGACCTTGACCAGGTCGGCGCCGTCGCGCAGCACCCGGCGCACGGCGAGCCGGGCCGCGTCGGTGCTGTCGGCGATCTCGGACATCCCGGCGCTCAGATCGGTGCCGTCACGCAGGCGTACGTCGGCGTGGCCGCCGGTGTGGCTGATGATCCGTACGGCCGTGTGCAGCCGCGGGCCCACGACCCGTCCGGTTTCGACGGCCGTACGGAAGCCCGCCGACAGGCCGCCCAGGTCGCGGGCGCTGGTGATGCCGGCGTCGAGGGTCTGCCGCAGCCGCGTGACCGTGTCCAGGGTGACCAGGACCGGGTCGAGCTCCGCGCGGCGGCCGGGCGGCGAGCCCTGCGCGTAGGCGAGGTGGACGTGGCAGTCGAAGAAGCCCGGCAGTACGGTGCGGCCGCCGGCGTCGACGGCGCGGACCGTGGAGGCGTCGTCGGCGGCCGGGGGAGCCGTCGCGGCGGCTCCGGCGTAGGTGATGGTCCCCTGGGCATCGATGGTGACGACGGCGTCGTCCACGGGGGACGAGCCGGTGCCGTCGATGAGCCGGGCGTTGTGGACCCGCAGGGCGGTCCGGGCGTCCCCCGGTGCTGTGGTGGCTTGCGTCATAGGGCGCGGTCACTCCTCCGTGGTCGGGAATTCCGTTGTCGGGAACAGGCGAAGGGAGTGTGGAATGCGGAAGAAAACCTGGTGTTGCGATGCAGGCTTCACGCCGGATTCCCCGGACGTGCGCAGAGAAGCGCCGTCCATGGGTGTGCAGGATTGTGCCGCCGAGCAAGCCGCCGCGGCCACCGCCGCAACCAACGCCGCAGCCGCGGCCGCGGACACCGACGTGGAGCTCGACGAACTCGACCGCGCTGTCGTCCACGCCCTGCAGATTCACCCCAGGGCCCCGTGGACGCTGGTGGGCGAGGTGCTCGGGGTCAACCCGGTCACCGCCGCACGGCGCTGGCACCGGTTGGAGGAGGCGGGCCTGGCGTGGGTGACCGCCTATCCGCGGCTGTCCAACTCCCGGATCGTGGTGACCGGTGTGATCGAGGTGGACACCGAGCCGGGTGTGGCCGAGGACGTGGCGCGGAGTCTCGCGGCGGACCCCGCGGTGGCGAACCTCAAGCTCACGGCGGGCGGCCGGGATCTGGTGGCCTCCGTCCAGGCCCGGAGCCTGGATGAGCTGGCCCGCGTCCCCACGCTGCTGTTCCAGCGGACACCAGGGGTACGGGCGACGCGCACCCATGTGTCGACCGGCGTCTCCACCGAGGGCAGCCGATGGCGGCTGCGCAGCCTGGACGACGCCCAGAGCGCGCGCATCCAGGCGGCTGTTCCCCCGACCGGTCGGCCCGTGCCCGCGGCCGAGGCGCGCTGGGACGCCCTCGACGCGCGCCTGCTGGAACTGCTGAGCGTGGACGGACGCATGTCGCTGCGCGACCTGGCGGTGGCGACCGACACGAGCCTCACCACGGTGCGCCGCAGAGTGCAGTCACTGATTGCCTCACGCCTGAGCCTGCGCTGCGATCTGGCCCGGCCACTGTCGGGATGGCCGCTGTCCGCCGTGTACTTCGCATCGGTACCGGGGCAGTACGTGGAGGAGACCAGCAGGGTGCTGGCCGGTGTGCGCGAGGTCCGCTCCTGCGCGATCACGGCCGGCCCGCACAATCTGGTGATCGACGTCTGGCTGCGCGATCTGCGCGATGTGCACGCCTTCGAGGCCCACCTGTCCCGCAAGTTGCCACGCCTCACCGTCGCCGATCGCTCGGTGGTACTGCGCACGATCAAGCACATGGGGCACCTGCTCGACCACGACGGCCGCTGCGTCGGAGTAGTCCCGCTTCGGCACCCGCAAGGACCTCGATCAGCCGCCGCCGGGTCGGTCGTGGGATCGGCCGTGTAGGTTCAGAGAACGCTGCATCAGCAGTGTGTCGACCCACCGCCCGTGCTTGTAGCCGACCTCCGTCAGCCGGCCGACGTCCGTGAAGCCGAAGCGGCGGTGCAGTGCGGCCGAGGCATCGCTGCCGGTGTCCGCGATGACCGCGATCATCTTGCGCATCCCGGCCCGGGCGGCACCCGTGACCACGGGCTCCAGGAGAGCGGCGCCCAGGCCCCGGCCGGTGAAGCCGGGAGCGAGGTAGATCGTGTCCTCCACGGTGTGACGGTAGGCCGGCTTGGGCCGCCAAGGCCCGGCGTAGGCGAAACCGGCCACTTCGCCGGAGAGTTCGGCGATCACGAAGGGCAGGTCCCGTCCGGCGAGTTCGTCCAGCCGTCGCTGCCAGGCGGCGACGGTCCACGGCGTCTCCTCGAACGTGGTCACCGTATGCCGCACATAGTGGGCGTAGATGTCGGCCACGGCCTTGAGGTCCCCGGAGGCCGCCGGGCGGATGATCGACGCGGAACCTGTCACGATCGGCTCAATTCCCTTCCACGGAGGCCTCGTTCAGGAGAGGCAACCGACGTATGCGAGAGCCTGCTTGAGGAGGACTCCCTGCCCGCCGGGCATCTCGTTCTGGACCAGAGGCGATGAGGCCTCCTGAGGGCTGAACCAGACCAGGTCCAGGGCGTCCTGCCGGGGGCGGCAGTCGCCGGCCACCGGGACGATGTAGGCGAGGGACACCGCGTGCTGGCGGGGATCGTGGAACGGCGTGACCCCCTGCGTCGGGAAGTACTCGGCGACGGTGAAGGGCTGCAAGGAGGCCGGGACCCGGGGCAGCGCCACCGGGCCGAGGTCCTTCTCCAGATTGCGCAGGAGGGCGTCCCGGACCCGTTCATGGTGCAGTACGCGCCCGGAGACGAGGGCGCGGCTGACCGTGCCGTCCGCCCCGATGCGCAGGAGCAGCCCGATGCTGGTGACTTCGCCGCTGTCGTCGACTCGTACGGGAACGGCTTCGACGTACAGGATCGGCATGCGGGCGCGCGACAGTTCGAGCTCGTCGGAAGTCAGCCAGCCGGGCGTGGTCTCGGTCGTGTCAGACATTGGCTGATCATACTTTCCGAGCCTCCTGATGCGCGTACCGCTGCATGTCAACCGGCGGGGGCTGACTCCGGACATTCTAAAGCAGTCGCTTGACTGAGGTTGTGGGGATGGGCTTGCCTGATCTTGCGGGGGCTGCCGGATCGGAGGAGGTCGTGATGAGCCGGAGCGACAGCGAGCAGGGTGACGGCAAGCAGGGCGGTGGCGAGGAGGGGGCCTGCGAGCAGGTGCTGAGCTACCCGTTGTCCAGCCGTACGGCGCTGGGGCCGCCGGAGGAGTGGCGGCAACTGCGACAGCAGTGCCCCGTGGCGCGGGTGACGCTGCCCAGTGGCGACGAGGCGTCGCTGCTGACGCGCTTCGAGGACGTCAAGCAGGTGCTGTCGGACCCGCGGTTCGGCCGGCTGCTGGACGCCGACGACGCGGCCCGGATCTCGGACACGGAGTCGGGCGGTGTGTTCAACGACGACATGGCGGCGGCCATCCCCCAGACCGGTGAGGCGCATCAGCGGTGGCGGCGGATGCTGACCAAGTGGTTCACGGCCAAGCGCATGGCCGCGCTGCGGCCGGGCATCGAGGCGATGGCCGAGCGGCTCATCGACGACATGGTCAAGCGCGGTCATCCCGCGGATCTGAAGGCCGGCCTGGGCTTCCCGCTGCCGGTGTGGGTGATCTGCGATCTGCTCGGGGTCCCCGACGCGGACCGGGACCGGTTCGCCCACTGGTCGGACACCATGCTCAATCTGACCCGGTATCAGCAGGAGGAAGTGGACGCGGCGCAGGCCGAGTTCGTCGAGTACATGGCCGCCCACATCGCTGCCAAACGGGCGAAGCCGGGTGACGACCTGCTCAGTGAGCTCACCACGGGCACCGGCCCCGGGGGCTACCGGATGTCCGACAGGGAACTGGTGGCCACCGGTCAGGGCCTGCTGATCGCCGGGCACGAGACCACGGCGAACATGATCGGGAAGATGGTGGCCATGCTGCTGGCCGACCGACGGCTCTGGGAGAGGTTGCTGGCGGACCGGTCGTTGGTGCGTTCCACGGTGGAGGAGGCACTGCGGCTCGACGCCAACCCGGGGCTGGGCATGCCGCGGTACATCGCCGAGGAGGTCGAGGTGGCCGGCACCGTGCTGCCCCGCGGCACCACCGTGATGTGCAGCATGGCCGCGGCCAACCGTGACGAGACGGCCTTCGACGCGGCCGAGGAGATGATGCTCGACCGCGCCCCGAACCCCCATCTGGCGTTCGGCGTCGGGCCCCACTCCTGTCTGGGCCAGGCACTGGCCCGCACCGAGCTGCGGGCCGTGCTCGAGGTACTGCTGCGCCGACTCCCCTCCCTGGAGCTCGCCGTGCCGCCGGAGGACCTGCGCCGCGTCGAGGGCCTTGTCATCGGCGGACTGAGCGAAGTCCCGGTGAGGTGGTGACGATGCCGGCCGGCACCGCACGGGCCGCGCAGGTCAGCGCGACGCGAGAACTGATTCTGACGACGGCGGAGCGGCTGTTCGCCGAGCGCGGTGTGTACGCGGTGTCGAACCGTCAGGTCAGCGAGGCCGCGGGACAGGGCAACAACGCCGCGGTCGGCTACCACTTCGGCACCAAGGCCGACCTGGTGCTCGCCATCGCCCGCAGGCACGCCGAACAGGTCGAGCAGGCGCGCGTACGGATGCTGGCCGAGATCGGCGACTCCACCGAACTGCGGGACTGGGTGGCCTGTCTGGTACGCCCGCTCACCGAGCATCTGGCGGACCTGGGCAGCCCGAGCTGGTACGCGCGGTTCAGCGCCCAGGTGATGACCGACCCCGCGCTCCGTCAGATCATGGTCGAGGAGTCCCTCACCTCACCGACGCTGCGGCGGATCCTGGAACGACTGCACCGGTGCCTGTCCGAGCTGCCGGTCGAGGTGCACGCCGAGCGCTCCGACATGGCGCGGCAGCTGATCCTGCACCTGTGCGCCGAGCGTGAACGTGCTCTCGCCGAGAGCACCCCCACGGCCCGCTCCTGCTGGCACGACGCCGCCACCGGGCTGATCGACGCGATCGTCGGCCTGTGGCTCGCGCCCGTCACGAGCCGCCCGACCGGCGGGGAGGAGTGACCCGCCGAGAAGCAGCGGGCGAGGCACCGGGACCGATGGCTTGAACCGGGCGCTCCCCGAGTGAACCGGTTACGCACGGCCGCCGTCTCCGATGAGACCGACCAAGGCCCTCGCCCGTCGCGGAGTGCTCTGAGATCTCCGACAGCCCGGCGACGGCACCTGAAGCGTCGAAACTTTCGGGGTCGACATCCTCGGCAACCCTTTCGCCCAGGAGCGGCAACTGCCTGGAGCAATGAACCGAAGAAGTGTCGGACGCACAAGTCGGACCAACAGTTCTCCCCAGGGCGGTTGAGGTAATGGATACATCCCAGCAGAAGGCGCGCCACCGCAGGCGCAGGCTCGGCCTGTCGGTCGGGATCCCGGTGGCGATGGCCGCCGCGGCCGGACTGTCGTACGGCCCGGATCTCGGTCTCTTCGGCGAGGACGCTCAGCGGACGGCCTCGGCGGCGGCCGCCCCGGCCTGGGCGGACGACACGGCCGACGGCTTCGCTTCGGTCAACGCGCTGGGCCAGAACGGCACTTACGGCGGTCGGGGCGGCAAGACCGTCACCGTGAAGACGCTCGCCGACCTCGAGAAGTACGCGACGGCGGCGGAGCCGTACGTCATCGTCGTGGCCGGGGCGATCAACATGGACCCCAAGGGCAAGGAGATCAAGGTCGCCTCGGACAAGACGATCGTCGGCTCCGGAACCTCGGGCCAGATCGTCGGGGGCGGCTTCTTCCTCGGCCAGGGCGTGCACAACGTGATCATCCGGAACCTGACGATCCGGGACTCGTACATGGGGACCTGGAACGACAAGGACCACGACTTCGACGCCATCCAGATGGACGGCGCGCACCACGTGTGGATCGACCACAACGACCTGCGGCACATGGCCGACGGCCTGATCGACAGCCGCAAGGACACCACCTACGTGACGGTGTCCTGGAACAAGCTCAGCAACAACAACAAGACCTTCGGTATCGGCTGGACCGAGAACACCACCGCCGACCTGACGATCCACCACAACTGGTTCCGCGAGACCGAGCAGCGCAACCCCTCCGCCGACAACCTCGCCCACGCGCACCTCTACAACAACTGGCTGCAGGACGAGTCGGGTACCGACATCACCACGTCGTACGGCAACTACGCGCGCGGCAAGACGAAGATGGTCCTGGAGAACAGCTACTTCCAGGGGCTGAAGAACCCGGTCACCAAGGACAGCACCGCCGCCCTCGTGCAGCGCGGCAACGTGTTCTCCGGCACCAGCGGGCGCAACGAGAGCGGCGGCACGGCCTTCGACCCGAAGAGCTTCTACAGCTACACGCTCGACAAGGCCGCCGACCTCCCGGCGCTCCTCAAGTCCGGTGCCGGGCCCCGGACTTCGATCGGTACGACGGCGGGTACGGGTACCCCGAGCACCAAGGCGGCGGCCACGCTCACCGTCGCCAAGGACGGCAGCGGCCAGTACAAGACCGTGCAAGCCGCGGTCAACGCCGTACCGGCGAACAACCCCTCACGGGTCGTCATCTCCATCAAGCCCGGCACCTACCGTGAGACGGTCAAGGTCCCGTCCAACAAGCCGCATGTGACCTTCCAGGGCACGGGTGGCAGCCGCAAGGACACCGTGATCGTCTTCAACAACGCCGCCGGCACGCCGAAGCCGGACGGCTCGGGGAACTACGGCACCGGTGGCAGCGCCACCGTCGCCGTCGACGCCGACGACTTCCAGGCCCGCAACCTCACCATCTCCAACGACTTCGACGAGGCGAAGAACCAGAACCTGAACGGACACCAGGCCGTCGCCCTGCGCACCGGCGCGGACAAGGTCTTCCTCGACGGCATCATCATGACCGGGGACCAGGACACGCTGCTGCTGGACACGGCGGCCAGAGACAAGCTCGGCCGGGTCTACATCACCAACTCCTACGTCGTCGGCAACGTCGACTTCATCTTCGGCCGGGCCACCGCGGTGATCAACAAGTCGGTGATCACCCTGAAGAAGCGGTGGGACGGCACCTCGGCCGGATACGTCACGGCGCCCAGCACGGCCCCCGACCGCAAGGGCTTCCTGATCAACAACACCACGTTCAGCGGCGACGTGTCCGCGGGAAGCTTCTTCCTCGGCCGCAACTGGCACGCCGGCGGTGACGCCTCCCTCGACCCGCAGACCACGGTCCGCAATTCCACCCTCAGCAACGCCATCAAGTCCAAGCCCTGGACCGACATGGGCGGCTTCTCCTGGAAGGACGACCGGTTCGCCGAGTACAAGAACACCGGCCCCGGTGCCGGCTCCGCGAGCGGCGACCGGCCTCAGCTGACCGACGCCCAGGCCACCGGCCAGGAGATCGACGACTGGCTGGGCAACTGGACGCCCACGGCCTCCTGAACGGTTCCGCTCCGCTCCGTGCGGCTGTTCAATGGGAGCGAACGCTCTCCGCGAGAGGAGCCGTCCGTGTCCCCTGTGGTCGTGCCGCCCGTCGGTGCGCGCATCCGTCAGGCGCGCACCGTGCGGGGCATGACCCTGCGCGGCCTGGCGCGGGAGATCGGGGTGTCCGCGAGCCTCATATCGCAGATCGAGACGGGGAAGAGCCAGCCGTCGGTCAGCACGCTGTACGCGATCACGACCGCCCTCTCCATACCGGTCGAGTCGCTCTTCGACGCGGCGGACGGGGCAGGCGCGACTGAAGTGACGGGTGTGCCCGACGTGCCGACGGAGGCGAACGCGGGCGCACCGCCCGGCACGGTCCTGCACGCCCTCGCAGCCTTCGCCGCGGACCCCGGCCTCAGGATCGGGCCGCTGGTCGAGGCCGACGACCGCGAGGTGCTGGAGCTCGACTCGGGTGTCGTATGGGAGCGGCTCGGCCGGGTTCCGGGCACGGACGTCGACTTCCTGCTGGTCACGTACCGCCCCGGGGGCTCCTCGTCCAGCACGGGCAAGCTGATGCGGCACCCGGGAACGGAGTACGGCTACCTCACCTCGGGCGAACTGGTGCTCACCCTCGGTTTCGAGGAGTACACGCTACGGCCCGGCGACGCGGTGTCCTTCGAGTCGACGACGCCGCACCGCTATCGCAACGACGGGGACGAACCGGCCATCGGCGTGTGGTTCGTGTTCAGTATGCCTTGACACTCCCCTCGGACGGTCGTTCACTCGAAGGGGAGGTTCGCCATGGCGATCCGCACTTTCGGCCCCAATGCCGTCGACTGGGAAGAGCGTGTCGACCTGGACAGGCTGCGCAAGGAACGGCTGGCGCGGCTGAACGCGGCGCTGAACCGTTCCGAGCTGGGCGCGCTGCTGAGCTTCGACTTCTCCAACATCCGCTACATGTCGTCCACCCACATCGGCACGTGGGCCATGGACAAGCTGATCCGCTTCGCGCTGCTCGTCCGCGGCGGCGAACCGGTCGTCTGGGACTTCGGCTCCGCGGCCCGCCACCATCAGCTCTACAACCCGTGGCTGGACTACAGCGACGGCAAGGGCGGCCCGCCCACGGGCGCCCGCGCCGGGATCTCGACGCTCCGGGGCGCCTTCCATCCGGATGCCGGGATCGCCGAGGACGTCGCCGCGAAGATCGCCGAGGTGCTGCGCGAACACGGCCTGGCCGGCGAGCCGTTGGGCGTCGACCTGGCCGAGATGCCCGTACTCCAGGCACTCAAGGACCAGGGCATCGACGTCGTCGACGGCCAGCAGGTCTTCCTGGAGGCCCGCCGCATCAAGACCTCCGACGAGATCTCCCTGCTCACCCAGGCCTGCTCGATGGTCGACGCGGCGTACGAGGAGCTGTACGGCCACCTGCGGCCGGGCGTGCGCGAGAACGAATGTGTCGGACTCGTCAGCAAGGTCCTCTACGACCTGGGCAGCGAATACGTCGAGGGCGTCAACGCCATCTCGGGGGAGCGCTGTTCACCGCACCCGCACGTCTACAGCGACCGCCTGATCCGTCCCGGCGACCCCGCCTTCTTCGACATCCTGCACAGCCACCTCGGCTACCGCACCTGCTACTACCGCACGTTCGCCGTCGGCAGCGCCTCCGCCGCGCAGCGCGACGCGTACGTCCGCTGCCGCGCCTACATGGACGAGGCCATCGCCCTGGTGCGGCCGGGCGCCACGACCGCCGACATCGTCCGGGTCTGGCCGCGCGCCGAGGAGTTCGGCTTCCCCGACGAGACCGCCGCGTTCGCGCTGCAGTACGGGCACGGCGTGGGCCTGTCGATCTGGGAGAAGCCCATCTTCAGCCGCCTCGTGTCGCTCGACCACCCCGAAGTCCTCGAACAGGGCATGGTGTTCGCGCTGGAGACGTACTGGCCGGCGGCGGACGGCTGGTCGGCCGCCCGGATCGAGGAGGAAGTCGTCGTCACGGCCGACGGCTGCGAGGTGATCACCAAGTTCCCGGCCGAGGAACTGCTCGTGGCGGGCCGCAAGTACTGGACGGTCGGCGGCGAGCTCAACACGAGGCGTGAGGCGCAGTCCCACCTCAACACCCGCGAGGGCAGGGGCGAGCCATGACGAACGCGGCCCAACTCCTCGCGCTCTACGAGCAGATGGCCGTGATCCGGCGTACGGAGAAGGCCGCCCACGACCTGTTCATGTCCGGCCTCGTCAAGGGCACCACCCACCTCGCCTCCGGCCACGAGGCCATCGCCGTCGGCGCGAGCGCGGCACTCCGGGACGACGACTACGTGTTCGCGACCTACCGGGGCCACCACCACGCGCTGGCCCGCGGCGCCACCCCCGAGGAATGCCTCGCCGAACTGATGAGCCGTGCCACCGGCCTGTGCAAGGCCAAGGGCGGCTCGATGCACCTCACCAAGGCGTCGGGCAACATGCTCGGCTCGTACGCCATCGTCGGCGCCCACCTCCCCATGGCGGTCGGCGCCGCCTGGTCCGCCCGGCTGCGCGGTAGCGGACAGATCGCGGTGGCCTTCTTCGGCGACGGCGCCACCAACATCGGCGCGTTCCACGAGGCGCTCAACCTGGCGGCCGTGTGGAAGCTGCCCGTGCTCTTCGTCTGCGAGAACAACCTGTACATGGAGTACACGCCGATCGCCGACGTCACCGCCGTGGCCAACCCCGCGGCGGACCGCGCTTCCGCCTACGGTATGCCCGGCGAGATCGTCGACGGCAACGACGTGGTCCTCGTCCAGGAGGCCGTGGGCCGGCTGGCGGACCGGGCCCGGGCGGGGGACGGGCCCAGCCTGCTGGAGGCGCAGACCTACCGGCACTTCGGCCACAGCCGCGCCGACCCGGCCAGTTACCGGCCGGCGGAGGAGGTGGAGCGCTGGCTCAAGCACGACCCGCTGGACGTCGCCCGCGGCCGCCTCGCCGAACTCGGCGTGCCCGCGGACGCGGCCACCGAGGCCGACGAACGCGCCAACAGCCTCGTACAGCAGGCCGTCGAGGCCGCGAAGAACGCCCCCGCGCCCGATCCGCGCGAGGCGCTGACCGACGTATGGGCCGACGGAGGTGCGGCGTGGCGGACGTGATCACCTACCGCGAGGCCGTCGCCGAAGGCATCGCACGTGAGATGCGGCGCGATCCGGCGGTCGTCTGCCTGGGCGAGGACATCGGCGCCGCGGGCGGGGTGTTCAAGACGACCGTCGGACTGCACAAGGAGTTCGGACCCGAGCGGGTGTGGGACACGCCGATCTCCGAACAGGCCATCGTCGGGGCGGCGATGGGCGCCGCGATGACGGGGATGCGGCCCATCGCCGAGATCATGTTCTCGGACTTCCTCGCCTGCTGCTGGGACTACCTCGCCAACGAGATCCCCAAGGTCCGCTACATGACGGGAGGCCAGGTCACCGTGCCGCTCGTGGTGCGCACGGCCAACGGCGGCGGTCTCGGCTTCGGCGCGCAGCACTCCCAGGCGACCGAGAACTGGGCGTTCACCGTGCCCGGACTGAAGATCGCGGCACCCGCCACACCCGCGGACGTGATCGGCATGATGGCGGCCGCCGTCCGCAGCGACGACCCCGTGGTCTTCTTCGAGCACAAGGGGCTCCTCGCGACGAAGGGGCCGCCCGCGCCACTGGACCACGTCGTCGAGCTGGGGCGGGCCGCCGTCGTGCGCGAGGGCGCAGACGTCACGCTCGTCGCCCTCGCCTCGATGGTGCCCGTGGCGCTGACGGCGGCCGAGCGGCTGGCCGAGGAACACATCGACGCCGAGGTGATCGACCTGCGCTGCCTGGTGCCGCTCGACACCCGGACGGTGCTCGGCTCCCTCGCGAAGACCTCGCGGCTCGTGACCGTCGAGGAGAACCCCTACCAGGGCGGGTGGGGCGCAACACTTGTATCGGTCGTCGCCGATGAGGGATTCGGCCTCCTCGACGCGCCCGTACGCAGGGTGGCGGCCGAGTGCGTGCCGCTGCCCTTCGCGGACGCGCTCGAAGAGCAGGTCATCCCCACCGTCGACAAGGTCGAGGCCTCGGTCCGCGACCTCACCAGCTACTGAACCCGGCACGGAGAAAGGCGGGTAGCGCGATGACCAAACGAATGCTCCTGCGCGCGGGCCATGTGATCTCGATGGACCCCGGCATCGGGGACCTGCCCCGGGGAGACGTCCTGATCGAGGACGGCAGGATCGCGGCGGTCGAACCGGAGATCGCCGCCGAAGTGGACGCCGAAGTCCTGGACATGACGGACCGCATCGTCATGCCGGGCTTCGTCGACACCCACCGCCACACCTGGGAGGCGCCCATCAGGGGCTGCGCGCCCGACGCCACACTCGACGACTACTTCGTCGAGGTACTCGACACCTTCGCACCCGTCTACGGCCCCGAGGACGTGTACGCGGGCAACCTGGCGGGCTCTCTGGAATGCCTGAACGCCGGGATCACCACGCTCGTCGACTGGTCGCACATCAACAACACGCCCGAGCACCCGGACGCCGCCGTGCAGGCGCTGAGCGAGACCGGGATCCGCGCCCAGTACGCGTACGGCAGCGCCAACACCTCGCTCGCGGACTACTGGTTCGAGAGCAAGATCGCCATGCCCGGCGACGACGTACGCCGGGTGAGGGAGCGTCACTTCCCGTCCGGTGACGGCTTGTTGACCATGGGTCTGGCGACCCGCGGCCCGGGCTTCTGCGTCAACGACGTCGTCGACGCCGAGTGGCGGCTCGCACGCGAGCTGGACATCCCGATCACCGTGCACGTCGGCATGGGCCGGCTGGCCGGACGCTTCGGGATGGTCAGGCAACTGCACGACCTCGGGCTGCTCGGCTCCGACACCACCTACGTCCACTGCTGCTACTTCAGCGAGGAGGAGTGGCGGATGGTCGCCGACAGCGGCGGCACGGTCTCCATCGCGCCGCAGGTGGAGACGCAGATGGGGCACGGCTGGCCGCCCGTGATGAAGGCGATCGAGTACGGGCTGCGGCCGAGTCTGAGCATCGACGTGGTCACCACCGTGCCCGGCGACATGTTCACCCAGATCCGCGCGGCCTTCGGGGCCGAGCGCGCCCGGGTGAACGCGGAGTGCTGGCAGGCCGACACCCCCGTTCCCGAAACGATGCTGACGGCACGTCGGATGCTCGAGATCGCGACAGTCAACGGCGCGCATGTCGCGGGACTCGAGCAGCGCACCGGCTCACTGACCCCGGGCAAGCGCGCCGACGTCGTCGCGATCGACGCGACCGCCCTCAACATCGCGCCCCTGATCGACCCGGTCGCCGCGGTGACGCTGTGCGCGGACGTGTCCAACGTCGAGACGGTCATCGTCGACGGCACGGTCCACAAACGGGACGGCCGGCTGCTCGCCGACTCCGCGCGGGCGCGGCGTCTGGTCGAGGAGTCCCGCGACCGTCTCGCGGCGGCGGTCGAGAAGCGGAAGAGGCAGCCGGCGTGACGCACTACGTCGTACAGCGGGCGGCGGACGCCACGTTCGCCGTTCCGCCTCAACTGCCCTACAGCAGCAGGGGATTCAGGCGGCGGACGGTCGTCGACGAGGCGGACGGCGCCGTGCACACCGGCTTCGGCGTCTGCGAGCTGGCGCCCGACGGGGCGATCGGCGCGCATGTGCACGCGTACGAGGAGTCCTTCCACGTCCTGTCGGGGACGGTGATCCTCGATGTGCCGGAGGGCGCGTACCTGCTCGAGGAAGGCGACTACGGGGTGCTCCCGACCGGCGTGCCGCACGCCTGGCGTGGCGCCGGGGACACCGTCGCGCGCTGGGCCGACATGCTCGCGCCGGTGCCGCGCGCACGGTACGAGTACGACACCCAGGTGGTGCCCGCGCTGACGGCGGCCGGCACCCGCGAGCCGGTCCGGATCGACGTACGCGATCCGCGCACCCGCTCGTTCGGCCACTTCGAGGCCGCCCAGATGGAACCCGGCAAGCAGTCCCAGGAACTGCTCGCGGTGTCGGCGAGCATGCGCACGGCGCTGCTCGTCTACAGCGGCATCACCGTGAAGATGATGGTGGACACGGACCTGGGCGCGGTGGCCTCGACGATGTTCATGGTGCAGTACGCGGCCGACGGCGTCGTGGGCGGGCACGACCACCCCTTCGAGGAGACGTATCTGATCGTCGAGGGCGCCGTGGACGCCACCTTCGACGGCGAGCGGCACCGGCTCGGGGTGGGCGACGCGGCCTGGGCGGGCGCCGGCTGTGTGCACAGCTTCGTCAACGTCGGGCCGGGCCCGGTGCGTTGGCTGGAGACGCAGGCACCGCAGCCTCCGTCACGCCACTCCTATCGATTCACCCGGGACTGGGACTATCTGCGTGCGGCACTGAAGGAGCAGCCATGAGCAGCGTGGTGGTGATCGGGGGTACAGCAGGTATCGGGCGCGAGATCGCACGGTTCCGCGCCGCGCGCGGTGACGACGTCGTGCTCACCGGGCGCGACGCGCACCGCGCCGACACCGTCGCCAAGGAGATCGGCGCGCGGGGACTGGCCCTCGACCTGTCCCGGCCCCATGACATCGCTTCTGCCCTGACGGACATCGAGCGCGTCGACCATCTCGTCCTCGTCGGCATCTCGCGCGACCAGAACCTCGTCGCCGAGTACGACATCGACGCCGCGCTGCACCTCGTGACGCTCAAGCTCGTCGGATACACCGAGGTGGTACATGCGCTGCTGCCGCGGATGAGCGATCAGAGCGCCGTCGTGATCTTCGGCGGGCAGGCCAAGGAACGGCCCTACCCGGGCGCGACGACCGTCGCGACCGTGAACGCCGGCGTGACCGGGCTGGTGCGCACCCTCGCGACCGAACTCGCCCCGATCCGGGTGAACGCCGTCCACCCGGGCATCGTCGGCGACAGCCCGTTCTGGGCGGGCAAGCCGGCCGAGGTGCTGGAGAACTACCGTGCGCAGACGCCCACGGGACAGCTGACGAGCATGCGGGACGTCGTGGACACGGTGGACTTCCTGCTGCGCAACCGCTCGGTCAACGGCGTCAATCTCAACGTGGACGGCGGGTGGCTGCTGCGATGAGTGGCGGCGACGGAGCAGGCGACCGGCGGGTCGCGCTGGTCGGCACCGGGCGTATGGGCGGTGCCATGGCGCGCCGGCTGCGCGACGCCGGCTTCGAGGTGATCGCGTACAACCGCACCCGCGCGAAGGCCGAAGCGGTCGCCGACACCGTCGCCGCGACGCCCCGCGAGGCGGCCGCGGGCGCGTGGACCGTCCTCGTCTCGCTCGCCGACGACGCGGCCGTGACCGAGGCCTACGGCGGGGACGACGGCATCGCCGCCGGGCTGCGCCCCGGGAGCGTGGTCCTGGACACGAGCACGATCGCGCCCGAGACGGTGTCGGCCCTGCACACCCTCGTCGACAAGACCGGCGCGAGCCTGCTCGACACCCCCGTCTCCGGCAGCGTCTCCTTCGTCGAACAGGGCAGGCTGACCGTGCTGGCGGGCGGCTCCGCCGAGGCGCTGGAGCGGGCCCGGCCCGTGCTCGACACGCTGGCGGCGCGGGTGTTCCACCTCGGCGACAGTGGCTCGGGCGCGGCGATGAAGCTCGCGGTGAACTCCGTCGTCCACGCCCTCAACCAGGCCCTGTCCGAGGCGCTGGTCCTCGCCGAGCGGGCCGGTGTGCCGAGAGAGTCCGCGTACGAGGTGTTCGCCGCGAGTGCCGCGGGGGCGCCCTTCGTGCACTACAAGAAGGACGCCTATCTGCACCCGGAGGACACCCCCGTGGCCTTCACCCTCGAACTGGTCGCCAAGGACCTGGACTTGATCCTTGGGCTCGCCGAGCGGGTGGGCGCGCCCATGCAACAGGCCTACGTCAACGGCCGGTTGGCCCGAGCCGCAGCCGAAGCGGGCTTCGCGGAACGCGACCTGAGCGCGATGGCGGAGTTCCTCAGGTCCGGTCGGGCGTGAGGGCCTCAGCCCCTTCGGCGTTCCCTCAGCCCTTTGGCGTTCCTCGGCCTTCGGCGTTCCCTCAGCGCTTGAGACCGACCCCGCCGTACAGCGGAACGGGTGCGTCGCCGGTGAGGGTCTCCGTCTCATCCTCCGCGAGTTCCGGATGCCACCGCGACACGGACACGATCCCCGGATCGACCAGCTCAAGTCCCTTGAAGAAGCGGCCCGCTTCGGCGTGCGAGCGGGCCACCAGGGTCACGCCTCCCGCCGTGTACGTGGCGATGCCCCGCTCCACGGTCTGGGGGTCGAAGTCGGCGGTCAACGCGGACAGGACCAGGCAACTGCCCGGCGCCAGCGCGTCGGCCAGGGTGTCCACCAGGTACGCCGGTCTGGGCGATCTGGTGGAGGTTGGGCTCCGTGGGAATCCCGCTGCCGATGTCGAGGAACTGCCGGATCCCGGTCTCCCGGACGATCCAGCGGGTGGCAGTTGTCCTTGCCTCCCAGGTACCAGTCGTACACCCGCGCCGGATGCGGCTTGCTCGTGTCGATCAACCGGGTGGCGGGTTCGCCGACGGGCTCGGTCCGGTCATGCGACTCCTCTGCTCGTCGTGACGTACGAGCAGTGTGACACCGTCACCCGGGCCGTCGAACCCCTCGAACCCCGTTGCTCAGGCCGCCTTCGAGGAACCTTGCCCGGCGCGCCGCAGGCACTCCTCCACGACCTTCTTGTCGAGCGCGGCGCGCACCAACGCGGCTGCCAGCACGACCGGTTCGGTGCCACCGGCGAGTTTCACCAGACGGTCGGGATCCTTGGGCAGCCCGAGCCGTTCCGCGCCCTGCAGCGCCTTCGCGTCGAGATACGGCGCGACCTCGGACCAGACCCGCTGCACCTCACGCAGGAAGATGTCCACGCCCGCCGGACCGAGCCCCGGTATCTCCCGCAGCAGTGACCGCAGTTCGTCGAGGTCACCGTCCGCCGTGTCCCGCATCCGCCGCAGATCGCCGCCCCAGCGCTCCGTCAACAGCTCGGCGCCATCGCCGAGTTGAGTCGCCGTGCGTTCGTCATAGCGCCGGTAGCCGCCTTCGCCCAGCGCGTCGACCCGTTCCTGCCAACTCGCGTCGCCCATCCGGCGCGGATCGCGCAGCCCGGCCTCGTACAGCGCGCGCGTGGTCGCCACGGCGACGGAACCGCGGATACGCGCGCTGAGGAGGCAGGCCATGACCATGGTGCGGTACAGCGGCTGCGGCGTGTTCCGCAGCGTGATGCCCGCCTCCTCGGCGAACGTCGTGCCGTGTTCGGAGACCAGCGCCTCCACGATCCGGCTGTGCCTGGTCATGACGGCACCCTGAGCGGATCATGCCCCAGCGTCATCAGCCGATGGCGCCGCCGGGTCTCCTCGGCCTCGTGCTCCTGCCCGGGGCCCGTCTGGTCCATCCGGTCCGCCTGTTCGGTCTCTTCCGTGACGGTGTCCACGACCCCGTACATGACGTTGATGTCGTCCTCGGTGAGGTCCGTACGGCGCTTCTGGAGGATTTCCAGGACATGCTGACCGGTGGGTGACCCCGCGTGCTCCGGCAGTGGTTCGGCCTCCTCGCCCACGTCAAGCGCCGTCAGCCAGGCGGCCAGCTCCTGCGAGGTCATGTTCACCACGCGGTGGAACTCGTCCCACAGCGCGTCGAGTTCGAGGGCGTCGGTCATGGCGTAACCCCCTTTCGGTCGTGCGCCTCTTGGTCGGTGAGCCGCTTCGTCGTTGTGGGCGCCTCCTCCCTCGGCGTCGTGGGCCCCCTCGGACGTCAGCTCGGCCAGTCCTCGGCCTGGAACATCCAGCGGTGCTTCTCGAGCTCGGCCGTGAGACCGATCAGCAGGTCCTGGGTGACGCGATCGGCTTCGTCCGTCGCGTCGATCCGCTCCCGCAGCTGCCCGATGACCGTCTCCAGGGCCTCGATGAGCAGGCTGACGACCTCGGTGTCCTGGACCCAGCCGCCGTCCTTCGGGCCCTGCAGGGCGCAGGTCGCGGCGATGGTCTCGGGCCGTCCGTCGGGAGGGATGCCGAGTGCCGCCGCACGTTCCGCCACCGTGTCGGAGTACGTACGTGCCGTCGCGACGACCTCGTCGATCTGCAGATGGATCGAGCGGAATCGTGGGCCCACGATGTTCCAGTGGGCCTGCTTGCCGATGAGTGAGAGGCCGAGCAGGTCCACCAGGGTGCCCTGCAGGGCGTCCCCGACCACCTGACGTGCGGGGTCGGGGAGGGTGCTCTTCACCACAGTCATGACGCGCTTCTCCTCGTGGGTTGACCGCGAACCATACGGAGCAGCTCCGTGCGCTCTTCCTCACCGGTTCCGCCCCACACACCCGAGGTCTGTCCGGTGTCGAGCGCCCAGGTCAGGCACTCGAAGGTCACCGGGCAGCGGGCGCATACCCGCTTGGCGGCCACGACGTCCCGTACTGCGGGGCCGGTCGTGCCCACGGGGAAGAACAGTTCCGGGTCCTCATCCGCGCAGGCTGCTCTCCGCAACCACTCCATGCGGCCGCGAGTGCCCAGGGCGTATCAGTGGAAACACCCGTGCTTCAGTTCCCGAGGACGCGGTCCACGAAGCCGGTCACGTCCGCGAGAACCGCGGCCTTGTCCGTCTCGTTGAACACCTCGTGCTGGGCTCCGGCGCAGATGCGTTCGGTCCAGTCGCTGCCGCGCAGCTCCTCGACGCCCGCGCGGCTGGCGGAAATCGGCACGATCCGGTCGTCGTCGCCGTGCAGCCACAGCAGCGGAAGTGCGCCCACGTTCCCGCTCTTGGAGATGGTCTCCAGCGTACGGACGAACGCCTCCAGCGTCGGGCGCTTGAACGGGCCGTGCCAGACAAGGGGATCCGTGGCGTACGCCTCGCCGACCGACGGGTCACGCGAGAGCGTCGAGGGGTCGATGGGGACGTCGGGCAGCGGGTCGAGCGGGAGCAGCCGGTCGAGCAGCGCCCAGCTGCCGATCACCGGCCCGGACAGCACGAGGGCGGCGAGGCCCTCGCCGTACCTCTGGGCGTAACGCGCCGCGATCAGCCCGCCCATGGAGTGGCCTATCAGCACGACGGGCACCCCCGGGTACGAGGCCCGCGCCAGCCGTTCCGTCGCGTGGACGTCGGTCACCACGTCCTCGAAGTCCTCGATCAGCACCCGCTCGCCCGCCGACTTCCCGTGCCCCATGTGGTCGGGGCCGAACACCGCCGCGCCATGCCTGTTCAGTACGTCCGCCACGTACTCGTACCGGCCGATGTGCTCCCCGTAGCCATGGACCAGGAGCGCGACGTACCGCGGACGCTCCTGTGGCCACTCGCGTGCGGTGATGGCGCCTTTGGTGCCGGTGAGGGTGTGCTCGCGCGAGTCGGTCATCGCTCCTCCATCGTCGTCGGCAAAGGTTCCGGACGATCTTCCCAGGGGGGCGGGACGGCGGTCCACAGTGCAAGACCAGCGGTCCCCTACGGGCAGGGGCCACCTGGCGAGACGGTCTGCCGCGGCGAGATGCTTGCGCATAGCATCGGCCTTCGCATGAACACGATGACGCTCTGGCACATATCCGCCTGGGAGTTCGCCGCACTCGCCGCCGCGGCGATGCTCGTCGGCTTCTCGAAGACCGCGGTGAGCGGGGCCAATACGGTAAGTCTCGCGATCTTCGCGGCCGTCCTGCCCGCCCGCGCTTCGACGGGGGTACTGCTGCCCATCCTCATCGTCGGGGACGTGCTCGCCGTGCTCACCTATCGGCGGCACGCGCACTGGCCCACGCTGTGGCGGCTCTTCCCGGCGGTCGCGGCAGGCGTCGTCTTCGGCACCCTGTTCCTGATGTGGGCGGACGACGGGATCGTACGGATGTCGATCGGCGCGATCCTGCTGTTCATGGCCGGGGTCACGGTGTGGCGCCGCAGACAGGCCACGGCCGAGGAGGAGCCGGACTCGGTGACCTCGCGGGCGGGCCGGATCAAGGCTCGTTCGTACGGTGTGCTCGGAGGCTTCACCACGATGGTCGCCAACGCGGGCGGCCCCGTCATGTCGATGTATCTCCTCTCCGCCGGCTTCCGCAAGCTCGGCTTCCTGGGGACCTCGGCCTTCTTCTTCCTGATCGTCAACGTCTCCAAGGTGCCCTTCAGCGTCGGCCTCGGGCTGATCGACGGCCGCTCGCTGCTGCTGGACGCCGCCCTCGCCATGTTCGTCGTCCCGGGCGCCTTCATCGGCAAGGTCGCCGTGCACCGCATCAATCAGCGGCTCTTCGAACAGCTGGTGATCGCGGCGACGGTGGTGGGCGGAATCCAGCTTCTCCTCCGCTGAGCTTGCCGACTTCCGGGCCCCGTACGCTCGACGCCATGTCCCACCAGCACGTCCTGGTCCTCGGCGGCACGGCCGAGGCCCGTGAACTCGCCGCGTCCCTCGCCGCCCGGCCCGGCGTGCGCGTGACGACATCGCTCGCGGGCCGGGTGTCCCGGCCCGGGGCGCTCGACGGGGACGTACGCATCGGGGGGTTCGGCGGGGCGGAGGGGCTCGCGGAGTGGCTGCGCGCGCACCGTGTGGACGCCGTTGCCGACGCCACGCATCCCTTCGCGGCGGGCATCACCGCGAACGCCGCGCGGGCCGCGGCGGCCGTGGGCGTGCCGGCCGTCGTCCTGCGCCGGCCCGGCTGGGAACCGGGTCCAGGCGACCGCTGGCACTCGGTGGCGTCCCTCGCCGAGGCCGCCGATCTGCTTCCGTCGCTGGGCCGCCGCGTCTTCCTGACCACGGGCCGCCTGGGCCTGGCGGCCTTCGCGGGCGTACCTGAGCTGTACTTCCTCGTACGCTCGGTGGAGCCCCCCGGGCCGCCGATGCCGCTCCACACGGAAGTCCTGCTGGCACGCGGCCCGTTCTCGGTGGAGGGCGAGACGGCCCTTCTCCGCGAGCGCCGTATCGACGTGCTGGTCACCAAGGACAGTGGTGGCGCGTCGACGTCGGCCAAGCTGACGGCGGCCCGCGCACTCGGCCTGCCGGTCGTGGTCGTACGCCGCCCTCCGCTGCCCGAGGGCGTCACACCTGCCTCCGACGTCGCCGAGACGCTGACCCGGCTGGGCCTCAACTCGCCGTGACGGACGCGCGCATCCGCCGGACGCACGCGTCCGGCGGTCTGCCGCCCCCGCCCCGCCCCAGCCCGGGGCTTCCTATCCCCGCGGCCGCCTGCGGAGCAGGTACGTGTCCATGATCCAGCCCTTGCGCTCGCGCGCCTCGGCGCGGAGTTCGGCGATGCGGGGTGCGGTCTCCGCGAGGGGCCCCGAGGCGAGGATCTCGTCAGGGGTGCCTATGTAGGCGCCCCAGTAGATGTCGATGTCCTGGTCCGCGTACTTCTGGAAGATCTGGTGGGCGTCGAGCATGACGACGACGTCGTCGACGCCCTCGGGGAAGCCCTCGGCGAGACGCCGGCCCGTCGTGATCTGGACGGGCCGGGCGACACGGTTGAGGCCCGTACGGTGGCGGGCGACGAGGGCCGAGACACTGCTGATACCGGGCACGACGTCGTAGTCGAAGGCCACCGCACCCCGGTCGAGGATCTCCTCCAGGATCCCGAGCGTGCTGTCGTACAGCGCGGGATCGCCCCACACCAGGAACGCCCCGCTCTGGTCCTCGCCCAGCTCCTCGGCGATCAGACGCTCGTAGATGTCGGCGCGGGCGCTGCGCCAGTCGCCGACGGCGGGGGAGTAGCCCGCGCCCCCGGCGGCCCGGTCCCGCTCCGGATCCCGGGCCTCCACCAGCCGGTACGCCCTGTCCGGCAGGTGCGCGTCGAGGATGTCACGGCGCAGCCGGACGAGGTCGGACTTCACCTCGCCCTTGTCCAGGATGAAGAACACGTCCGTGCTCCGCAGAGCCTTGACCGCCTGAAGGGTCAGCTGGTCGGGGTCGCCCGCCCCGATGCCGATGACATGAATCTTTCGCACACCCCGAGTCTGCCCCACGCCACTGACAGCCCGGTCACCGCACCGGACCGGAACAGCCGGGAAAGGAAAACGAGCCGCGCCCCATACGCCCCATCATCGCGCCGCACTCGCGTACTACGCCGTTGCTACGCCGTCCTCCCGCGCAGCCGAGGAGCCCACGCCTCCGCGTCCACCGCGGCCCCCTCCCGCTCCACAGTCCCCGCCAACTCCCGTGCCCAGGCGGCGAGTCCAGGCAGATCGACGCCATGCGGCCGCTCCCGCCCGGCCTCCGCCCCCCACTCCTCGATCGCCCCGGCCCCGCGCCGCAGCAGTCGCGCCCCGCCCGTCACGTTCCCCCGAGCCGCATGCGTGAGCCCCACCGCTAGCTGCGCCAGCCCCCGCCACAGCGCTCGCTCCTCCTCGGGCCCCGACTTCCAGGCATCCTCGAAGACCTCGTGTGCGTGGAACGGTTTCCCCGCCGCCATCAGCGACTGCGCCTCGGCGACGGTTTCCTCGGGCGTGCGTACGACCCCTTCGGGCTGCCGCTCCACCCCGTCGGCCCCGTACGGCAGGGGCCGACCGAGCCCGTCCCGTGGCCGCGCGTTGCGGGCTCGCCCTTCGGCGTCCCGGTCCCGTCCGACATCAGAAGTAGCGCTCATACGCCGATTGTCCCTCGCCCCCACGCCGCTTTCGGGCCCGGCCGGGGTGTGGGGTAGAGTTCTGATTGCGCGATCACGCCGTTCACTGCGGCGGAGCGCATCGGGACGTGGCGCAGCTTGGTAGCGCACTTGACTGGGGGTCAAGGGGTCGCAGGTTCAAATCCTGTCGTCCCGACTTTTGAAGTCGCAGCTCAGGGCCGTTTTCTCAGCGATGGGAAGCGGCCCTCGTTGTGTCTGTGGGCGTGCTGGTCGCAACAGGGCTGCTTGATACAGGCGACTTGGCCGCGCGGCCGGCAGAAGCGAGGGCCCTGTTCCTGGCTCACGCGTGGGGGGCTCTGGTGCCCCTCACCGCACTTCAGCAGGGGAGCCGCGGGAGGCGGCGGGCTGGCGCCGACAGAGGACAGGGAGTCGAGGACGAGCAGCTCCAGGGCGTCGTTGAACGGGGCGGTGACCTCACCGGTGAGGTCACCGGAGTTGTCCGCGGCGGCCAGGGTGTCGCGCCCGCGGGCCATCATGGCCAGGGCCGCGTGCAGCAGGGTGGCCAGGCCCTGTCTGGGGTCGTCGTCGCCCAGCGCCCGCTCGATGGCGGGGGAGAGCTGCTCGGTGATGCTCAGCTCGACCGCGGCCCTGACCAGGGCTTCCTTGTTGGAGAAGCGGCGATAGAGCGTGGCGATACCCACCCCGGCGCGGCGGCGGGCGATGTCCTCGAGCATCGCCCCCGGACCGCACTCGGCGAACACCTCCCGCGCGGCCCGGAGGATCCTCTCGGAGTTTCGCGCGGCGTCGGCGCGCAGCCGCCGCGATGCATCGGTGGACATGGAGTGGCGCCACCGTCGCGGCGGTGGGCCGCTCACAGGAGAAGACGGCAGCAGTCGCCGCCGACGCCGGTGGCCGGGCGCACCTGGCGGACTTCGCACCGCTGGACAGCGTGCGCGGCCTCGCCGCCGACCTGCCGACCGCCTACGACCGGATCGGCATCCTGGCCAACAACGCGGGCGCCATGTTCGCCGACCACCGGACCAGCGTCGACGGTCATGAGATGTCGTTCCAGGTGAACCACCTGTCCCCGTTCCTCCTGACCAACCTGCTCCTGGACCGCCCCACCACCCCCATGGGCGTCGACGCCCCCACGATTCTCGACGCCATCCGGCAGGAGTTCCCCGGCGCCGCCGTGCGCCACGAGCCCGGGTGCCCCGTCACCGGCGAGGACCGAAGTGGCATCGAAGCGGGTGACCGCGGCCGCGACGGCCGATCTGACGGTTCTCGTCGTCGGCGACCGCTCCGGGATGTTCGGGGAGGGGACGTCGGGCGAGGGATGCGACGTCGGCGTGCTCACGCCCGGGAGTGCAGGACGACCTGGTGGAGGCCGTCCTCGACGCCGCGCGGCGGGCCGTGCTCGTCGTCGTGTCGGGCCGCCCGTACGCCATCGGCCGGCACGCCAGCCGGGCACGTACCTGGCACCCTGGCGGGCACGGCGGTGCCCCAGCTGTACCTCACCGACCCGGTCGCCTCGGTCACCCGCCCCGTCTGCCAGCTGATCGGCTTCACCCGTGTCGACCTCGCCGCACGTGAGAGCCGCGTCGTCGAGTTCCAGGTCTACATGGACATGACCGGCTTCACCGGAAGGGACCTGCGCCGACGCGTCGAACCCGGCGGGATCACGCTGACCGTCGCGCAGTCGGCGGGCGACCGGGGCTCCTCGGTGCAGGTGCGGCTGGAAGGAGACATACGCACGGTCGACCACACCAGGACGATGACCACCGCCGTCACCGTACGGCGGGACGGGAGCCGGTGACGTGGCGGCGATCAGTCCGCGTAGTCGGGGGCGATGCGTTCCAGCAGACGGAGCAGGGCCTGCCAGGCCAGATCGTAGGCCTGGCGGTCCTGGAGGTCCGAGCCGTGTTCCTCGCCGCGCAGTTGGCGGGCGGTCTGCTCGCGCACGTCGGCGGGCGGCAGGGTGAGGGGAGTGTTGCCGGCCTGGGCAGCGACCTGGATCTCGCAAGCCTTCTCCAGGTAGTACATGCGCAGGAACGCCTCGGCGGCGGTCTCGCCGACGGTGAGCAGGCCGTGGTTGCGCAGGATGAGCGCGGGGTGGTCACCGATGTCGGCGACAAGGCGCTGCTGCTCGTCGAGGTTGAGGGCCACGCCCTCGTAGTCGTGGTAGCCGATTCGCTCGTGGAACTCCATGGACATCTGGTTGACCGGCAGCAGTCCGTCCCGCTGCGCGGCGACGGCGCAACCGGCCCTGGTGTGGGTGTGCAGCACGCAGTGCGCGTCGGGCCGGGCGGCGTGGATCGCGCTGTGGATGACGAATCCGGCGGGGTTGACCGCGTGCGGGGTCGGTTCGACGGCATTGCCATGAAGGTCGATCTTGACGAGGCTGGAGGCGGTGATCTCCTCGAAGAGCAGCCCGTAGGGATTGATGAGGAAGTGGTGGTCGGGCCCCGGCAGCCGCAGCGAGATGTGGGTGAAGATCAGGTCGGTCATGCGGAAGTGCGCCACGAGCCGGTAGACGGCGGCCAGTTCGCTCCGCAGACGCTGTTCTTCCTCGCTGTGGGCCTGTTGTCCGGTGGGCATGGACGTGGCTGCGGCGGTGGGCGAGGCGGTCTCAGCGGGTGTGGCGTTGGTGGCCATGGAACTGAACTCCTGTCGAAGCGTCAGAGGGAAGTGGCTGCCGTCTTGGGCTGCGCGGCTCGGCCGCTGCCGGGATCGGTGGCCTGCCCGGCGAGGCGGCGGCGCCACTGGTCGAGGACGCGCGCATCGGTGGGCCGGGTGGAGAGGCTGACCGCGACATGGGCGACCAGGCTGGCGGCGAGGCCGTAGTAGATGGGCTCGTTGGCGAGCATGCCCTCGGTGGCCATCAGGGCGATGACGGTGACGCTGCCGGCGGTCATGGCCGCGAGAGCCCCGGGCAAGTTGCCGCGCTTCCAGAGCAGACCGCCGAGGATGGGCACCAACAGGCCGCCGACCAGCAGGTTGTAGGCGACCGTGAGGGCTGCGAGGACGTCGTCGAGCAGGCAGGCGAGAGCGATGGACACCGCGCCGAGGATGATGATCGCGATCCGGTTGGAGGCGATTTCGTCGTGGTCCTCGCCGGTCTGCCGGTGGACGGTTCGTCCGCCGAGGGCACGCAGTCGGTGCCAGATGTCGTTGTTGGCCACGGTGGCGGAGGCGATCAGGGCGCCACTGGCGGTGGACATCATCGCGGACAGGGCGGCGGCCAGAACCAGGCCCTTGACGCCGGTGGGCAGGGCGCTCTTGACGATGGTCGCGAAGGCACTGTCCGCGTCGGCGAGGTGGGGGTGGAGGACCTTCGTGGCCATGCCGATCACGGCGCCGGCCAGTGCGTAGAACAGGCAGTACAGGCCGGCGACGGTGCCGCCCCAGGAAGCGACCCTGTCGCTGCGGGCGGTGAAGACGCGCTGCCAGATGTCCTGGCCGATCAGCATGCCGAAGGTGTAGATCAGCACATAGGTGAAGATGCTCTCGCCGCCTATGGATCCGAACGACAGGTAGCTGTCGGGGAGTTGGGCGGACAGCTCGGAGAAACCGCCCGCCTTCACGACCGCGACCGGCAGCAGCACCACGAGAACACCGATGCTCTTGACCACGAACTGCACCATGTCGGTGAGGGTGATCGACCACATGCCGCCGAGGGCCGAGTAACCGACCACGATCGTGCCGCCGATGACGACGGCGGCCCAGCGGGGCACGTCGAAGAGGACGTCGAAGACGGTGGCGTAGGCGATGGTGGAGGTGACGGCGAGCATCAGGGTGTAAATCCACATCACCAGGCCGGAGATGACGCTGGCCGAGTCGCCGTAGCGAAGAGACAGCATGTCGGCGACGGTGTAGACCCGCAGACGGGCGATGCGGGCGGAGAAACAGATGCTCAGTGCCAGCAGTCCGAAGCCGATGGCGAAGACCATCCAGGCACCGGACAGGCCGTAGGTGTAGCCGAGACGTACACCGCCGATGGTGGACGCGCCACCGATGACCACGGCGGCCATGGTGCCCGAGTACATGGCCGGGCCGAGGCGCCGTCCGGCGACGAGGAAGTCGCTGGTGGAACGGGCGCGTCTCTTGCCCCACCACCCGACGGCGACGATGCCGAGCAGATATCCGACGATCACTACGTAGTCGACGCCCATGACGTCCTCCGGTCCTTGGCGGCCCGCGTCGGGGAACGCGGTACCGGGATGCTCGAATGAGGGAGCGGCTGCGCGCGGGCCGGGTAGGGCGGCGGCTTTGCTGCTCAGGGGCGACAGCCGGGCTGGACCACGGTGGGGGACGTGGGGGACGGTGGTGCCGGTGCGGAAGGGTGTGTGCCCGGTGTCTGGTGGGAGTCCGACAACCGTAGGCCGCCGGGGCCTTGACACCACAGTGGCGGATTCGTCTCATATCCTGACTGCCGAGGGATGAATCAACCCGCCGGTGGTGCACGACGATTCCGAGGAACCGCACATGCCGCCGACCACCTCCGCCCCACCCGCGCCGGGCACTCCGGCGATCCCGCTGAGCACTCTGCTCGCCGACGCCGGTTTGGGGATGCGGCAGGTTGCCGGGCCCCGAGAGGACCGCCTCGTCGGGACGATCGGCACCACGGAACTGGAAGACCCCGCCCCGTACTTGCTCGGAGGCGAACTCCTGCTCATCGCCGGCGTCCGCCTTCCGGAGACCGCCGACGGCATCGACGCCTACGTACGGCGCGTCGTCCAGGCGGACATCGCGGCGCTCGGCTTCGGTGTGGCCCCCGTGCACGACGAGGTCCCGCCCGCCCTGATTCAAGCCTGCGACCGGCACGGACTGCCCCTGTTGCGGATCCCGCCCGAGACGCCGTTCGTCGCCGTGAACCATGCCGCGCACGCGGCCATGGCCGAGGCCCGGCACCAGGAACTGCGCCAGATCTCCGAGGCCCAGGCCGCCCTGGCCACGGCCGCGGCCCGTACGGACGCACTGAGAGCCGTTCTGCACCAACTCGCCGCACGGCTCGGCGCCTGGACCGTCCTGCTCGATCCGCTCGGCAACGAACTCCTCGCCGCCGGCACCCGGCCGAGCGCACCCGCCGCGGATCAGGTGCGCGCACTCGCCGCGCGCACCACGGCCCGCGTGCGGTCCCGCTCCGCCGACGGGCGGCCGCAGCCGCCCACGGCAGCGGCCGAGCACCACGCCGAGGTCCACCTCACGGTGCACACCCTCCCCGCACAGACCGCCGACGGCCCGTTCGTTCTCGGCGTCGCGGCCACCGTGGCGCCCACCGTCGTGCACCGGTCCGTGATCGGCACCGCTCTCGTCCTGCTGTCCCTGCTCACCACGCCCCGGCACGCCCTGGGCACCGACACCCGCGCGTCCGCGGCACTGGTCCGCCTGATGCTCGGTCAGGACCCGGTCGACGTGGCCCCGCTTCTGTCGTCGGCCGCACGGCAGGACAGCTGGGTCGTGGTCCACGGCCGCCTCACGAGGCCGGGCCCCGGGGCAACGGCGCGTCCCGGCGGGGCCCCTGTGCAACTGGCTGCCCTCGGCACCGCCCTGGCCACCCCCTACCTCGACATCGACGGCACCACTCTGTGCGCGCTGATCCCGAGCGCCCCCGGCTCCCCACCGCCCGACCTCGCCCCGGCCGTCCGCCTCGGCTGGACCCTCGGCATCAGCTCGCCCGTCGCCGCCGCCGACCTCGCGATCGCCGACAGGCAGGCCGATCGCATGCTGCGCCATGCCGTCGCCACGGGCTCGTCCCTGGCACAGCACCGCGCCCAGGACCTGACCATGCATTCCCTGGTCAGTGCGGGCGATGCCGTCGCACTCGCTCAGGCCCGCTTCGCCCCCTTCGCCAAAGCCTCCGCGCCCGGCTCCGCCGTTCTGCTGGAAACCTTGCGCACCTGGCTCGCGCACCACGGCAACTGGGACCGCACCGCAGCCGCTCTCGAGATCCACCGCAACACCGTGCGCCGACGCATCGCCAAGTCAGCCGAACTGCTCGACGTGGACCTTCAGGATCTCGACGTCCGGATGGAGCTCTGGTTCGCCCTGCGCTGGCTCACCGGTGACGGGTGTGAGTAGTTGAGGCGCAGGAAATCCCGGTGAGATTGATTCTGCTGGGGTTCGTATGGTTCGGCCTGGCTACAGGGGCAGGACGCATTCGTGGCCGGCGCCTGGTCCCCACGGGCGTGCACATCGACCTCGCCACCACCTCTGCGGCACATCGGCGGACCTGGTCGCGCGCCTGGACCGGACCCTGGACGAGGTCACCGACAATCATGCGGTGCTGCGCTCCGCCAAGGGTGTGTTCTTGAAGCCTGGCAGCTCAGCGAACAGATAATCGGTTGCCGGTTGGCGATGGTCATGGATGCAATGTCCGGCATGATCACGCAGGTGCGCTCGCCACGGCGAGATGAGATGGACGTGTACCACCGGGTCCTGCCACTCGGCGATCTGGGCAACCTGCGAGCGAATCGTCACGCGGGAGACGCCAACGCATGAATACGCCACCATCAGCATCAGCATCAGCATCTGGAACGGGGCGGACTGGCGGATCATCAGTGCAGGTCGGCGCTCTCGTTCCGCTCACTCGGCCTGGCTGGGTAGAGGCGGGCCAGCACTTGCTCGCTGGACTCGAGCTGGCCGTCCGCGAAGTCAATGACACCGGCGGGATCGTCGGAAGACCACTCGAGCTGGTGGTCCGAGACACCGCGGCTGATCCACAGAGGGCCACGGCGGCCGTAGATGAATTGGATCGCCTGGGTGTGGCTGCCTTGGCGGGGGAGTATCACAGCGTCGTCGCTCGCGCCGCTGCCGGCAGGGCCGACGCCCTCGGCCTGCCGTTCCTCTGCTCGTCAGCCGTACTCGACGCGCTCACCGAACAGCCAACGGAATGGGTCGCGCGCCTCTCCCCGCCGCAGTCCCGCGGCTGGCAGGTCTACGCAGACTTCCTCCTCGGCGCGGGCCACAGCCGAATCGCCGTAGCAACCCAGCCGAGTGTCTACTGGGCATCTGGGACCCGCATTCTGCGGGACTACCTCGCTCCACGCGGCGGCGCCGTCATCGAACTCGACATGAGCGCGCTCACCCCCGCGGCCGTGTGCGACGAACTCGTCGACAATCGCGCGACAGCCCTCCTTCTTCTGGTCGGCCACCCGGAGCCGGCCGTGCCGATCGTCAAGTCTGTCCGCCGCGACCAGCGCCTCGCCGAGATCATGATTGGTGCTCCGGCCGGACAACCGGAGTTCGCCGAATGGGCAACGTTGCTGGGCGACGACAGCGCCGAGGTCCCGTTCTTGCGCTACCTTCCCGAGCGCCTCAGCCCACTGGGTGCACGAGTCGAGAAGGTCCTCCGCGAGCGGCTCGGCGAAGCGCCCTCCTTCGTCGCCTTCGAGGGCTACGACACGGTCGCCGTCCTCGCCGATGTGTTGCGTTCTCACGGCACGGACCGGGCGTGCACTGCCGAATTCTGGCCGCGCGTTGCAGTCGAAGGCACCCGCGGGCAGATCCAGTTCTCCCGCACGCCGGGCATCAGCGTTTGGCAATGGGCCTCGACGCCGGTCCAAGTCGTTGATCGCGATCCGGCGGAACCCGGTCGCTTTCGGATCCTTCACGCCGGCTGAGAGAGCACGGAGGTCCGACTTGTCCTAACGTGAGGCTGTCGGACCGGCATCGAGGTCAACGGCGAACCGGTCGTCTTCGACAGCCCTCGCGACGCATCCGCCCAGGGCATCGCCACCGTGCACCAGTTCGGCGGCACGTTCCCGCTGATGGGTGTGCCGCACTGCTTCCCGCCCGCGCGGCGCGGCTTCGAGTTCCACCTCTTCGCCCGTGCCGGAGCGCACTGAGCACCTGGTCCACGCCGTCGTGAGTCGTACCACCGAACCCTACGTACTAAGCGTGTACGTAGTAGTCGGCGATCGGCGAGCCGGAGGACCGGCTCTCGTGAAGGGTGGCGACGTGACGGGAGAGTACCTGGGCTGGACGTTGGTGGTACTGGGGACAGGGGTGGCTGTCGGGAACCTCGTCCGGATGGCCATGGTCACGGGCTGGGCGCGGTACGAAGCGGGGGCCGAGGCGGTGATGGGCGCAGGCATGGCCGTGATGTCCGCGCCTCCGACAGCGGCGCTCTACGGCACGCACGGCGTGTGGTGGGCAGCGGTCTTCGGGCTGCTCTGTGTCGGGGGCGTGGCCCAGTCCGTTCGGCGTGCGACCCAGGGAGGCCTCCGGCACCTGCACCACGGCGCCCACCTGGTGATCGGCAGCGCCGCCATGGTGCTGATGACCCTGGCCATGCCGGGCGCGGCGTCGGGGCCCGTGCTCGCACTGGCAGGCTCCTCCGGGCATGGGCACGGAGCCATGCCGGGCATGGCCGGGATGGGAGGCATGGAGGGCATGGAGGGCATGGATGCCCACGGCATGACCGAAGCCGCCGCCTCCACGGGATCCACAGTCGCCTGGCGAGCGACCTTCTGGGTCCTGGCCGCGTACTTCCTGGTCTTCATGGCCCTGGCGGTACGAGCCCGGATGCGGGGCGCGGACGGATCGCCGCAGACCGCGGAAACCGGTGGCAGTGCGCGCCACCGCCGGGCACACCGGAAGCCCACGGTGCTCTCGGCGCCGAACGCGCGCCTGGCCGGTCACGTAGGCATGGGCGGGTCGATGGCGACGATGCTGCTGATGATGACCGCCTGACCGCCTGACCGCTTGAACAAGAAATTCCTTGCGCGGTAGGGGAGTTGGCGCGCTCAGGGTCGGCCCACCTGATCTACGCCCCGACGCGGCGCCACCGGCCTGTGACCTGCCTCACGTCAGCTTGCTGTCAGGTAACTGACCGGAAGCTGTCAGAGCGCTCTGTTTGCATGTGCTCATCGAGGCCTTCGACCACCGTATCCCCGGTCTCCGATCCCGTCGGAGCCCCCACTGCCGAGGAGAGACATGGCCGACACCCTGACCGGTTGTCCCGCGCACGCCGACGCGCCGGTTCCCGCGTACCCGATGCCCAGGGCGGAGGCCTGCCCGCTCGCCCCGCCTCCGGCGGTGGAGCCGTTGCGGGCGGAGCAACCGATCACCAAAGTGCGGATCTGGAACGGCGGTACGCCCTGGCTGATCACCCGTCACGCGGACCAGCGCGCCCTGCTCACCGACCCCCGCGTCAGCAACGACGACTGTGAGCCCGGCTTTCCGCACGTCAACGCGCACCGGGCGCAGATCGCGCCCCACACCCCGAAGTTGATCACGAACACGGACGCTCCGGAGCACACCCGGCTGCGCCGGACGGTCAACGGGCCGTTCCTCGTCAAGCGGATCGAGGCCATGCGGCCCGCCATCCAGAAGATGGTCGACGGCATGATCGACGACATGCTGGCCGGCCCCAAGCCGGCCGATCTGCTCACGGCGCTGGCGCTCCCCGTGCCCTCGCTGGTCATCGCCGAACTGCTCGGCGTGCCGTACAAGGACCACGCGTTCTTCCAGCGCAACGCGAGTCTCGCCCTGGACAACTCACTCTCCGCGGACGAGGCGACGGCGGCGAGCCGCGCGCTGGGCCAGTACATCGACACCTTGTTCCGGGAGAAGCTCGAGAACCCGGACGATGCCGTGTTGTCCGAGATGGCGGGCCGGGTCAAGGCCGGTGAGATGGAGCACGCCGAGGCCGTCAACATGGGTGTGGCCATGCTGATCGCCGGACACGAGACCACCGCCACGATGATCAGCCTCGGCACGCTCGCCCTGCTGCAGCACCCCGAGCAACTGGCCGTGCTGCGCGACACCGAGGACCCGAAGGTGATCGGGAACGCGGTGGACGAACTGCTGCGTTACCTCAGCATCCTTCAGACCGGTGTCCGCCGGGTCGCCCTCGAGGACATCGAGATCGGCGGCCTGACGATCCGTGCCGGTGAGGGCATGATCTTCGACATACAGGCCGCCAACTGGGACCCGGAGGCCTTCCCCGAGGCCGAGCGGCTGGACCTGAGCCGGCCCGCCCGCCAGCACCAGGCGTTCGGCTACGGTCCGCACCAGTGCCTCGGCCAGAACCTCGCCCGCCTGGAACTCCATGTCGTCTACGGCACCCTCTACCGCCGTATCCCCACCCTCCAACTGGCCGCGAATGTCGACGAGTTGGAGTTCGACCACACCGGCACCACCTACGGGGTCCACTCCCTTCCCGTCACCTGGTGACCCATCCCGCGTCGGCGAACGTACCAAGGAGCAAGGAACACATCATGCGAGTGGAACTGGACGAACCGAAATGCGTGGCGGCGGGACAGTGCGTCATGGCCTCCCCGGAGGTGTTCGACCAGCGTGAGGAGGACGGCGTCGCCATCCTGCTGGAGGAGCGGCCCGGCGACGAACTCCTCGACGGGGTACGGGAAGCCGTGGCGGTCTGCCCGGCCGCGGCGCTCCGGCTGGTGGAGGAGTGAAGCGGATCGTAGTCGTCGGCGCCTCGGCCGCCGGGCTCGCGGCGACCGAGACGCTGCGTCGCGAGGGCTACGACGGCACCCTCACCCTCATCGGTGAGGAGCCCAACGCGCCCTACGACCGGCCGCCGCTCTCGAAGCAGATCCTCTCCGGCGAGTGGAGCACCGACCGGTTGCCGCTGCGCCCCTCCGCAGACTTCGACGGCCTCGACCTCGACCTGCGGCTGGGCGTCGCCGCGACCGGCCTTGAACTCGCCGACCGTACGGTGGTGTTGGCCGACGGGACGCGGGTGCCGTACGACGGCCTGATCGTGGCCACCGGCGTGCGGCCGCGCCAGCTGCCCGGCGACGGCGCGCACGTGCTGCGCACCGTGGACGATGCCCTGGCCCTGCGTGACCGGCTGGCACCGGGACGGCACCTGGTAGTGGTCGGTGCCGGGTTCCTCGGCGCGGAGGCCGCCGCGGTGGCCCGCGGCCTCGGCTGTGCGGTCACCCTCCTGGAACCGGCACCGGTGCCGCTGGCCCACGCCGTCGGCGAGCAGGTCGGGCGCGTGCTGTCGCAGGCCCACCTGGACCACGGGGTGGAGCTGCGTACCGGAGTCACGGTGACCGCGGTGACCGGGGGCGGGGTGCGGCTCGCGGACGGTGAACTGGTCGAGGGCGACGCGGTGTTGGTCGCCGTCGGCTCCCTGCCGAACACCGAGTGGCTCGCGGACAGCGGCCTGAGCGTGGGCGATGGCCTGATCTGCGACGAGTACGGCGAGGCCGCCTGGGGGTCCCCCCGGCCGAAGGTTGGGGGAGTGTACGCGGCAGGGGACGTCGCCCGCTGGTACAACGCGCTGTTCGGCGTGCCGATGCGCATCGAGCACCGCACGAACGCCGCCGAGCAGGGCATGGCCGTGGCCCGCAACCTCCTGCGCCCCGAGGCACGCAAGCCGTTCACACCGGTGCCGTACTTCTGGTCCGACCAGTACGACATGAAGGTCCAGGCCTACGGCTACCTGCGCGGCCACGACGAAGTCGCCGTCGTCGACGGTGACTTGAGCCGACGACGGTTCGTGGCCGCCTATCGCACCGGCGACCGGCTGACCGGCGCCCTCGCGGTCGGCATGCCGCCCAAGGCGATCCGGCCATGGCGGCAGGCCATTGCGACACGCGCGGCGTGGCATGAGACGGTACCGGTCGCGATACCGGCGGCCGGCGCTCAACTCAACGGACGGTGACCGTCCCGGTGATCACTCGCACCGCTCGGGGCGGAGAATTTACTTGAGTTAGGCAATGAGATGGTAAAGTGGTGCGTATGTCCACACCATCACCCCTACCCGACTCCGCCTCGACGGAAGTGATCGAGATCGAGCGAGCCCTCACCCGTATCTCCTATCTGATCAGCCGCGCCCGACAGCATGACCGCCTGATGGCGCTGGCCGGCGTACCGCTGGACCGTGCCGCGGTGGCCCTCCTGCGGCAGATCGCCGACTCGGAGCCCCTGCGTCCCGGTGAGCTGGCGAACCGGCTCGCGGTGGAAGCCTCCCACGTCACCCGCCAGGTGCAGCAACTGATGAAGGCCGGCTACGTCACCCGCGTCCCCGACCCCGACGACCGCCGCGCCCAGCGCATCCAGCTCACCTCGGCCGGTCAGGAGGCCGTGCGGCGCATCCGCGAGTCCAGCACTCGCGGCATGCAGCTGGCCTTGGCCGACTGGTCGCCCGAGGAGCTGCGACAGCTCGCCACCCTCTTCCATCGCATGGTCGACGACTTCCTCTCCTATGCCGAAACGGACGCCACGCAGGAAGCCGCCCCTGCCGCGTCGACCACGGCGGGGCAGTAGGCGAACCAAAGCGAACCAAAGCGAACCAAGGCGAACCAGCGCCTGATCATGCGGCAACCCCTGGATTCCTGGCGCGCTCCTGACAGCGGTGACCGGGTTGAGGGAAAGCCGTGAAGGGATCATTCTGGGGCGTATGGAGCATGTCGCCGCTGCGGCGATCATCGATGCACAGGGCACGGTGACGGGGTGGAGCGACGGTGCCCGGCGGCTGACGGGATATGCGGCCGAGGAGGTCGTGGGGCGGGCGGCGGCGGAGCTGCTCGCCGAGGACGTGCCACGCGGGGTGGTGGCCGCGAAGGCCGGTGAGGTCGTCGTGCGGCACCGGGACGGTCACCGCGTCGAGCTCGCGTTGACGGCGCAGACGGTGCTGGGCCACGACGGGGGACCGCACGCATTCATGGTCATCGCCGCCCGGCCGGGGGAACCGGAGTCCGAGCCGAACTTGGCGGGGCTGTCCTTCCAGCAGGCGTCCGTCTCGATGTCCGCCTTCAGCACGGACCAGCGATATCTGCGGCTCAACGATGTGGCCTGCCGCGTGATGGGGGTCGGCGAGGACGCCCTGGTGGGGCGGTTCTACCTGGACACAGTGCCGGAGGACCGGACCAGCCGGGGATTTCTCCAGCACCTTCGCGAGGTGGCGAGGACCGGCAAACCCGTGCATTACGAGAGCTACACCAGTGCGCCGTCCGGGAGCCGGGAGCACGCGTGGAACATCGAGATGTGGCCGGTGCGCGACGCCTCCGGCGACATGGCCGCGGTCGCCATGGCCGCGTTCGACAGCAGCGAGCAGCACTGGGCCCGGCAGCGGCTGGCCCTGCTGAACGAGGCCGCGGCCGGCATCGGGACCACCTTGGACGTGGTCCGGACCGCCGATGAGCTGCTGGGGCTGGTCGTGCCGCGGTTCGCCGACTTCGCCAGCGTGGACCTGCTCGACTGGGTCCTGCGAGCGGACGCACCGCCGGCTGCGGAGCGCACCCAGGTCGTGCTGCGCCGGGTCGCGCACCGGTCCGTCACCACGGGGACACCAGAGGCGGCCGTCGAGCTGGGCGAGGAGGACTCTTATCCGCCGTTCTCGCCGCCAGCGCGGGCGCTGCTGGACGGACGGGCCGTTCTCAGCAGGGCCGGGGAGCCGGACTTCGACCGGTGGCTGAGCGGCCACGAGGCACGAAACGCCAAGGACCGCGAGTACGGAGTGGTCGTTCACTCGCTGCTGGCCGTGCCACTGCGCGCCCGTGGCACCACGCTCGGGGTCGCGGTCTTCATCCGGGTCGCGAACCCGGACCCGTATGCCGGCGACGACGTCGCTCTCGCCGAGGAACTGGCGAGCCGGGCCGCCGTCTGTGTGGACAACGCCCGCCGGTTCGCCCGTGAGCGGTCGACCGCGCTGACCCTCCAGCACAGCCTGCTGCCGCGGGGACTGCCCGGACAGGCGGCGGTGGAGGTGGCCCACCGCTACCTCCCCAGCCACGCGGTGGCCGGTATCGGCGGCGACTGGTTCGATGTGATCCCGCTGTCCGGCAGCCGGGTCGGTCTGGTCGTCGGCGACGTGGTGGGACACGGCATCCAGTCGTCCGCGACCATGGGGCGCCTGCGTACGGCCGTACGAACCCTCGCCGACGTGGATCTGCCGCCGGACGAACTCCTGACCCACCTCGACGACTTGGTGATCCACCTGGCGACGGACGTGGGTGACGAGGATGTCGCCGAGCAGGGCGCGACCTGCCTGTACGCGGTCTACGACCCCGTGTCGCGCCATCTTGCCCTGGCCGCCGCCGGACATCCGCCACCGGCCGTCCTCCTGCCCGACGGCACCACGCGGATCGTCACGATGTCCGCCGGGCCGCCGCTCGGGGTGGGGGGCCTGCCCTTCGAGGCGACGGAACTGGAGCTGCCAGAGGACTCGCTGATCGCCTTCTACACGAACGGGCTGATCGAGGGCCGCGACCGCGACCTGGACCGCGCCACCGCCGAGCTGTGCCGTGCGCTGACCGTCCCCACCGATTCACTGGACGCCCTGTGCGACGCGGTGCTGAAGTCCGTGCTGCCGGTACAGCCCGCCGACGACGTGGCTCTGCTGCTGGCCCGTACGCGTGCGCTGGGCGCCGACCAGGTGGCCACCTGGGACATCTCGCCGGACCCCGAACATGTGGCGGCCACGCGGCAGTACGCCACCGAGCAGCTGACCGAATGGGGCCTGGACGAGACCGCGTTCGTGACCGAACTGGTCGTCAGCGAACTGGTCACCAACGCGATCCGGTACGGAGAACCCCCCATCCAGCTACGCCTGATCCGCGACCGCGCACTGATCTGCGAGGTCTCCGACGGCAGCTCCACCTCACCGCATCTGCGCCGCGCGCATGTCTTCGACGAGGGCGGCCGCGGCCTGCTGCTCGTCGCCCAGCTCACGCAGCGCTGGGGCAGCCGGCAGACCGGCAACGGCAAGACGATCTGGGCGGAACAGCCCCTGCCGCCGGTGTGACTCGACGACGGCAACGCTGACGGCCCGCGCGAGCATCGAAACTTTCGAATAGGGATTCTCGCGTGCCCGAAACATTGACCGCCCAACAACCGGTTCCTACATTGAGCCCGCCTTAACACGGCGTGAGGGGCTGGGGATTCTGATGCCGTTCGGGCACCGAAACTTTTCGAAATCCAGGAACGCGGGCCGCGTGCCGATCGCGGTGACAACAGAGGGGTGAAGGCATGAGACATCACGCCAGCCATGGAATACGGGTGGCGGCCGGCGCCGCGGTCATCGCCCTCACGGCGTCCGGCTGCGGCGGGGGTTCGTCGGACAGCGCGAACGGCGGGACCGTCACGCTGACGGTCACGACACATGTCGACTACGGCTACCGCAACCTCTACAAGGAGTTCGAGAAGACCCACCCCGGCATCAAGGTCAAGGAAGTCCTGGTCGAGGACCTTCCGAAGAAGCTCGTCACCCAGCTCGCGGCGAACCGCGGCGCCGCCGACGTCGTCGGAGTCGGCGACGACATCATCGGCAAGTTCAAGCCCAGTCACGAGCGGTTCCTCAACCTCGCCGACTACGGCGTGAACAACACCGACGACCCCTGGGTGCAGTGGGCCTACGACGCCGGAACGGTCGAGGACGGCAAGTTCGTGATGGGCCTGCGCACCGACATCGGCGGCCTCGGCATCTGCTATCGCACCGACCTTTTCAAGAAGGCCGGACTGCCCACCGATCCGGAGAAGGTCGCCGAACTCTGGCCCACCTGGAACGACTTCACGGCCACCGGCGAGAAGTTCTCCAAGAAGGTCAAGAACGCCTCGTTCACGGCCAACACCGGCGACATCTGGGTCGGTATGGGCAACCAGCACAAGGAGACCTTCTTCGCGGAATCCGACGACTCCTTCATCGCCGACAAGAACACGGAACTCAAGCAGGACTTCCTCACCGCGGCGAACATGTCGGTGCGAAAGGTCAGCGGCGGATACCCGCCCTTCTCCCCGGAAATGGCCAACGCCCTGAAGACAGGCAAGGCGGCAACCGCTGTCTGCCCGGCGTGGAAACTCGACCGCACCAAGGAGGCCTCGGGCCCCGACAACGCCGGTAAGTGGTCGGTCGCCGCGGCCCCCGAGGGCGGCAACTGGGGCGGGTCCTACCTCATGGTGCCCAAGCAGACCAAGCACCCGAAGGAAGCCGTCGAGCTCGCCCGCTGGCTGACCTCGTCCAAGACCCAGAAGCAGCTCTTCCTCGACGAGGGCTACCTCTCCAGCCACCCGAAGGTCTACAACGACCCCGAGGTGCAGGCGAAGAAGGACCCGTACTTCTCCAACGCCCCCACCGGCAAGATCTTCGCGCAGGCCGCCGACTCCATGGAGCCCATCTACCGTGGCACCAAGGACAGCGACGTCGCCTCCGCCTTCATGAACGCCCTGCTCCGCGTCGAACAGGGCAAGCAGAAGCCGGAAGCGGCCTGGGACCAGGCGATCGAGGACGCCAAGAAGGTCGCCGGGTGAGCGTCACCGAACTGCCCCGCGCGGCGGAGGCCCCCGAGGCCCCCGCCGCGCGGCGGCGCCCACGCAGCCCCTGGCGCAGCCGCCTCTCGCGGTTCGACCTGCGCTACACCCCGTATCTGTTCATCCTGCCGTTCTTCGTGATCTTCGGTGTCTTCGCCGTCTACCCGCTGCTGTACACCGGCTGGATCTCGTTCCACGAGTGGGCGATCATCGAGGGCGACCAGGGCTGGACGGGCCTGGGCAACTACCAGGACCTGTTCGCCGACACCTACTTCTGGAACGCCCTGCTCAACACCGGGCTCCTGCTGGTGCTCGGCACCGGCGGCGAACTGCTCGTCGCCCTGTGGCTCGCCGCCGTTCTCAACCGGAAGCTGAGCGGCAGCGCGTTCTGGCGGGCCGGCGTCGTGCTGCCGCACGTCGTGTCCGTGGTCGCCGTCAGTCTCGTCTTCGCGCAGCTCTTCGGCTACCAGACCGGCATCTTCAACGACGTGCTGGAAATGGTCGGCGTCGACCGGATCAACTGGCAGGCGAGCCGCTGGTCCGCGATCATCGCCGTCTCGACCATCATCATCTGGCGCTGGGCCGGCTACTTCGCACTGATCTTCCTCGCCGCGATGCAGGGTGTCCCGCACGAGCTCAACGAGGCGGCCATGCTCGACGGCGCCTCGAGGCGGCGGATCTTCTGGTCGATCACCGTGCCCTCGATCCGTCCCACCATCGTCTTCTGCGTGGTGATGTCGACGATCATCGGTATGCAGACCTTCGCCGAACCCCAGCTCTTCGACGTGCAGGGCACGGAGGGCACCGGCGGCAGCGACCGGCAGTTCCAGACGCTGATGATGTACCTCTACGAGAAGGGCTTCCGCGAGTTCAACGCGGGCTACGCCGCCACCCTCGCCTGGGTGATGTTCCTGCTCATCGCCATCGTCTCCGGCATCAACTACGCGCTGTCGCGGCGCATCGCGTCGAAGGACTGACACCACCATGGCCCTCGCTCTGCGTCCCGCGCCCCGCCCCCGCCCGCACACCGAACGGTCCGGCGGCCGACGGCCCGGGGCCCTCGTCTACGCCACCCTCGTCGGCGTCATGGCAGCCTCCCTCTTCCCCCTCTACTACTCCTTCGTCCTGCCCACCCGCGACAACTCGGCGATCGGCGACTCCGCGCTCACGCTCACGCCGGGCGGCAACCTGTTCCACAACATCCAACGCGTCTACGACACCGTCGACTTCTGGCTCGCGCTGCGCAACTCCATGATCATCTCCAGCACGGTGACGGTCTGCTGCGTGTTCCTGGCCTCGCTCGCCGGATTCGCCTTCGCCAAGCTGCCGTTCCGCGGACGCAACGCGCTCTTCGTCACCGTGGTCATCACCGCGATGCTCCCCACCCAACTCGGCATGATCCCGCTGTACATGCTGATGGGGGAGCTCGGCTGGATCGCGACCCTCAAGGCCGTCATCGTCCCGGCGCTCGTCAGCGCCTTCGCCGTCTTCTGGATGCGGCAGGCCTGCGACGAGGCCGTGCCGTACGAACTCGTCGAGGCCGCCCGGGTCGACGGCTGCTCCACGCTCGGCATCTTCTGGCATGTGGCGCTGCCCGCGATCCGCCCGCAGGCCGCCGTGCTCGCGATGTTCATCTTCATGGCCACCTGGAACGACTTCATGTGGCCGCTGATCGTCCTCGACCCGTCCGTGACGCCGACCGTGCAGACGGCGCTGTCCTCGCTCGCCAGCGGCTACGCCCTCGACTACACGCTCATCCTCTCCGGCGCCGCCATCGGCGTACTGCCGCTGCTCGTCGTCTTCCTTCTGCTGTCCAAGCAGATCGTCGCCGGTGTGATGCAGGGCGCCGTCAAAGGCTGACGCCCGGTCAAACACTGCCCCACCTCCGTAAGCCACCTGCGAAAGGACCTGCATGACCGCGGGCCGCCTCCGCAACCCCGTGCTGCCCGGATTCCACCCGGACCCGAGCATCGTGCGCGTCGGTGCGGACTACTTTCTCGCCACCTCGACCTTCGAGTGGTTCCCGGGCGTGCCCGTGCACCGCTCGACCGATCTCGTCCACTGGGAGCCGACCGGCCACATCCTGGACCGCACCGACCTGCTCGACCTGCGCGGAGTCGCCGACTCGGCCGGGGTGTGGGCGCCCTCGCTGTCGTACCACGACGGGCGGTTCTGGCTGGTCTACAGCATCGTCCGCACCATCGGGCACCCGTACAAGGACGTCGACAACTACCTGATCACGGCGCCGTCGATCGAAGGCCCCTGGTCGGAGCCGGTCTTCCTGAACTCCTCCGGCTTCGACCCGTCCTTCTTCCACGACGAGGACGGCCGCAGCTGGCTGCTGAACATCCAGTGGGACCCGCGCGAGGGACACCCCTCGTTCGCCGGGATCCTGCTCCAGGAGTACGACGCTGCCAAGCGAGCCCTGATCGGGCAGCCGCGGACGATCCTCCGGCACGAGGAGCTCATCGAGGGGCCCAACGTCTACCGCCGGGACGGCTGGTACCACCTGATGCTCGCCGAGGGCGGCACGGGCTGGAACCACGGCATCCTGATGGCCCGCTCACGCGAGCTGGCGGGTCCGTACGAACTCGACCCGCGGGGCTCGCTGTTGACCACTCGGGACGCCCCGGACTGGCCGTTGCAGAAGGCGGGGCACGGCGAGCTGGTCGAAACACCGGAAGGGGAGTGGTACCTCGCGCATCTGGCCGCACGCCCAGTGCGGACGCCGGACGGGCCGCGCTGTGTCCTGGGCCGCGAGACATGTCTGCAGCGGGTGGAGTGGACGGACGACGGTTGGCTGCGGCTGGCCGGTGGAGGACGGCTGCCGAGTCTGGAGGTGCCGGCACCCACGGGGGTGGAGCCGGGACCGGTCGTCGCGCCCACCGGGCGCGACGACTTCGACTCGGCTTCCGTGGACTGCCGTTGGAGCACACTGCGCACGCCTGCCGGCCCCGACTGGCTGACGCTCGCCGAGCGACCCGGGCATCTGCGGCTGCGCGGGCGGCAGAGCCTGCACTCGCGCTACGACCAGAGCCTGGTCGCCCAGCGGCTCACCTCGGTCCACTGTGAGGCGACGACGGTCGTCGACTTCCGCCCGGGGCACTTCAGCCAGCTCGCGGGCCTGATCTGCTGGTACGACACGTCGACGCACTACTACCTGCGGCTGACGCACGCCGAGGGCAAGGGCCGCGTGCTGGGTGTCGCCCTCACGGACAACGGCGTCTACCGCGAACTCGGGGACAGTGAACTCGACGTGGACGACTGGCCGTTGGTGTACCTCAGAGCCCGCTTCGACGGCGCGGAGCTGCGCTTCTCGGCTTCGCCGGACGGCGCGGACTGGCGCCCCGTGGGGCAGATCCTGGACGCGAGCAAGCTCTCCGACGACTACGGAGACCGGTTGCGGTTCACCGGCGCGTTCGTCGGGGTCTGCGTCCAGGACCTGAACGGGACCCGCGTCCCCGCGGACTTCGACTGGTTCGAACTGCGGGACCTGGACCGGTAATCGGACCGGGATCGGGTCCCGAACGGCCCGGCGGCCAGCGGCGGCGCCCCGCTGACCGCCGGACGGTGCCTGCGGTCTCGGCGCGCAGGCCCACGCCGAGGCGGGTCGTCGTACGGCTCGTCACAGAGTGATCCCGTGAACGGTCATCCGGTTGAGCGCGGCCGCCAGGTCGGGTGTCTCGCTGAGGACGAGTGCGGCGCCGCCGAGCGCACCGACCCGGGCGCCGAGCCCCAGCTCGGCGGGCACGAGGTCCACCTCGCGGGCGAGGGCCAGGGCGTGGCGGCGTATCGCGTCCCGCATCGGGGCCAGCAGCACCTCGCCCGCCCGGGACAGTTCGCCGCCCACCACGATGCGTTCGGGGTTGAGCAGATTGCACAGGTTGGCGAGGACCCGGCCGACCACGGTGCCCACCTCGGTGAACACCTTGTCGCCGGAGCGGTCCCCGGCCGCCGTGCGCGCCAGCATCTCCTCCAGAGTCATGTCCTTGCCGAACACGGGCCGCAGCGCGGCGAGCGCGGCCGGGAGGCCGGCGTGCAGCACCAGACAGCCCTGGTTGCCGCAAGGGCAGGGCTGTCCGTCGATGCTCACCGACATATGGCCCAACTCCCCTGCGGCGCCCACCGCTCCGCGGTACAGCCGCCCGTCGAGGATCAGACCGGATCCGATGCCGCTGGACAGGCCGAAGTACAGCAGGTTCGCCACCCCGCGGCCGGCGCCCCAGCGTGCCTCGGCCAAGCCCTCCAGGCGTGCGTTGTTCTCCACGGTGACCGGTAGGCCGAGGGCCCGGCCGAACTCCTCGGCGGCGTGTACGTGCGACCAGGGCTGGCCCGGCAGGGACACCCCCACCACTCCGGTCTCGCGGTGGATGGGCCCGGGTACGCCCACGCCCACGCCGATGACCTGGCGTCTGTCCAGCTCGGCGGTGCCGAGCAGCCGTTGGAGGATCGACGTGCCGGCCTCGATGCGCTCGGCCGGGCCGGTGCCGGCGTCCAGTGCCGTGCCGGAGCTGGCGATCTCCCTCGATGCCAGATCGCTCAGCTGGACGAAGACGCCGTCGAAAGTGTGGTTCATGCCCGCCACGACCGCCGCCCGCGGGTTGACCAGCAACCGGTTTCCAGCCCTGCCGTCGAGATCGTCATGCGGTTCCGCGTCCGCCGTGATGATCAAGCCGCGCGCCATCAGCTCACTGACGATGGTCGACACCGTCGTCCGTGACACACCGGCCTTACGCGCCAACTCGGCCCGGTGGGCGGGTCCTTGGGCTAGTAGCAGGGCGATGAGCTGCTCTTGGTTCGATCGCCGCAGGCTCCGCAGCGACCCTCCGGCCTTCTGGCTCATGGCGCTGAGGTTACACGTTCTTTTCGAAAGTTCGTCAAGAGTCTTGACGCAGATTCCGGACAGGAAGAAGCTCTGCCCAAACACATGGCAACCGGTTGCCGACAGCCGGGCCTTTTGGGGCGGGACACGTCGACCCGTGGTCGTCATTTCGAACAGCTGGAAGCAGGAGGTGCTGCGTTCATGCGCGCTCATGCCGGTGTGCCTCGCGTCGCATGTGCCCCTCTTCGTCCCCAGCCGGCAGTACATACGCAGGAAAGGCCAACAACTATGTCCACTTCCGCCGGTTCCCTCGGGAGGCGTCAGTTCCTCGCCGCCTCCGCCGGTGCGGCGCTCGCCGCGACTGCCCTGCCCGGCTGTGCCGCCTCCGTCGACGACGGCTCGGGTGACGGCGGTGCGAAGAGCGGCAGTACGACGATCACCGTCATGTCCACCGAGGATGACAAGAAGGTCCTCCAGGCCGCCGGAAAGGGGATGGGCCTGAAGGTCAACTTCGTCGTTCTGGACGCGACCAAGCTCAACGCGATGCTGGCGGCGAAGAACCCGCCGGACCTGGTGCGCGGCCTGGGTGCCACGGACACGGCGTACTTCGCCGCTCGCGGGCTGATGACCGACCTGGACCCGTACTTCGCCAAGAGCTCGCTGCTCAAGGTCGCCGACCTCGACCCGGTCAACGACGTCTGGCGCTTCGACGGCAAGAAGCAGGGCGCGGGGCCCCGTTACGGCATGGCCAAGGACTACTCGCAGGACCAGATGTTCTGGTACCGCACGGACATGCTCGAGGCGGCGAAGCTGGACATGCCCAGCGAGACCGAGCCGCTGTCGTACGACGAGTGGCTGGATATGGGCAAGCAGCTGACCAAGCGCCGGCTCGGCAAGGTCAAGGTCTACGGGATGAACGCCTCAGGGCTCGGAACCTTCACGCAGCTCATGGGGATGACCGTCTCCGCCGGCGGAAACCTGTTCGCCGAGGACCTCGCCTCGGTCGACTTCTCCTCGCCCGAGGCGCAGAAGGCGCTGAAGTGGTATCTGGAGTACGCGCGGGCGGACATCGGCCCGAACGTCGCCAACCCCAACCCGGACGGCTGGGACTGGCCCACCTACCAGGCCGGGCGGATGGCGATGGCCGAGGACGGCTACTGGTTCGGCGGGGCGATCGGCGCCGACCCCAAGGCCTCCAAGGTGTCGCGCTTCGCGCCAGCCCCGCAGCTCGGCAGCAACCGCGTCAGCCCCTGCTTCGGCGCCACCGGCTTCTGGATCCCCAAGGCGGCCAAGAACAAGGACGGGGCCTGGAAGTTCTTCGAGGAGTACTTCGGCGGCAAGCCCGCCCAGGAGCGGGCCGTGGGCGGCTGGGGCATCCCCAGCCTGAAGTCGCTGCGTCCGAAGATGCCGCAGAGCACGGCGTTCCAGAAGCAGGCGTTCAAGGTGCAGGAGCAGGAGCAGGAGCACTTCTCGGTGCTGACGTTCACTCCGTACGCCCAGTTGTCCGCCCTGGACGGAGTGATCAACAAGGTGCTGCCGAAGGCGATCAAGGGCAAGACGTCGGCGGGTCAGGTCGCCGACGAGCTCAACAAACTCATGAACGAGCAGATCGCCAAGGGCAAGGAGCTGGTGGGGTGAGCACCGGTCAGCTCACCGATCAGGCGGCCGGGACGAGTGCGGCGGCACCGTCGTCCTCGACCCGGCCGCCGACCGGCGCGACACGCAGGCCGACCTCGCTGCGGACCCGCCGGGCGCGGGCGTTCTATGTGTTCACCGTGCCCTGGGTGGTGGGCTTCCTGGCCCTGACGGCCTTCCCCCTGGGATACGCGCTGTGGCTGAGTTTCACCAACGCCGACGGGCTGTCGCAGAACTCGCGTTTCGTGGGGCTGGACAACTACCGGGAGGTGTTCTCCGACCCGGAGACGATGGACTCCTTGTGGCGCACCGGGGTGTTCACCGCGATCACGGTGCCGCTCACGATCGCGGCGGGGCTGCTGCTCGCGGTGCTGGTGAACCAGCCGATCCGGGCCCGCGGGGTGTTCCGCACCCTGCTGTACCTGCCCGCGGTGGTGCCCCCGGTGGGTGCCGCCCTCACCTTCAAGCTGATCTTCGACCGTGACTCGGGGGCGGCCAACGGCGCACTGGACATAGCCGGTATCAACGGCATCAACTGGCTGGTCGACCCCTACGCCCGCTGGGTGCTGATCGTGCTGACCATGTGGGCCGTGGGCAACGGCATGATCATCTCGCTCGCCGGCCTGCAGGACATCCCCAGGGAACTGAACGAAGCGGCCAGAGTGGACGGTGCCAGTCCCTGGCAGTCCTTCACCCGCATCACCCTGCCGCTGCTGTCCCCGGTGATCTTCTTCCAGATCGTCACGGGCATCATCGGCTCGCTGCAGAGCTTCATGCCGCTGCTCATCGCGCTCAACCCCACGCCCAACGGCGTCTCGGCCGTGCCCGAGAGCAACTACTTCTACATGATCAACGTCTTCGCCCAGTACTTCGCCAACGGCCGCTACGGTTACGCCTCCGCCCTGCTGTGGGTGCTCTTCGCGATCATCTGCCTCGTCACCTTCCTCATCTTCAAGCTCAGCAAGGGCGCGGTCTTCTACTCCGTGGAACCGGAGAAGGCGAAGCCCAAGGCCCGCACGATCGGAGGCGTCCGATGAGTCTGCTCTCCCGGCGCACCACCGTCTACATGCTGCTGATCGCGATCCTGGTGCTGATGCTCAGCCCCTTCGGCTGGCTCGCGATCACCGCACTCAAGGCATCGTCCGAGCTGCGTGCCGTCCCCATCCACTGGTGGCCGCACGAGCCGGATCTGGGCAACTTCCACCAGGCTCTGACCCTCTTCGACTACCTCGGCTACGCCCGCAACTCGCTGACGATCGCCACCGTCTACGCGGTGCTGGTCACCCTGGCCTCGGCCTGGGCGGGCTACGGCTTCGCCCGGCTGGAGGCACCGGGCAAGAAGCTCATCTTCAGCGTGCTGCTGTCGACGATGATGCTGCCGGCCGTGATCACCCTCATCCCGACCTATCTGATGTTCGCCGAACTCCACCTGACCAACACCTACATGCCATGGGTGCTGTGGGGTCTGAGCGGCGCCCCCTATCTCATCTTCCTGTTCCGGCAGTTCTTCACGAACATGCCCAAGGAATTGGAGGAGGCGGCGATCGTCGACGGCTGCGGGCAGATCCGCATCTTCTGGCGGATCTTCCTGCCGCAGTCCTGGCCGGTCATCGCCACGAGTCTGATCCTGTCCTTCTCCTGGACCTGGGGCGACTACATCGCCCCCGCCCTGCTGCTGGACGACGCCCGCACCACCCTCGCGGTCAAGCTCGCCACCGGCTATGTCAACCAGCACGGCGCCCAGCTCGGCAACGTGGTCGCCGCCGGCGCGGTGATGTACGTCGTACCCGTGCTCGCGCTCTTCCTGATCATGCAGCGCGGTTTCATCTCCGGCATCTCGACCTCGGGCCTCAAGTAACGGACCGGTCCGGACGCCCCTGACCTCCGCCTTCCGGACTGCCGTCAGCAACCTCCGGACGAAGCCACCTACCTCACTCTCTTTGCCACGAAGGAACGTTTCCATGGACGAGACCCAGAGAGCCGGCCTGTCCCGGCGCACCGTTCTCCAGGCCGCGGGCGCCACCGCCGCCGCCTACTCACTGATCGGCGCGGCGGCCGGCACCGCCCGAGCCGAGGACACGCCCGGAGCGTCCGACCGGCTGGTGGTGTACCCCATTCCGAGCGGGGTCCCGACCAACTCGAGTTTCTCCGTCAAGGCCCGTACGACGGGCGGTGAGTGGCAGACGGTGCCCGTCTACCGCGCCCGGGCGAAGCAGATCGACGCGAACACGGGCAGTGGTCCGGTCTTCAACTCCTCCGTAGCCACCTTCGACTTCAAGGGCACCGTCGAGGTCATCGTCACCTCGTCCAAGGGCACCATCGGCTCCGCACGGATCCGCCCCCTGTCGTCCGACACCGAGTTCACGGTGGACGGTGCCACGGTGAGCTTCACCCTCACCGAGCCGCGCAACCTCTCCATCGAGATCGACGGCGAGATCTTCAACAACCTGCAGCTGCACGCCAACCCGATCGAGTCGAACGCGCCCGACCCCGACGACGAGGACGTCATCTACTTCGGCCCCGGCCTGCACAAGACCACCGACAACGTGGTGAAGGTGCCCAGCGGGAAGACGCTCTACCTGGCCGGTGGTGCGGTGCTGACGTCCCGGGTGGAGTTCGTCAACGTGGAGAACGCCCGGCTGCTCGGCCGCGGCGTGCTGTACAACTCGCCGAGCGGTGTCCTCCTGCAGTTCTCCAAGAACATCGAGATCGACGGCATCATGGTGCTCAACCCGAGCAGCGGCTACTCGGTGACCGTCGGCCAGTCCAAGCAGGTCACCGTCCGCAACCTGCACTCCTACAGCCACGGCCAGTGGGGCGACGGCATCGACGTCTTCTCCAGTGAGGACGTCCTGATCGACGGCGTCTGGATGCGCAACTCCGACGACTGCATCGCGATCTACGCCCACCGCTGGGAGTACTACGGCGACTGCCGCAACATCACCGTCCGCAACTCCACCCTCTGGGCGGATGTCGCGCACCCGATCAACGTCGGCACGCACGGCAACACCGACAAGCCGGAGACCATCGAGAACCTCGTCTTCAGCAACATCGACATCCTCGACCACCGCGAACCGCAGATGGACTACCAGGGCTGCATCGCGCTCAACCCGGGCGACAGCAACCTGCTGCGCAACGTGCGCGCCCAGGACATCCGGGTGGACGACTTCCGCTGGGGTCAGCTGATCAACATGCGAGTCATGTACAACAAGAGCTACAACACCTCGGTCGGACGGGGCATCGACGGGGTCTTCATCCGGAACCTGAAGTACACCGGGACGCACGCCAACCCGTCCGTCATGGTCGGCTACGACGCGGACCACGCCATCAAGGACGTCACCTTCCAGAACCTCGTCATCAACGGCAAGTTCATCGGCAACGGGATGAAGAAGCCCGGCTGGTACAAGTTCACGGACATGATGCCGGCGTACGCCAACGAGCACGTGCTGAACACGCGGTTCCTGAACTCCACCGAGGCCACGGCGGGCGACGCGCCCAAGGTCACCAGCCCGGACAAGGCGACGGCCACCAAGAACCAGGTCTTCAACTACCTGATCACGGCCTCCGGGCTGCCGACGTCGTTCAACGCCGACGGGCTGCCGAAGGGGCTGGACATCGACACCGACACCGGTCTGATCTCCGGGACCGCCGAGGACAACGTCGGCACCTTCACGGTCACCGTCTCGGCCACCAACAGCGTGGGCACCGCGACGCAGGCCGTCACGCTCACCGTCCAGCACGCGTGATGCGGCACCTCTGAACCACTAGGAGTCACCCGTGCTTCCTCTCAGCCGACGTTCCTTCCTCGGCGCGGCGGGGCTCGTGGCCGCGGCCGGCGGCGGACTGCTGTCCGCCGCCGCCACGGCGGCGTGGGCCCAGGACGACAAGACCCGGCTTCGGGCCTTCACCCACCCCGGACTGCTGCACACCGCCGCGGACCTCGCGCGCATGAAAGCCGCGGTCGCCGCGCAGGAATCGCCCGTCTACGACGGATACCTGACGTTCGCGGCCCACGCCCGGTCGAAGGCCACGTACACGATCCAGAACACCGGCCAGATCACCTCCTGGGGCCGCGGCCCCACCAACTTCCAGAACCAGGCCGTCGCCGACTCGGCAGCCGCCTACCAGAACGCGCTGATGTGGTGCGTCACGGGCAACCGCGCCCATGCCGACAAGGCCCGCGACATCCTCAACGTCTGGTCGGCGTCCCTGACGATGATCACCGGGGCCGACGGGCCGCTCGGCGCCGGGCTCCAGGCCTTCAAGTTCGTCAACGCGGCCGAGTTGCTGCGGCACAGCGACTACGACGGATGGGCCGAGGAGGACCTCGCCCGCTGCGAGCAGTCCTTCCTGCGTGTGTGGTATCCCGCCGTCTCCTGCTACATGCTCTACGCCAACGGCAACTGGGACCTGACGAGCGTTCAGTCGATCCTGGCCATCGGCGTGTTCTGCGAGGAGCCCACGCTGTTCGAGGACGCGCTCCGCTTCGCCGCCGCCGGCGCGGGCAACGGCAGCGTCCGGGGCCGCATCGTCACCGACGCGGGCCAAGGCCAGGAGAGCGGCCGCGACCAGGGTCACGAACAGCTCGCGGCCGGTCTCCTCGCGGACGCCGCCCAGGTCGCCTGGAACCAGGGCGTCGACCTGTGGGGCTACGACGACCAGCGCATCCTTGCCAACTTCGAGTACCTCGCCCGCTACAACCTCGGCGGCGACGTCCCCTTCACCACCGACCTCGACCGCACCGGCAAGTACATCAAGAAGTCCCTCGGCGCCAACGGCCGCGGGAACCTGCCGCCGATCTACGAGATGGCGTACGCCCACTACGCCGGCGTACGCGGCCTCGACGCCCCCTACACCAAGGCGGCCGTCTTCCGCGGCACCGGTGGCACCCGTGTCGTCGAGGGCAGCAATGACGACCTGCCCAGCTTCGGCACCTTCGCCTACGCCGGTGCCGTGGCCCCCTCGCCGACCGTGCCCACGGTTCCGGCGGGTGTCACGGCGGTGGGCGAGGACAAGGCCGTCACGGTCGCCTGGCTGCCGTCCGCGTGGGCGAGCGAGTACACCGTCCGGCGGGCCACCAGGCCCGAGGGCCCGTACGAGGAGATCGCCTCCGGAGTCGGCAGGCCGACGTGCACGGACAGCGACGTGAACGCGGGCCGAACCTACTACTACACGGTCACCGCCGCCAACGCCCAAGGAAACAGCGGCACTTCAGGCCCGGTGGCCGCCACCGCCGGCCTCCCGGAGCCCTGGTCGACGCGGGACGTCGGCGATGTGAAGATCCCTGGCTCCGCCGTCTTCGACGGTGAGCGTTTCGTGCTGGAGGCGAGCGGCACCGCCGACACCTATCGCCTCGCCCAGCTGCCGCTGGCCGGTGACGGCACCGTCACCGCGCGCATCGTGTTCCCGCTCAGCTCGCAGTACTCCAAGATCGGCGTCACCCTCCGCGACTCTCTCGACGCGGACGCCGCGCACGCGTCGATGCTGATCCAGGGGCTGCCGCTGCACACCTGGAGCGGAGTGTGGACCGTACGCCCGACGACCGGGGCGTCCGTCTCCGCCACCGGCAGTACTCCTGTGCCGCCCACCCAACAGCAGGCGATCACCAGCAAGGCGTCGTTCCCGATCTCCGACCTGGGCACGCTGCCGGAGTCGGCGACACCGCTTGAGGCCCCGTACGTCGAGGGCGCGGGCGACGGCTACCGGCTGCGCATGCCGTACTGGGTGCGCGTCACCCGTAAGGGACGGCGCTGCACCGGAGCCATCTCCCCGGACGGCATCCGCTGGACCGAGGTCGGCTCCACCGAGGTCGATCTGGGGCGCACCGCGTACGCCGGGCTCGCGCTCACCTCCTGCCTGGGCGTCGACGAGGAGTACGCCGAGACCGGCACCGGCGCCTTCGACAACGTATCCGTGGTGTCGTCGGCCGGCGGTGACGTCTGGACCACGCCCCGCCCCACCCGCACCGCCACCGATCTGCGGGCGTCCGCCGGCGCCGACGCCGTGGAGCTGGCCTGGACCGACCCGGATCTCTCGGCCCGGTACAAGGTGCTGCGGTCCACCGACCCGGGCGGCCCGTACGTGACGGTCGCGACGGGCATCGGCCCCGTCGGCTTCGGTGCCCGCATCCGGTACGCGGACGCGACGGGAACGCCCGGCACGACGTACCACTACGTCGTCGCGAAGTCCAACGGCGGTGGACGAGGTCCGCTCTCGGAGCCCACCGCGGGGACGATGCCGACCCCGTCGGTACCGCAACTCACCTCCGACACCACCGCGTTCGCGAACAAGGGCGTCGCGTTCCGGCACCTGCTGCGGGCCTCGCACGAGCCCGTGCGGTTCACCGCGGACGGCCTGCCCGACGGCCTGCGCCTCGACAAGCGCACGGGTGTCGTCTGCGGAACGCCCACCGAGACCGGCGAGTTCACCGTCAACACCACCGCCGGCAATGCCGCCGGTGACGGGACCGGCACGCTGAAGCTCACGGTCGGCACGCCGCCGCCCGATCCCTGGACGTACGGCGACCTCGGCGACGCGGTCCTCGACGACCGCGACTTCGGGACCCTCGGCGTGGTCGCCGTCGCCACCCCCGGCAGCACCGCGTACGAGGACGGGACTTTCGTCGTGCGGGGTGCCGGGAGCGACCTGACCGTCAACAACCAAGGGATGACGGGACAGTTCGTACGACGCCCGGTCACCGGTGACTGCGAGGTCACCGCCCGGCTCGTCTCCCGGGACGGGGCGAGCGGCGACCGGGTCGGGCTGCTCATGGCCAAGTCACTGTCCCCGTTCGACCAGGCGGCCGGAGCGATCGTCACGGGCGGGAGCAGCGCTCAGCTGATGCTCCGTACGACCGTGGCCGGACGGTCGGCCTTCACGGGCAGTGGCACGGTCACCGCCCCCTGTCTGCTGCGGCTGAAGCGCGCCGGGACCGCCTTCACCGCGTCCGTCTCCACCGATGACGGCGTCAGCTGGACCCCCCTCGCCGCGGGAGAGATCCCCGGCTTCGGCGACGCCCCCTACTACGTGGGCCTCGTGGTCTGCTCGCGCAGCCCCCTGGTCCGCAGCACCACGCATTTCGAGCAGGTGAGCATCACCCCCACCTAGAACGGAGATGCACTGCAATGAGCCGCACAAACCCCCACACCAGCAGTGATCAACCAGAAGTGAGCCGGCGCGGCCTCCTGCGGACCGCGGGAGGCCTCACCGCCGCCCTCGCCGTAGGCGGCTCGGCCGCCGCCGCGACCACCGCGGCGGCGGCGCCCGCCACCTTCACGCACCCCGGGATGCTGCACAACTGGGGTGACATCAACCGCGCCAAGGTCAGGGTCGCCGCGGGCGACGACCCCTGGCTGTCCGGCTGGAACCGGCTGACCGCCAACTCCCACTCCCAGTCCACCTGGACGGCCCGCCCCCAGGCCACCATCATCCGAGGCGGCACGGGGGAGAACTACGGGCTCCTCTACAACGACATCGCCGCCGCCTACCAGAACGCACTGCGCTGGAACGTGGCCGGCACCGCCGCGCACGGCGACTGCGCCGTGCGCATCCTCAACGCCTGGTCGTCCACGCTGACCAGCATCACCGGAAACGCCGACCGGTTCCTCGCCGCCGGCATCTACGGCTGGGAGTTCGCGCAGGCCGCCGAACTCATGCGCGGGTACGCGGGCTTCGACCTCAACCGGTTCAAGACGATGATGCTCAACGTCTTCTACCCGCTCAACAACCAGTTCCTCAACAACCACAACGACGCCTGCATCACCAACTACTGGGCCAACTGGGACCTGTGCAACATGGCCTCGATCATGGCCATCGGGATCCTGTGCGACGACGGCGCCAAGTACGACCAGGCCGTGAACTACTTCAAGAGCGGAGGGGGCAACGGCTCGATCGGACATGCGGTCCCGTTCCTGTACCCGAACGTCGAGGGCTACGACCTCGGCCAGTGGCAGGAGTCCGGCCGCGACCAGGGCCACACCGTCATGGGCATGGGCCAGATGGGCGCGGTCTGCGAGATGGCCTGGAACCAGGGCGACGATCTGTACTCCTACGACGGCCGTCGCTTCATGAAGGCGGCCCAGTACGTCGCCAAGTACAACCTCGGCATGAACGTGCCGTACACGACCTACACCTGGGGCAGCGGCCAGAACTGCTCCCAGCAGTCGCAGACGGTGATCGGCTCCGGCTCCCGCGGCCAGGTCCGCCCGGTCTGGGCGATGCTGCACTACCACTACGGTCGGCGGCTGCTCCTGGACGACAAGTACATCGCCCAGATGTGCTTCTCGGTCGCCCCCGAAGGAGGCGGCGGTGACTACGGCTCGACCAGCGGCGGCTACGACCAGCTCGGCTTCGGCACGCTGATGTACGCGAAGTAGCGGCATCCGACACCTAATCTGGAGGCGATGCGATGACCTGATGCGAACGGTTCGCGGGGCAGTGAGGAGCTGATGCCGCATGGCGGACCAGGCGGGACCGGTGGTCGGCACTCCCTACGGCGCCGTACGCGGCCGGTACGAGGACGGGATCGCCGTCTTCCGCGGCATCCCGTACGCCGCCCCGCCCTTCGGCCCCCGCCGGTTCCGGCCGCCCGTCCCGCCCGAGCCCTGGGAGGGTGTGCGCGACGCGGCCGCGTTCGGGCCGACCTCGCCGAAGCCGCCGTACTCGGAGGCGTTCGCCCGGATCCTGTCCGATCCGGTCGTGCCGGGCGACGACTGCCTCAACCTCAATGTGTGGACGCCGGAGCCGGGCCCAGGGGCCCGGCTTCCGGTCATGGTGTGGATCCACGGGGGCGCGCTCACCCGTGGATCGTCGGCCGTTCCCGTCTACGACGGACGAGCCTTCGCACGCGACGGCGTCGTCATGGTCTCGGTCAACTACCGCCTGGGCGTGGAGGGTTACGGCCTCTTCCCGGACACACCCGCCAACCCGGGGCTGCGTGACCAGCTCGCCGCGCTGAAGTGGGTGCGGGACTCGATCACGGCCTTCGGCGGCGACCCCGACGGGGTGACCGTCTTCGGCCAGTCGGCCGGGGCGATCAGCATCGGCGCGCTGCTGGCCGCCCCGCAGGCCGCCGGCCTGATCCACCGGGCCGTGCTGCAGAGCGGGCCGCCCGAGGCCGCCGACCGCGACAAGGTACGGCGGATGGTGCGCCGCATGGCGAACCGTCTGAAGATCCCCGCGACGGCGGAGGCGTTCGCCGCCGTCGACCGCGAACTGCTGCTGCGCACGCAGGCCGAGGTGGGCAAGCTCAGCAGTCCGGTCCTCGGCGGGCCCGCCTTCGGCATCGTCGTCGACGGCGACCTGGTCCCGCGCGACCCCCTGGAGGCCCTGACCCAGGGCGGCGCCGCGCCCGACATCGACCTGCTCCTGGGCTGGACCAGCGAGGAGTACCGGTTGTGGCTCGTGCCGGGCGGCCTCCTTGAGCGGATCAACCGGCTCGGCCCCGTCGCCGTGGCCGGCGCCATGGCCCGCTGCCACTGCGGCCCCGAGATCCCGCGCGGCTACCGCGCCCTGAGCCCGGACGCCACCACCGCGGAGATCGTCGGCCAGATGGTCACCGACCACCTGCTGCGCATCCCGCTGCACCGGCTGGCCGACGCCCGTGCCGCCTCGTCCCACCTGTACGAGTTCGCCTGGCCCTCGAACGTGCCCGACCTCGGCGCCTGCCACGCCCTGGAACTCGGCTTCGTCTTCGACACCGGCGACCTCCCGGAATCGGCCAGGCTCGCGGGTGAGGGCGCCCCACGGGAACTGGCCGACGCGATGCACGCGGCATGGGTGCGGTTCGCCGTCCATGGCGACCCGGGCTGGCCCGCATGGGACGCCTCGCACCCGGTGCGCGTCTTCGGCGCGGACGGGCCGCCGGTGGAGCGCGGCCCGCGCGACCGCGAACTCGCCCTGTGGGACGCCGAGTCCGCGAAGCCGGTCACGTCCGCGGAATCCAGACCCGCGCCGCCCCTTCGTCCCGGCTCGTCCACGCGTCGCACGGCACCGCTGTCAGCCGTACGGCGCTTCCGTCGCTTCGGTGGCGCCGGTCGGCCGTGACGACGGCGACCCCGCCGAGCACGTCATCGGCCCGCCGCCTCGCCCACCGCCGCCACCGAGCCCCGCACCACCACGTGCGTGCCCAGCAACAGGTGTTCGTCGGGGGTGTCCGGGGTTCTGCTCAGGGCCGTACGGACGGCGAGGCGGCCGAGTTCCTCGTACGGCACATGAACCGTCGTCAGGGCCGGATGCAGATCGCGGGCGAAGGGAATGTCGTCGTAGCCGGCCAGGGACACGTCGTCCGGCACGCTCAGGCCCGCCTCGTGGAGCGCGGTCAGCGCGCCCGCCGCGACCATGTCCGTGGAGGCCATCACCGCTGTGAACTCCAGGCCCTGGGAGAGGGCCTGGCGCATCAGACGGTGGCCCGCGTCGCGGGTGAAGTCGGCGGACAGGCGCAGCTTCGGGTCCGGGTCGACGCCGTGTGCGCGGTGGGCGGCCAGGTAGCCCCGTTCGCGGCCCTGGGCCGTGGTGTTCTCCGGCTTGCCCCCGAGGAAGAGGACGCGCCGGTGTCCCTGCGCGAGGAGGTGGGCGCACAGCGCGTACGCCCCGCTTTCGTTGTCGTACTCGATGACCGTCACGGGCGTGCCGGGGTCCAGTGGCGGCCGCCCGCACAGCACGAGCCGTGAGCCGGCCGACGCCAGGGAGTCGGCGATACGGGACATGCGCGCGCGGTACTCGGCGGTGTCCGCGGCGCCGCCGACCAGGATCACCGCGGCGGCACGCTGGGCGCGCATCGTCTCGATGAACTCCAGCTCGTGGTCCGCGTCACCGTCCGTGCTGCACACCAGGCACAGATGGCCGAGCCGGGTCGCCTCGCGCTCCACGCCGTGCGCCATGTGCGCGAACGACGGGCCGGTGATGTCGTCCAGGACGAAGGCGAGGGTCGGTGTCCCCACGCCCGCGATCGCCTTGGCACGGGCGTCGGCGACATAGTCCAGCTCGCGGACCGCGCGCATCACGCGCGTACGCGTCGCCGTGCTCACCGGGTACTCGCCGCCGAGCACGCGCGACACCGTCGAGGCGGACACCCCCGCCCGGGCCGCCACGTCCCGGATCGTGCTGCGGCCCCCGACGTCGCCGTTGCTCTTCCTCGTCATCGCCGCCCCCCTTTCCTCCGCCCCGGAGGAGCCGTTCTCGGCCTTCCCGGGGATCACTCAGTCCCTTGGGAACTGCGGCAACACTCATGGCAACCGGTTCCCACAACGGAGGCTAGCAGCGAGGAGGGCCTGCGACGACACAAAAACGGATCGAGCCTCGAGAGCCGGTACGAACCTGTGAGCCCGCCGTCACACGTGTGTGGAGCCGGGGGAGGCTTCGCGCAGTCGCGGAGCGCGCACTACTGGGGCGGCGGAGGGAGGGGTACGAAGAGCGGCGGCCGATAACCGGGCATACGGCGCTCACCACTTGGGAAGCGCCCATGGAGCACAACACCATTGGAAATCCCGACCATAAGGATGCGCCTGCTCGCTGAGGCGCCCTCCCGACTGTGGATGGCGGCCGGCGGCACGCTGGGCGTCACCACGCAACGGCAACTGCGGCAGTGGCTGCACGACCATGCCGAGGACGGCTACCGCAAGTTCTTCCTCGACCTGCGGGAACTCCGCTGTGCCGACGGGGCGTTAGCCGGCGAACTCTGCGCGCTGTTCCCTCGGATCGCTGACGCGCGCTTCCATCTCATCGGAGCCCCCGACCGCATCCGCGACTGCGTCATCGGCGACGAGCGCTTCACCCTGCACACCGCCCCGGACACCGCGTGGTGGCAGTGGGCTCACGGCTCGTGATCCCACCGAATCCGAGACACGTCCGTGCCGGTGGACCTCAGCCGTGCGGCACGATCGCCACGGGGCAGCTCGCGTGGCGGATCACCGTGTGGGCGACGGGGCCCGTACGTGGCCCGAGCGGGCTCTCATGGGCGCGACGGCCGAGCACGAGGAGACCGGCGCCGGTGGACGCGCGCACCAGGTGGGTGCCGGCCCTGCCCTCGACGAGGGTCTCGGTGACCTCGACGTCGGGGAATTTCCCCCGCCAGGTCTCCAGCACCGCTGACAGGAAGCCGCGCCACTCCGCCACGCGCCCCGGGCCCTCCACGAGGCCGATCTCGCCGGGGCCGAGCGTGAGCGGGGACGGGGCGCTCCAGACGTGTACGACGTGCAGCCCCGCCTTCCGCTGCCGGGCGGCGTCGAAGGCGAACCCGATCACCTCGTCGCTCGCGTCGCTGAGGTCGATGCCGAGGACGACATCACGGTACGGCGTACCGACCGACGCCTGGCCGTCCACGTCCGCCGCATGTTCGTCCGCCGCCTCCTCGCCCGCCCGCACGAGAACCACCGGCCGGGCCGCGCGCGCCACGACCCCCAGTGCCACCGAGCCGACGAGAAACCCGGTGAAGCCGCTCAGCCCGCGGGAGCCGAGCACCATGAGTGCGCTGTGCTCCGCGGCCCGCAGGAGGGCCGCGGTGGCGGGCCCCTCAAGCTGCTCGTCCGTGAGGCGCGCCCCGGGGCACGTACGGGCGATGCGGTCCTCGGCCTCGCGGAGGATGCCTCGGCCCTCAGGGCTGCGGCGCACCGTGCTCGCCGCGGCGGAGGGTACTGGGGCCGGGTTCCAGTTCGTCGCGTGCACCAGACGCAGCGGAAGTCCGCGGCGCACCGCTTCGCGCGCCGCCCACTCGGCGGCGGCCAGGCTTTCGGGGGATCCGTCGACTCCGGCGACGACCGGCGGCTGCATGAATGCACCTCCATCGCTGTGGCACGAGGCAGCTCGGGGTCCTGCGTGCTCGCGCGGGTTCGCTGGTTTCCGTTCTCGGGGGCAACTCAGCCCCACTCCGGTACGACCGCCACCGGGCAGTCGGCATGGTGCAGCAGGGTGTGGGGCACCCGGCCCAGCTGGACACCGAAGCGGCCGGGTTGCCGTCGGGTCCCGACCACCAGCAGGTCGGCGTCGGCCGCGCGGTCCAGGAGGACCTTGCGCGCCGGGCCCTCGACGAGCGTGCGGTGTACCTCGATGCCGGGGTGCTCACGCTCGAGGCCGCGTAGTGCCTCGTCGAGCAGCTCGGCGGCATGGTCCTCGTGCCGGTGGGCGGGCTCGCCGGTCAGAAGCGGATGATCCATCGTCCTGTGCGCCGGGCGCCGCCAGGCACGCACCGCCACCAGGACGCTCCGGCGCGCCCCGGCCTCCCGGAAGGCGAAACGGACGGCTGCCGTCCCTCCCTCGGCCTCCGGCCCGGGGGAGCCCCGTCTCTCTTCGCTGGTGGCGTCGCCCACCCCGAGCACGATGCGACCGTGTTCGCCCGCGCGGCTTTCGGCGGTGCCGCGCACCACGATCACCGGGCAGTCGGCACGGGTCGCCATGGCGAGACCGACCGAGCCGAGCAGCATCTCCGCCACCTGGCTCCGGCCGCGATGGCCGACGACCAGGGCGGTCGCGTTGCGTGACTCGCGCAGCAGCACGGTCTCGGCGTCAGTGGGCCACACATCGGTGGAGCACTTGACATGCGGGTCGCGCAGCCGGGCGCGTTCCGCCGCCCCGTGGACGATCTCCTCGGCCTGCCCCCGCTCCGGGGGGCCGACGGGTTCATCGGCGAGGCCGGCACCTTCGTACCGCTCCCACAGCGAGGCATGGACCAGCCGCAGGGGAAGCCCGTGCCGGGCCGCCTCGTCCACGGCCCAGTCGACCGCCTGAAGGCTGGACTCAGAGCCGTCTGCCCCCACCACCAGGGGAAGCTCCATGATCCGCACCGCCTCTCGCACGCGAACGGGAGGGAGCCCTCGTCCCACCATGGCACGTTCCGCCGCGCGGAGCAGGGCAGGTCAGGGGCAGGGCCGGTGCGGAGCAGGGCCGGTCCGGCCCCACTCGGGGACGTTCGGCCCAGGGCGCTTCGCCCCGGCGTGCGACAGGCTCATAGGAGAGGGGCGGGCCCCCAGCGGTCCGCCGGACCGGTCCTCCGGACCGCTTCGCCGGACAGGTTCCGCCGTGGCGGGCCGCTGGGTGGGCCGCCGGGTGGGCCACGGCCACGTCCCCGCCTGTTCGCTCGCGACGCAAGAGAGGCAGGTCGTCGCCATGACCGCCACCAGCACCACGATGAGGGCTCTGTCCACCGAGCAGCGCGACGCACTGATGAGCGTCGGTCGTGAGGTGTCGTTCCCCGAGGGAGCACGCATCTTCCAGGAAGGGCAGCGCGCCGACCGCTTCTGGATCATCCGCACCGGCACCGTGTCCCTGGACATGCATGTGCCGGGACGCCGCTCCCCGGCCATCGACTCGCTCGGGCACGGCGAACTCCTCGGCTGGTCATGGCTGTTCGCCCCGTACACCTGGCAGTTGGGCGCGGAGGCCATGACGCCCGTGCGCGCCTACGAGTTCGACGCGCGGGACGTCCGCAAGATGTGCGCGGCCGATCCGGCGCTGGGCGCGGCCATCGGGCAGTGGGTCGGCATGGTCCTCGCGCATCGGCTCCAGGCCGCCCGCACTCGGCTGCTGGACCTGTACGCCCCCTACGGCAGCGGCAGCCCACGGTAAGCCCGCCGAGGAGTATGTGGCAGGCCGCGGCAGCGGAGTCCGTGGCAGGCCCGCCGCGGAGCGGGAGGCAGCGGAAGGGCCCGCGCACTCACGTACGTACTCGTACGGTGTGCGCGGGCCCCGCGGCGCCGGGCTGCCCTGCTCAGCCACGCCGCACCGGAATGGACCTCTCGGCGGCTGCAGCGCTCGTTCCCGCTCGTCGTCCCCCAGCCTCCGCCATCAGGAGGACGGCTGCCCAGGGCCGTTCGGCCCTCTGCCGCGGCCGATCGGCCCCTTGGTGCCGTACGCGGGTACTGGACCGCGCCCCACGGGTACCCGGACAGCCCTCCCGCATGGCCCGATCGGCCCTGTCGGGCACCGGTCGGGCGAGCGGAGGGTGGGAGAGATACGGAAACGGACCGACACACGACCCCGGCCCGGAAGGGACCTCATCATGTCCGCCGACACACAGCAGGCGCCCCTCGAGATCACGGACGAGGAGGTGCGGGCGCTGGACGCCCACTGGCGTGCCGCGAACTACCTGGCCGTCGGCCAGATCTACCTGATGGCGAACCCCCTGCTCGCCGAGCCGCTGCGTCCGGAGCACGTCAAACCGCGGCTGCTAGGCCACTGGGGCACGTCCCCGGGACTGAACCTGGTGCACACGCACCTCAACCGTGTCATCAAGGCACGCGGCCAGGACGCCCTGTGCGTCTGGGGGCCGGGGCACGGCGGGCCCGCCGTACTCGCCAACTCCTGGCTGGAGGGCACGTATACGCAGACGTACCCGGACGTCACCCGGGACGCGGCAGGCATGGAGCGGCTCTTCAAGCAGTTCTCCTTCCCCGGCGGAGTCCCCAGCCACGTCGCACCCGAGACCCCCGGCTCCATCCACGAGGGCGGCGAGCTCGGGTACTCCCTCTCCCACGCCTACGGTGCCGCCCTGGACAACCCGGACCTGCTGGTCGCCTGCGTGATCGGCGACGGCGAGGCGGAGACGGGACCGCTCGCCGCATCCTGGCACTCCAACAAGTTCCTCGACCCGGTGCATGACGGCGCCGTCCTGCCGATCCTGCACCTCAACGGCTACAAGATCGCCAACCCGACGGTGCTGGCCCGGCTGCCCGAGCCCGAACTCGACGAGCTGCTGCGGGGCTACGGCCACGTGCCGATCCATGTCGCCGGCGACGACCCCGAGGCCGTCCACCGCGCGATGGCCCACGCCATGGACACAGCGCTGGACCACATCGCCCTCATCCAGAGCACCGCACGGGAGGAGGGCGTCGCGGAGCGCGCCCGCTGGCCCCTGATCGTGCTGCGCACGCCCAAGGGCTGGACCGGCCCGGCCGAGGTCGACGGCCTGCCCGTGGAGGGCACCTGGCGGTCCCACCAGGTGCCGCTGTCCGCCGTGCGGGACAACCCCCAGCACCTGCGGCAGTTGGAGGACTGGCTGCGCTCGTACCGTCCGCGGGAGCTCTTCGACGAGCACGGCAGCCCGCGTCCCCTGGTCCTGGACTGCGTACCGGAAGGCGCGCGCAGGCTCGGCGCGACCCCGCACGCCAACGGCGGTCTGCTGCTGCGCGAACTCCCCCTGCCGCCGCTGGAGCGATACGCCGTCCCCGTGGACAAGCCGGGTGTGACGACGCACGAACCCACCCGGGTCCTCGGCAGCCTGCTGGAGCACGTCATGCACGACACCGCCGGGCGCCGCGACTTCCGCGTCGTCGGCCCGGACGAGACCGAGTCCAACCGGCTCCAGGCCGTCTACTCCGCCAGCGGCAAGGCCTGGCAGGCCGGGACCCTCACGGTCGACGAGCACCTGGACCGGCACGGCCGGGTGATGGAGATCCTCTCCGAACACACCTGCCAGGGCTGGCTGGAGGGCTATCTCCTGACTGGTCGCAGCGGCCTGTTCTCCTGCTACGAGGCGTTCGCCCACATCGTCGACTCGATGGTCAACCAGCACATCAAGTGGCTGCGCGTGACGCGTCGGCTGCCCTGGCGTGCCCCCATCGCGTCCCTCAACTACCTGCTGACCTCGCACGTCTGGCGACAGGACCACAACGGCTTCTCCCACCAGGACCCCGGCTTCGTCGACCACGTCCTCAACAAGAGCCCCGAGGTCGTACGCGTCTATCTGCCGCCGGACGCCAACACGTTGCTGTCGGTGGCCGACCACGCGCTGCGCAGCCGTGACTACGTCAACGTCATCGTGGCCGGCAAGCAGCCCTGCTTCGACTGGCTGAGCATGGAGCAGGCGCGGGCCCACTGCGCGCGCGGCGCCGGGATCTGGGACTGGGCCGGCACCGAGGGCGGCACTCGCGAACCCGACGTGGTGCTCGCCGCGGCGGGCGACGTCCCCACCCAGGAGGTGCTGGCCGCCGCACAGTTGCTGCGCCGCCACCTTCCCGACCTGACCGTGCGCGTGGTCAATGTCGTCGACCTCGCGCGGCTGCTGCCCCATGAGGAACACCCGCACGGGATGAGTGACTTCGAGTACGACGGCCTGTTCACCACGGACAAGCCGGTGATCTTCGCCTACCACGGCTACCCGTGGCTGATCCACCGCCTCGCCTACCGGCGCGCCGGCCACCCGCAGCTGCATGTGCGGGGCTACAAGGAGATCGGCACCACCACGACGCCCTTCGACATGGTGGTCCGCAACGACCTGGACCGCTACCGCCTCGTCATGGACGTCATCGACCGCGTGCCCGGCCTGGCCGTGCGTGCCGCGCCCGTCCGTCAGTCGATGGAGGACGCGCGACTGCGCCACCACGACTGGATCCGCGAGCACGGCACGGATCTGCCCGAGGTCGCCGACTGGACGTGGGCCGGCTGAACAGGGCCGATCGGCCCTGGCCTTTCGGACCGGAAGCGAGAAAGATCCCTGGAAGGAGAGCAGGGCCCGCTGACAGGGCGGACAGCGGCGCCGCGGACGTAGGAGAGGACGGGAGCGGTCAATGACGGACGGCGAGCAGCCCGGGCCCGGTACCCCGATCCGGGTCTTCCTGCTGGACGACCACGAGGTGGTACGGCGAGGGGTGCACGACCTGCTGAACGACGAGCCGGACATCACCGTGGTCGGCGAGGCGGCCACCGCCGAGCAGGCCCTCGCGCGTGTCCCCGCGCTGCGTCCGCATGTGGCCGTGCTGGACGTACGGCTGCCGGACGGCGACGGAGTGACGGTCTGCCGGGAGCTGCGCTCGCGGGTGCCCGACCTGGCCTGTCTGATGCTGACTTCCTTCGACGACGAGGAGGCGCTGCTCGACTCGATCATGGCCGGCGCGTCCGGTTATGTGCTGAAGCAGATCCAGGGCTCGGACCTGGTGTCGGCGGTACGCACCGTGGCGGCGGGCCAGTCGCTGCTCGACGCCAGTGCGACCGCCAAGCTGATGGCCCGGTTGCGCGGGGGGCAGGAGCAGGAGGAGGAGCCGGACGTGCTGCCGGGCCTGACCGACCGGGAACGGGAGATCCTCGCGCTGATCGGTGAGGGGCTGACGAACCGGCAGATCGGTCAGCGGCTCTACCTCGCCGAGAAGACCGTCAAGAACCACATCTCCCGGCTGCTGGCCAAGCTCGGAGTCGAGCGGCGCGTCCAGGCCGCCGTGATCGCGACCCAGGCCCAGGACCGGCTGAAGCCGAACGGGCCGCCGTCGGCCGGCCGCCGGGAGGGCCCGCCCTGGTGATCCCGTACGCCCGCGCCGATCAGGCGCGGGTGGTGCTGGAGACCGACGGGCACGAGGTGCGGCTGAGGGTCTCCGGCAACGGCGTGGGCATCTCCGGCGCGCAGGCCGGGGGCCGGCTCACCGAGGCAGGCGCAGGTCGCACGACTCGCCGGGGGCCACGGAGACCGTACGGTCCGGGAGCTGGATGTCGATGGGGTCGCGGTCGGAGGCGGGCACGTCGATGTGCAGCGTGCCGGACCGCATCGTCAGCCGGATGCCCCAGTGCCCCTGATAGCGGATGGCGAAGCTGGACTGGGAGAGCTCGGGAAGCGGGACGGGGTCGAGCCAGAGAGCGCCGGAGCGGGTTTCCAGGCCGGTGAGACCGCGCTGCACGAGGTCGAGCGTGCCCGCCATGGCGCCCAGGTGGATGCCCTCGCCCGTGGTGCCTCCCTGGAGATCGGCGATGTCCCCCTTGAGGGCTTCCTGAGCGAACGTCCAGGCTTCGGTGCGCCGGGCGCGGGCCAGCACCCAGGCGTGCACCAGGCCGCTGAGCGTGGAGCCGTGGCTGGTGCGGTCCAGGTAGTAGTCGACCGTGCGCCGCCAGGTCTCCTCGTCCAGCTGGTGGCCCAGCCTCCCGAAGAGGCCACGTAGTTCGGCGGGGGAGAAGAGGTAGCCGAGCATGAGGACATCGGCCTGCTTGGAGGCCTGGTAGCGGTTGACGGTGTCGCCCTCGGCCTCGAGGATCCGGTCGAGCCTGCGGATGTCGTCGTAGCGGGCCCGGTAGTCGTCCCAGTCCAGCTCGGTCAGCTGCCCGTAGCCGTCGAACTGGCTGATCACCCCGGCGTGGAACGGCACGTGGAGCCGGCGCGAGATGTCGTCCCACCGGGCCAGTTCGCCGTGGTCCAGGCCGGTGCGTTCGGCCAGTTCGCGCAGGCGCGGTTCGGGCAGCGCGCGGATCACGTCGACGGTGCGGGACAGCACCCACGCGGCGGTGACGTTGGTGTAGGCGTTGTCGTCCAGGCCGGGACGATCCGCGTCCGGGTAGGCGTCGTGGTACTCGTCGGGGCCCATGACACCACGGATGCGGTAGCGGCCCAGACGGTCGTCGTACGTCGCGGCGTCGGCCCAGAAACGGGAGATCTGCAGCAGCATCTCGGCGCCCTTGGTGTGCAGGAACTCGGCATCGCCGCTCGCCTCGCAGTACTGCCACACGTTGTACGCGATCGCCGAGTTGACGTGGTGCTGGAGCGAGGAGTGGTCGGCCAGCCAGCGACCCGAGTGCGGGTTGAGATGCATCTGCTGGGTCTCCTCGCGGCCGTCGCTGCCGCTCTGCCACGGATACATCGCCCCGGCCCGGCCCACCCGGCGCGCGGCACGGCGGGCCTGGTCCAGACGGCGATGGCGGTAGGTGAGCAGGGCCCTCGACACCTCGGGAAAGTGCAGGTTCAGGTACGGCAGCACGAACAGCTCGTCCCAGAAGACATGGCCGCGGTACGCCTCGCCGTGCAGGCCACGGGCGGGCACACCGACGTCCAGGTCGGCGGTCTGCGGAGAGAGGGTCTGCAGCACATGGAACAGATGCAGCCGCAGAATCCGTCCGGCCTCGTTCGGCACCGTCAACTCGGCCCTGCGCCACAGCTGCTCCCAGGCGACGCGGTGCGAGGCGAACAGCTCGTCCCAGGTGCCCGCATGCTCCACCCGCTCCACAGAGGCCCGCAGCGGCTCGCTGATCGCCCGGTCACGTGAGGTGTGCACGGCGATGATCTTGTCCACGACGGCGGGACGGCCGGGGTCCAGGGAGAACCGGAAGCGCTGGACGGTCTTCCCCGTCTCACGATCGGGCTCGTGCCGGCGCGGGAGCCGCACCGCCCCGGCATCGGTGCTGGTGCGGGCCGCCATGCCGATGCCGACATGGGAGTCGGACGTGCGGCAGCGCAGCCACACGGTGTCCGGCCCCGCTTCCCCGGTACGTACCCGCACGAGGTGGTCGCTCGCCAGCTCGCGATAGCGCGCGACGCCGTCGTTGGTGACGGCCCCGTCCAACGCGGTCTCCACCTCCAGCTCGCACGGCCGACCCTCCACGGTGAACGCGGTACGCAGCGCGGCCAGATGAGGGTCGGCCATGTGCACGAGCCGCGATTGCCGCACGCCGAGGACCCGGCCGTCCCTCTCCTCGTACCGCGTCTCCCGTTCCAGGACACCGGACCTCAGGTCGAGGGACTGCCGGTGCGCGACGCACGCGTCGCTGTCCGGCGTCAGCCACTCTCCCGCGCGCCCGTCGTCCGTGGTGCGGTAGCGCAGCGGCAGCCAGTTCGGGACGTTGACCAGGTCCTCGTTGTCGACCTGCCGGCCGGAGACGTCCGAGGTGAGGCGGTTGTAGCAGCCGGCCACGTACGTTCCGGGATAGTGCACGTCGTCCGCGGCGCACTCGGGGGCCGCCCCGCGCGTGGCGAAGTAGCCGTTGCCCAAGGTGCACAGTGACTCCCTGAGCCGCTCCTGCGCGGGGTCGTAGCCCTCGTAAGGCCAGATCCAGTCGTTCATTGCGCTGCGCCTTTCGGCGGACGTCATGGCGGCTGCACTCCCTGGAGGCATCGACTGTTTCTTCGCTTCCGGGATGTGCAGCAGTACCCATGAACACCACTGAGTAACGGGCGGTACGACCGACAGAGCAGCCTTTTGTCCGTCTTTTGTCCGTCATGGTGCCCGGGGAAGCCGGTCAGGCCGCGTCGGGCAGCCACAGGTCGGGGCCGAAGACCTCGTAGCGGATGCTCCGGGCGGGAACTTGGGCCCGCAGCAACTGGCCGCGAACGGCGCGCATGAACGGCAGCGGGCCGCAGAGGTACACGGTGGCGGTCCTCGGGATGTCGACTCCGGCCAGGTCCATCAGTCCGGTGCGCGCGTCGGGCTCCTCCGGGCCGGGGTGCTCGTACCAGAAGGCCGCCGTCGCCTCGGGCAGGCCGTCCACGAGTGCGCGCACCTCGGTGCGCAGAGCGTGCTCGGCGGGGGAGCTGTCGGCGTGCAGGACCACGACCGGGCGGGTGGAGCCGGTGGCGGCGAGATGGCCGAGCATGCCGGCCATGGGGGTGCAGCCGATGCCGGCGGAGACCAGGATCAGCGGGGTGTCGGCGTCGTCGAGCGCCACGTCGCCGAAGGGCGCGGAAAGGGTGAGTTCGTCCCCGGCGCGTATCTGCCGGTGCAGCAGGTTGGACACCTCGCCGTCCGGTGCGCCGGACTCGCCGGCCACCCGCTTGACGGTGATGCGGCGCAGCTCGCCGCCCGGGTCGGACGACAGGCTGTACTGGCGCAACTGCTGCACCCCGTCGGGCATGCGCAGCCGCACGCTCACGTACTGACCGGCACGGGCGGCGGGTGCGGGTTCGCCGTCCGCCGGGCGCAGCAGGAAGGACACCACGTCCGCCGTCTCCTCGTGGCGCTCGACGACCGTCCACTGCCGCCAGGTCCTGCCCGGCAGCACACCCGCTTCCTGGTACAGACGGGCCTCCTGGGCGATGAGGGCGCCGGCCATCAGCCAGTACACCTCGTCCCAGGCGGCGGCCACCTCCGGGGTGACCGCGTCGCCCAGTACCTCGGCGATGGCGGCGAACAGGTACTTGTGCACGATCGTGTACTGGTCGTCGGTGACACCGACCGCGGTGTGCTTGTGGGCGATCCGGGCCAGCATCGCGTCCGGTCGGGTGTCGGGGTCGGCGAGCAGCGCGCTCGCGAACCCGGCGATGGAGCCGGCCAGGGCGCGGCGCTGGGCTCCGCTGGCCTGGTTGCCACGGTTGAACATCCCGTCGAGCAGCTCGGGCCGGTCACGGAACATCGCTCCGTAGAAACGCGTGGTGATCTCGTCGAGCGCCCCGCCCACGGCGGGCAGGGTCGCCCGGATCACTTCGGCGGATTCTGCGGACAGCATGAGGCCTCCCAGGACGGGATGGAACAGGGGGAGTGGCCGCGGACCGAGCCGGCGGCCGTCACCTGTATAGCAAGTCGGAGACCGATGTTTCCTCCGGTAACACCGTCTACCGACGGAAGCGGCCCCAACGACCCAGGGAAAAGGGACCTTCGGCCCCATGGCTCGGTCCGTGCCAGGGCCGGACGGCCGCCGATCTACCGACGGGCCCCGATCCTGACCCCCGATCCTGAACCGCGACACCGGCGGCGGCGCCAGCACTGGCACGGGCGCGAGCACCGGCGGCACCATGGCCTGAGGAGGCCCGTTATGCCTGAAGTCAGTGAATCCCCGAGCACGGTGAGTGACGTCATGACGCAGACGGTCGTCTCTGTCGGCCGTGACGCGTCCTTCAAGGAGATCGTCGGGCTGATCGATCAGTGGCGGGTCAGCGCCCTGCCCGTGCTGGAGGGCGAGGGGCGGGTGGTCGGCGTGGTGTCGGAGGCGGACCTGCTGGCCAAGGAGGAGTTCCGGGACACCGACCCCGTCCTCCTCCAGGCGCGGCCGTCGTCCACGGGGGACCCGTTCGTCGCCCGGACACGACGGCTGGCCGACCTGGCCAAGGCCGGTGCCGTCACCGCCGGTGAGCTGATGACCAGTCCGGCCATCACGGTGCGCGCGGACGCCACGGTTGCCCAGGCCGCCCGGATCATGGCACAGCGAGGCGTCAAACGGCTGCCCGTGACGGACGTGCACGGGATCCTGCAGGGCATCGTCAGCCGCAGCGACCTGCTGAAGGTGTTCCTGCGGACGGACGAGGACATAGCGCAGGAGGTACGGAACACCGTTCTGGCCCAGCTGACCCCGGCGAGGTTGCGTGCCTCCGTGGACGACGGTGTGGTCACCCTGAGCGGCGACCTCCGCGACCGCTCGCTCGTGCCGACCCTCGCCAGGCTCACGCGTGCCGTCGAAGGCGTCGTCGACGTCCACGTCGAGCTCGCCGGGCAGGGCTCTTCCTGAGGCACCCTTCACGCTCCCCGACCGCCGGCGGCTGTACGGTAGGGTCTACCTGCGTGTTCTCCTACGGAACTCCGTGGTGGGACACATCGGGACGTGGCGCAGCTTGGTAGCGCACTTGACTGGGGGTCAAGGGGTCGCAGGTTCAAATCCTGTCGTCCCGACGGTGATGTCGGAAGTTTCCGCAGGTGAGGGGCGCTCTTCGGGGCGCCCCTCACGCATGAGTGGGAGCAGCCTGGGAGCCCTCTTCCGCGCATGACCCGGATCTTGGTTCTGATCGAGATGGTGGCGTACCCGAAATGAGGGCCCAGGCGCTTGGTTCGCCCATGGCTGGTGTCGCTGGTGTAGATGGTTCAGTCCCGGAAGCGAGCGGCCACTGCTGATTGATGGCATCGACGTCGAAGCCGGCGAGCGTTTGAAGTTCGGAGACTGCTGTCGGAACGGTCAGCCGTCGGCAGGGTTATGTACGTCCGCGGTGACGGTCTCGTCGAACGCCTCCAGCGCACCGCGGAAACCGGTCCTGCCCCACAGCGTGAGGCCCAGAACGGCGACTCCTACTGCCGGCCATGTGCACGGCCCCCGGGAGGTCTCGGCCCGAGAGTGCACGCATGGCCGACTGGTCTCCGCGGGCCGGTCACGCGTTGCCTCGGCTATCGCCAACTCGTAGTGGGGTGGGGCTGCTGCGGCGACTTCGTCGGCCTTGGGAGTCCCGGTCGCTCGACGCTGGGACGCACCGCACAACGAGGCGGGCGGCCAGCACCCTCCTAACAGGTTCGTGCAGATCGAGGGTGCCGTCAGCAGGGGCGCCCGAGGTTTCCTCAGTGGATGTGGGATCCGCCGTTGACGTCATACGTCGCACCGGTCAGGTAGCCCGACTCGGGACGGGCCAGGAAGGCGATGACGTCGGCCACGTCCTCGACACCGCCGATGCGGCGTACCGGAACCTCCGCGATCATGGCCGCCTTGCGCTCCTCGTCCAGTTTCCCCTGCGTGATGTCGGTGTCGATCAGTCCCGGCGCAACGGAGTTGACCGTGACTCCGGACGGGCCGAGTTCGCGGGCGAGTGACCGGGCGAAGCCCAGGAGGGCGGCCTTGGCCGCCGAGTAGGCCACTCCCCCGAACACCCCGCCGCCACGCTCGGCGGAGACGGACGACAGGAAGACGATGCGGCCGAACCTCCGCTCGGCCATCCCGGCAGCCACGCGGTGGGTGACCAGGAAGCTCCCCCGGACGTTGACCTCGAAGATCCGGTCCCACTCCGTGGGCGAGACGTCGAGGAAGCGAGTCGGGGACGTGATCCCCGCGTTGTTCACGAGGGCGCCGATCGGCGGGAGTCCCGCTTCGACCTCCCCGATCGCGACGTCGACCGCGTCGGCGTCGGAGACGTCCGCCGCGAGGCCCAGGGCTTCCACTCCGTGCCGGGCGGCGACCTCCCGGGCGGCATCCTCGGCAGCCTCCTTGTCCACGTCGAGGACGGCTATGTGGTAGCCGGCGGCTGCCAGGGCGTGTGTGGTGGCGCGTCCGATGCCTCGCAGCGAGCCCGCGCCGGTGACGACGGCCGTGCGGGGGGTGTGTTGTTCGGTGACCATGCGGTTCTCCTGAGGAGTGGGAAAGGGGGGTGAGCCTGGGTGTCCTGCGCGGGGCTCAGAGTTCGCGGCGTACGCGCTCCTTGATCGCCGCGACGGAGAGGCCGTAACGATCGTGGAGCGTCGGCAGCGCCCCCGCGGCGAGGAACTCGTCCGGCAACCCGATCGGGACGATGCGTACCGCCTGCTGGGCGAAGGCCAGGCAGGACGCCACGGACTCGGCGAGACCTCCGACGACGCTGTGGTTCTCGAGCGTCACCACGAGGCGGCCCTTGGCGGTCTCCCTCAGCACCGTCTCGCGGTCGAACGGCTTGATCGTCGGCACATGGAGAACGGCGACGTCCACGTGGTCGTCTTCGAGTTCCTTGGCCGCGGTCAGGGCTCGTACCGTCATCAGGCCGGTGGAGATGAACAGGACGTCGCGTCCGCCGCGCAGTTCCGCGGCCTTTCCGAGTTCGAACCGGTAGTCGTACTCGTCCAGGACGGTGGGGACGGTTCCGCGCAGCAGCCGCATGTAGGTGGGGCCGGGGTGGGCGGCCAGTGCCGGGACGGCCTGTTCGATGTCGACCGAGTCTGCGGGGTCCACGATCGTCAGGCCGGGCATGCCGCGCAGGATGGCAAGGTCCTCGGTCGCCTGGTGGCTGGGGCCGTAGCCGGTGGTCAGACCGGGCAGCGCGCCGACGACGTTGACGCCCAGCTGCGGCTCGGCGATGTCGAGGCAGAGGAAGTCGTAGGCGCGGCGGGTGGCGAAGACGGAGTAGGTGGAGGCGAACGGGGTCAGGCCCACCTCGGCCAGTCCCGCGGCCGCGCCCAGCATCACCTGTTCCGCCATGCCCATCTGGAAGAAGCGGTCGGGGTGGGCCTCGCGGAAGACGTGCATGTCGGTGTACTTGGCCAGGTCCGCGGAGAGTCCGACCACGTCGGGGCGTTCGTCGGCGAGCCGGGCCAGTGCGTGTCCGAAGGGGGCCTTGGTGGTGCGCTGGCCCTCTTCGGCGATCGAGGCGATCATCGCGGAGGTGGTGAGCTTGCGCTTCGGGGCCTGGGTCGGCGCAGAGGTGTTCATCGAACGGGTCACTCTCCCTGGGTGAATGCGCGCGAGGATCCGGACCGCACCTGATGACGCTCCGTCAGCTGCTGGCGGGCGAGCTGCCATTCGTGCTCTTCGACGCGCATGAAGTGGGCCTTCTCCCGGGTCTCCAGCATCGGCACACCGCACCCGATCCGGGTGTCGCAGATGATCACGGCCGGTGATCCCCGGTGTTCTCGCAGCCTGTCGAATGCCCCGAGGAGCGCGTCGATGTCGTTGCCGTCCACGCGGATCGCGTTCCAGCCGAACGCCTCCCACTTGGCCGTGACCGGCTCGGTGCGCAGCACGCCCTTGGTCGGGCCGTCCGCCTGCAGGGCGTTGACGTCGACGATGGCTGTGACGTTGTCCAGACCGTGGTGAGCGCAAGCGAGCGCCGCCTCCCAGGTGGAGCCCTCGTCCAGTTCACCGTCCGAGAGCAGGTTGTACACGTGCGCGTCGCTGCCCTGGTGGCGCAGACCGAGCGCCATCCCGGCCGCGACGCCCAGGCCGTGTCCCAGGGAGCCGCCGGAGATCTCCATGCCGGGTGTGTAGGAGGCCATGCCCGACATGGGCAGACGCGAGTCGTCACTTCCGTAGGTGGCGAGTTCGGCGAGGTCCAGCACGCCGGCCTCGGCGAGCGCCGCGTACAGGGCGATGGCGTAGTGGCCGATCGACAGCAGGAACCTGTCGCGCTGCGGCCAGTCCGGCTCATTGGCACGGTGGTTGAGGACGTCCCTGTAGACGACGGCCAGGATGTCGGCCACGCCCAGCGCCTGTCCGATGTAGCCCTGGCCCTGGGTCTCCCCCATGTCCAGCGCGTGCATACGGATGCGGTAGGCGGAGTCCTTCAGGGCGCTGACGCGCTGGGTGGACGACACCACTGTTTCGGGCGCATGAGTGGGCATCACGTTGATCCTCATCTCTTGATCAGTGCGCGGTGGGCAGGGCGGGTTCGGCGGATGCGGTCACGGCTCGGTCCGCTTCCCGGCGCTCGTCCGGGCCCCACGTCTCGCGCGTCAACAGCGTTGCCACGAGGCCCAACAGCCCGTAGCAGGTGAAGAGAACCGCGGGCCCGGTCCAGCCGGTGGCGGAGTAGAGCGCGGTGGCGATCATGGGAGTGAATCCGGAGACCACCGCGGAGAGTTGGTAGGCCAGGGACGTTCCGGCGGTGCGGGTCTTGGTGGCGAACAGCTCGCAGAACCAGGCTCCCTGGACACCGGCCAGCGAGTTCTGGCAAACGGCATAGCTGATCACGAAGGCGATCAGGATGAGTGCCGCGGCTTCGGTGTTGACGAGCAGGAAGAGCGGGATGCCCCATGCGAGGCTCACCGCGCAGCCCAGCAGGTACACCGGGCGGCGACCGACCTGGTCCGACAGGCGTCCCCAGAGCGTGGTGGCGGCGATGCCGAGGGCCGCGGCGGTCACCAGGGCGGTGAGGCTGGTGGTGCCGGAGACGTCGGGGGCGTCGCCGTCGTCCAGGTAGGACAGGACGAAGGTCACCGAGACGGCGTACCCCGCGGTCTCCGTGATCCGCAGGCAGAAGGCCCGCAGGACGTTGCGCCAGTCGTCCCGGATCACCGCGAGCAGCGGGTTCTTGACCACCTCGCCGGACTCCTTGAGCGCCTCGAACTGCGGCGATTCGTCGATCTTGAGCCGGATGAAGATGCCCACGGCGATCAGCACGGCACTGAGCAGGAACGGAACACGCCAGGCCCAGGTGTCGTCCAGGGTGTGCCCGCTGACCAGGAAGGCGAGGTTGGCGAGCAGCAGACCGACCGGGAAGCCGGCCTGCGTGATGCCCGTGTACAGGCCGCGCCGTCGCCACGGGGCGTGCTCGAAGGTCATCAGGATGGCGCCGCCCCACTCGGCACCGAAGGCCAGCCCCTGGATCACGCGGACGACCACCAGCAGGATCGGCGCCCAGATCCCGACCATCTGATAGGTGGGCAGACAGCCGATCAGCACGGTCGCGACGCCCATCAGCAGCAGGGACCCGACCAGTACAGGTTTCCGGCCGACGCGGTCTCCGAGATGACCGGCGACGATGCCGCCCAGCGGCCGCGCCGCGAAGCCGATCCCGAGCGTCGCGAAGGACAGCAGGGTCGCCGACAGCGGATCGGAGTCGGGGAAGAACACGTCACCGAAGTAGAGGGCCGCGGCCGTGCCGAAGCCGATGAAGTCGTACGTCTCGATGGTCGCGCCGACGCCGCACCCGACGGCGACTCTCAGACGCTCCGGCGACCCGTGCGCCGCCTGCTCCGGCGCCTTGAACTCAGCCATGCCGATCCTCCTTGATCGTAGGCGGGCCAGCCGTCGGGGCTGCCTCTTGGCTGTCGACTGTTAACAGTCGAGAGTCGATGCTGAGCCCGGCGGTAAGACGTGTCAACCCGCACGACAGGGATCGGCGCAGAAAATGCCGACTGTCAACAGACGACCGCTGTTCGGGCTAATATGATCGCTCGTGGAGTCGAAGGAGGGTTCGACCTTGTCCGGTCAGGCGCTTTCCAGTCTCACCCGCTCGAAGACCCTCCGGGAGCGCGCGCTCGTGGCCCTGCGGACGGCCATCACCACCGGCCAGTACCGCCCCGGCGACCACCTCGGAGAAGTCGAAATCGCCGAGCACCTGTCGGTGAGCCGCGGCACGGTACGGGAAGCCCTGCGCCATCTCCAGCAGGAGGGGCTCGTCACCGCGGGAGCCCGCGGCATGCTGCGCGTATCCCACCTGACCCCGACCGAGGTGCGGGAACTCTTCCAGGTCCGGGAAGCACTGGAGGGGCTCGCAGTGGCGCAGATCATCGCGTCACCGCGCAGGCAGGAAGCGGCTGAAGCCCTGCGCCAGGCCTTGGAAAAGCTCCACGACGCCTTCGAATCGGACGCCGACCTGGCGGCGAAGGTCGAGGCTGATCTCGGCTTCCACCTCCTGCTGTGCGAGCTCTCCGGCAATTCGATACTCCTCAAGACCTGGCGGCAGCTCGAGGGACCGATGCGCGTGGTGATCATGAGCGCTGCCGGCGAACGCCGTGACGTAGCCATGTCCGCGACCTCCCACGCGCCCATCGCCGACGCGATCGCAAGCGGAGAGGCAGCGGCAGCCCAAGAGATCCTGCACGCACACATGGCCTCAGCCATCGAGCAGCTGGGCATCGAACACGAAGGCACCCGCGAAACCGCCTGACCTTCGACGACGACAGGACGTGGCAGTGCGGCTGTGCGTCCGGGGTCAGCCGTCGGCCCAGCACGCCCCGTCGGTCGGCGGCGGCTCCGGCGCGTGGACTTGCCTGCGGACGGGCGCCGCGACGTCGTCGATGTCCCGGCCGTGCGCAAGGTGGGCTCGGCGCACTCTTCCTTCGCTCGCTCCGGCCGGGTTGACATGGTCCGCTACCGGGCTGCAGGCAGCCAGCCGATCGCCCTGCCCGGGCCGCCGGACGACCGGGAGATTTTCAAGGGGAGGAACTGGAAGTAGGCGCCGGTGGCGGGGAGTTGGCCGAGATTGGCGAGCCCCTCGATGAACACGGCGCCACCGCCGAGGCCCTCGACGTGGACCGGGCCTCCGTCGTGCGCGGCTCCCATGCTGGGGGCGTCCGTACCGATGCAGCGCACCTCGCGGTCGAGCAGGTGGCGCATGCAGTCGACGTCCGGAGCCGGCCATCCGGGGGCTTGTTTCAGCACGGCGACGTCGTAGGCGTATCCGCGCCCGCCGTTGCGGCTGGTGTAGTGGCGGTCCCAGCCGGTGCGGAACAGGGCGATGTCGCCGGCTCGCAGCGTTCGGTGCTGCTTTTCCCAGGCCTCCACGTCATTTTTGGTGATGAAGGGGCTGGTGCCGGGTGCGGCGCCGCGATCTTCGACGGCCGTGACGTCGATGACTGCGGCGGCGCCGGAGAAGACCCTCACATCAACCATGTCACCGGTGATCGGGTCCGCTCCTGTGTGAGCGTGCTTCTGCAGGAAGTGGGCCGGGGCGTCGAAGTGGGTTCCGATGTGCTCGTCCAGCAGCAGAACCTCGGTGAAGTACGAGCCGCAGTGGCTGCGCAGCACGTGGTGACCCTCGTCCACGTCCTCGAACCAGTTCCAGATGTGCCGGAGAAAGGGAACGTGGGGCGGCCAGGTGGTGGGCAGTCGTTCGTCGAGGGTGAGGGTGAGGTCGACGAGATCGTGATCGGTGAACATGTCGGTCTCCGTATTCGGTTGGTCAGTTGTAAGGACCGGCCGACGGCGGGTAGGTCCGCCGCAACACCTTCTGGGCTTCGGGCGAGTTCAACGTCTCGGTGGTGACCAGGGGCTCGGCGAGCGGGACGTTCTTCTTCACCGGCTTGCCGAGCATGGCGTTGACGTTCTGGGTCACGGCCTGGATCCCCTGTCCGACGGCCTCCTGCAGGAACAGTCCCTGGATGGCGCCTTCTTTGAGCAGCGCGACGGTGGTGGGGCTGCCGTCGGCGGTCGCGAGGGCGATCTTGCCGACCGATCCGCGGGTCTTCAGCACCTTGGCCGCGCCCGTGCCGGCCGCGTCATACATGCCGTAGATGCCGGTGATGTCGGGGTGGGCGGTGAGCAGGTCGTTGGTCTGGGAGACCGCCTCGCTGACGGTCAGACTGTGGCTCTGCAGGATCTGTACCAGTTTGCAGCCGTCGCGGGCGAAGCTTTCCCGTGCTCCCCGCAGATATTTCTGAGCGTTCTCCCTGTCCTGTGGGAGCGACAGCATGCCGATCTTGTTGCCGCCGCGCTTCTTGGCCTGCTTGCAGATGAAGCCGCCCTCGTCGACGCCGGTGCGGTAGTTGTCCGCGGTGATCGCGGACGTGTAGTCGGTGGCGCCGGGCTGAGGGCCTATGCCGGCGAAGGAGATGGGCACCTTGGCGGCCTTGGCCGCCGCGAGGACCGGTGGGGTGCTGGTGGAGCTGACCGGACCGATGACGATCATGTCGGCTCCGGCGGCGATCGCGGTCTTGACGTTGGCCAGTTGCGCGCTGGGAGAGTTGTTGGCGTTGTACCGGGTGACCTTTATGCCGTGTTTGCGGGCCTCCTGCTGGACGCCGGAGTAGACCCATTGCCAGTAGGAGATGTCGAGTGAGGGTGCGAGGTAGGCGACCTTCATGCCCTTGACGGTCTTGGCCTGTCCAGGGGCGGCCGAGCTGCTGTCCTGGCAGCCCGCCACAGCCAGGGCCGTGGCCAGGACGGTTGCGGACAGGGCGGTCGATCTGCGGGCTCTCCGGTCTCTGCGGGAACGGGTTGAGCGCATGGGTTCGTCCTTTCTGAGGGTTTGCTGGTGGGGTGCTCGCCGATCCGCCGGTCTGCTGGTGGGGGCTTGCGACGGGCGGATCAGGCACCGCGGGTGCGGCTGCGGCGGGTGAGGCGCTCGGCGAGCACGGCGAGGAGGATGACCAGGCCGGTGATGGTGCCCTGGTAAAAGCTGTTGACCCCGAGCAGGTTCACCGCGTTCTGGATCACCACGACGAGTACTGCTCCAGTGAGGGCGCCGACCGCGGAGCCGACCCCGCCGAACAGGCTGGCGCCGCCGATGACGACGGCGGCGATGGCCTGGAGCTCCAGGCCGGTCCCGGCGGTGGATTCGGCGTTGGCCAGGTAGGAAACGGACAGGACGGCAGCGAACGCGGCCAGGAGCCCGGACGCGGTGTAGGCGGCCAGCTTGATGCTGCGCACTGGCACCCCGATGAGCCGTGCAGCGCGCTCGTTGCTGCCCACCGCGTACAGCCAGCGGCCCTGGGTGGTACCGGACAGCAGCAGTTGCAGGAGGACGACCAGCACGATCACGTACAGCAGGTAATTGGGTATCCCGAGGTAGTGGCCGGAGTTGAGGGAGCCGAAGCCGGCGGAGCTGACCGGCTGGGAGTTGCCGTTGGTGACCACGAAGGCGAGGCTGGCGGCCACCGAGTAGGTGACCAGGGTGACGATGAACGGAGCCAGTCCGAGCACGGCGACGCACACGCCGTTGAACAGGCCGAACAGGGCGCCGAGGCCGAGCGCCCCCAACACCGCGACGCCTGTGGGCGCGCCGTGGTTGAGCAGGGCGGCGGCGGCGATTCCGGTCAGGGAGAACACCGATCCGACGGACAGGTCGATCCCAGCGGTGGTGATGACCAGGAGTTGCCCCAGGGCGATGATGACCAGCGGGGCGGCGGTCTGGGCGATGTTGGTGATGTTGCCGCTGCTGATCGCGGCCGGTTGGACGGTGCTGAGCAGGAGTTCGACCAGGACACAGGCGGCGGCGATGACCAGCTCCACCCGGAACCGGGCGGCGGTCTGCAGCAGCCGTGGCCCGCCGTAGCGCAGAGACTGGCCCGGGCCGGGGCTGATGTCGTTCTTGTCGGTGTGGACGGTGGTCACTGAGGTCCTCCTTCTGCGGGGCCGGCGGGTCGAGGCCGCGCCCCGGCGGCCGGAGTGCTGCTCGCGTTCAGGGCGTCGACGATCCGCGTCTCGCTGAGCTGGGAGCCGGAGAGGGTCGCGGTGACACGGGCGCCTGCGAGCACATGCACCCGATGGCATCGGGCGGCCAACTCCTCGGGGTCGGAGGACCACCACAAGGCACCGCCACCGGCGGCGGCGACCTCGTCGACGGCCTGGAAGATGTCCACCTTGGCGTGGATGTCGACGCCCCGGGTGGGATCGTCGAGCAGCAGCAGCCGTACCCCCAGCGGGGCCCAGCGGGCGAACAGCACCTTCTGCTGGTTGCCGCCACTGAGTGCCCCGGGCGGGGCTGCGAGGTCGGACAGTTTGATGGCGAACTGGTCGACCAGCTGCCGGGCGGTGGCCACGTCCGGGCGGGCGATCAGGCGACGCCGGGCCACTCGCTGGGGGCCGAGGAGATGCTCGAGCACGCTGAGGTTGCCCAGCACACCGTCGCGGGCCCGATCGCCCGAGACGTAGCCGGCGCCCGCGCGCAACGCGCGCTGAGGCGACCAGCGGGCGGTGGACCGGCCCAGGACCCGCATCGTCTGCCCGGGCGGGTGAGGGCGGTCACCCCACGCCCGCAGCAGCAGGTCGCTGGCAGCACTGGGATCGAGAGAGGTGACACCGACGACTTCGCCGGGGTCGACCCGCAGTGGCGCTTCGGAGTCCAGCAACTCGAGAAGAGGCGGCTCACCGACCGCCGGGTCGGCCTTGGGCACCGGCCGGTCGAGTGCCCGGACGGCGTCCCCGACCATGGACGCCAGCAGGGCCCGGTCGTCGATGTCGGTCAACGGCACCCGATCCACCACGGTGCGTCCGTCGCGTAGCACGGTGGCCACGTCGGCCACCTCGCGGATCTCCCGAAAGCGGTGACTGACCAGCACCACTCCCACCCCACTGGCAGTCAGCCCGCGCAGCACGGTGAACAGTTGCTCCGCCTGCGGCCGGTTCAGCGAGGCAGTGGGCTCGTCCAGCAGCAGCAGTCGTGATCCCTGCGCCAGCCCGCGGGCGATCTCCACCAGCTGTTGGCGGTCCAGCGGAAGATCGCCGGTTCGGGCCTCCAGGTCGATGGCGGCATCCTGGCCCAGGGACGCCAGAGCAGCCCCGGCCGCGGCCCGCGCTCGGCGTCGGCGCCCCCGTCCCCGGCCGGCGAGCAGCAGTTCGTGTGTGGCGATGTTCTCCAGAACCGACAGGTGCGGCAGCAGCGACAGCTCCTGATGGACGATGGCCACCGGCGGGTGGTCACGGGAGTCCTCGACTGCCACGTTCAGTTCACCGGCGTCCGCGCTCTCGACGCCGGCCACGATGGCCAGGAGTGTCGATTTGCCGGCCCCGTTGGCGCCGAGCAGCGCGTGTACCTCGCCGGCCCCGACGGTCAGGTCGACACCGTCGAGCGCGCGGGTGGACCCGAAGGCTTTGGTGAGGCCGCGAACGGCCAGGAGCGGAGTGGCGGCGGTCATGGCTGTTACCTCGATTCGAGGCGTTTCGATGGCACGTCGCTGTGTGAGTCGCTGTTTCGCCGGTGGCCGCTTACCGACGGTGTACTCACGCGCCGCGTGACGCAGCGCGTGCGACGTGTGACCGAAAGACGACTGGCGGCTGGGCTGAAAATGCGTGTTTCAACTGCGTGACGGCCGTGTCGCAGGTCATAGTGGGCGAGTTGACTGCCGAGTGTCAACAGTCATCAGATGATTGTTGTCGGTTATCATGCCGGTGGACTGAGTAGGGGTGGTGACCGCCATGGCCGCAGAAGCCCTGTCCAGCTTGGATCGCAGTACCTTGCGGGAACGGGCCCTGCACGCCCTGCGGACCGCGATCCTCGCCGGGCAGTATCAGCCTGGTGAGCATCTGGGAGAAGTCGAGCTGGCCAGCCGGCTCGGCATCAGCCGGGGCACGGTCCGAGAGGCGCTGCGGCACCTGCAGCAGGAGGGGCTGCTGGTTCCCGCCGCCCGGGGCATGCTCCAGGTGCACCGGCTCTCGCCGACCGAGGTGCACGAGCTGTACGAGGTGCGGGCCGCCCTCGAGAGCCTGGCCGTCGCCGGTGTGATCGCCTCCGCCGGACGCCAGGCCGCGGTCGAGGAACTGCGGCGGGGGCTGATCCGGCTCGATCAGGCGGGCGACTTCACCGCCCAGGTGGAGGCCGATCTTGGCTTCCACCTTCTGCTGTGCGAGCTGTCCGGCAACTCCATACTGGTCAGGACGTGGCGACACCTGGAGGGCCCGATCCGGGTGACCGTGATGAGCGCTGGCAACGAGCAACGCCGCCTGCCCATGTCCGCCGCTCGGCACAAACCGATCGTCGACGCCATCGAACGCGGCGACGAAGCCGGCGCGCTGGATGTGCTGCGGGGGCACATGGCTCTCGCCAGCTCCCAGTTGGCCAGCCCCGACGACCGAACCTCAGCAAGCTGAAGCCCTGCGGTCGGCGACGTGGCTGCCGAGCGCGTAGACAAGCGTGCCGTAGCCGAGCTCGCCGTCGCCGCCGGCGTCGGCCACGGCGACGATCTGACGCTCGGGGTCGACGGCGGTGACACGGGCCAGGCGCAGCCGTATCCCCGTGCCCGCGAAGACGTCGGCGAGCTTGCGAGCCTCGATCTCCTGGCCGGCCGCGAGCTGGTGCAGTCGCAGCCGCTCGACGAAGTCCGGCTCAGCGTTGACCACGGTGATCTCGGTGTCCGCCGGGGACAGCCGGCGGGCCAGGTTCCCGGCCACGTAGACCCCGGCATAGCCGGCGCCGAGAACGACGATGCGGTGCTTCATGAGTTGCTCCTGTCGGTTCGCCTGCTCGGTGAGTTGAGCGGAACGGCGCCCCGATTGCTGACAGGAACCGACACCTGCGTATCCGCTGCCGATCAGACCTCACCCGAACCAGAGCCGAGAGCCGCGCAGGTGATCGAGGGGCGTAGCTTGTCGGGATCGCAGGTGTGGACTCTCAGCGGCAGTTGCATGCCCGGACGTCGGGATTTCGGTGGCCCGCTGCCGCCCGGGGAGTGGGGATTGTGCGTCACCGGCGCCGCGCCGGCCCGCGGGCTCAGGTGAGGGCGGCCGCCAGGCAGGTGAAGGCGGCGATGATGACGGCGACGCGGACGTAGTGCCAGCGGTCCCAGCGCTTCATCTGCTCCTTCCAGTCGGCCGGCCGGCTGCCGGCGGTCCACGTCTTGACCCGGTTGTTGATCGGGACGAGCACCAGGATCGACATGAGCACGCTGACGATCAGCAGCGCGGCGGCGGTCACGACGAGGCCGGTGCCATCGTCGTCCCATCCGGCGACGGCCCAGACCCCGACGAGGACGAGCGAGCCGATGTACCAGAACGGCATCACGGCGCCGCCCAGTCGGGCCCCGTGGACGCGGCCGCGCAGGCCGTTGTCGCCGGGGAGTGCGTTGAGGATCGGGTTGCTGAAGAAGGGGACGGAGGACTCTACCCCCACCATCACGCCGACGACCACGATGGTGACGACCTCGAGCGCATTGAGCATGATGACCTCTCCGGGAATCTAGCGTTGCTAGCTGATGATGCAACGCTATATCTGCTGACGCTCGATTGTCTAGCGGTGCTAGGATCGAATCATGTCGGTACAGGAACGCAAGCAGCGCGAACGGGTCAGCCGCGAGCGCCTCATCGTGGCCACGGCCCGCGAACTCGCCGAGCAGCAGGGCTGGGACGCGGTCACCACCCGGCGGCTCGCCGAACGCATCGAATACAGCCAGCCCGTCCTCTACAGCCACTTCCGCGGCAAGCGCGAGATCATCGGCGCCGTCGCTCTGCAGGGCGCTTCCGAGATGGCCGTGGCGATGCGGGCCGCGACCGCCGCCGCCGACGGCCCCCGCGCCCGGGTCGCCGCCCTCGCCCGTGCATACCTCGCCTTCGCCGAACGCCATCCGGCGGTCTACGACGCCCTGTTCCAGCTCGACGGCGGCCTGGCGTACGCGCAGGAGGACACCCCCGAACCGTTGAAGGACGGCTTCGCCGCGATGCTGGAGTGCCTCAGCGAGGTCGCCGGGGACGGCGTGCACCCGGGGCTGTTCACCGAGACGTTCTGGGCGTCCCTGCACGGACTGGCCACCCTGACCCGAGCGGGACGGCTCCCGCCGGAGGACACCGAGCGCAGGACGGAGCTGCTGGTGGACCGGCTCACCATGCTCTGACGCACCGTCCCGGATGGCACACAGCCGGGGTCCTCGGGCCCCGCTGCCTGCCTGCGGCATCGCTTCCGGTCACTCGCGCCCACACGGCGCAGCCGCAGATCGCCGGGCCCCGTACCCCCGACGGGGCACCCGCCCCGGAAGCTGCGGTACTCATTGATCACGACTCGGTACGCGCCCTCGTAGTTCGATGTTCTTGGACGCTGAGGAACGGCAGAGAAGCGCCGGCCAGCCGAGCAGCCGGGCGAAGACCAGGTAGAGCAGACGTAGCGACACAGTCCGAGATCCTTCACGGCGCGTGGTGCTCTATCCATCGCTGCTGGTCACCGGGCCAGGCCGAGTTCTGGAACCCGACAAGGGCTCGCCCAACGCGCAACGTCCGTCAACTGCCAATGACTGCTCCCTCCGGCGCGCAACGGCCGTCCAAGGCTTCAAACCGAGATCGACCGCATTGCTGGGGGTCAAGGGGTCGCAGCTTCCAATCCTGTCGTCCCGACTTGCGAAGCAGCAGGTCAGAGGTCATTTCGAGTTGATTCGAGGTGACCTCTTGATCGTTGTCGCGGGACTGTCTTCCGGTACGTCGGTCGCCCGGTGACGCCCGGTGATGCCCGGAGAGCACCGCCGCGCGACCGACGTACCCGTTCACCTGTCACCGACGCGGTCGCTCACCCCGCGATCGAGTCCAACTGCTCGGCCGCGGGCCTGAGCTCCCAGAGGTCACCGCCGGGCGGCGGCTCCAACCGGGCCGCCACCGCCCGCGCTTCGGGGTCCCCGGCGTCCGCCGCCGCGTGCACCACGTCGGTGGCTGCGTACCGGCGGAACTCCAGGTCCGGATGTGGCCACGGCGCGGCTCCGGAGGCGGCAGGCAGCAGGTAGTCGACTGCCTTGAACAGGCTCTGCCCGTTGGGCCCCTCGTAGGACCACAGGTTCACTCCCACATGCCGTCCGACGGCGGCCAAACGTGTGTACGCGACCAGGGCGAACGTCGAGTAGTGCCAGCTCCGCGTCCGGGTGAGCTCCTGCGGCTGGCTGCCGTCCGCGGCGATCTGCGGGTCGATGCGCTTGGCGCGGGCGTCGAGGACGACCCGGCGCGTCAGCGCCTTGTCACCGGTCGCATGGGCGAGGGCGGCGAGTTGCATGTCGTAGAAGGTGCCGTGGTTGTTCTTCGCGGCGCCTTCCTCCTTGCCGAAGGCGCTGTTCACCAGCCAGTCGCGGAAGTCGATGTTCCACGCGTGCATCGCGGAGCGGTCCTGACGGGTCCAGCCCGGGGCCCCCGTGTCGAGGATCGCGATCGCGTCGAGGACGCTGGTGAAGGACTGCGAGAAGTCGATGATGCCGATCGCCCGGCCGTCGTACTTGCAAGGGATGAACTGGGCGTGGTTCAGGTGGGGGTTCATCCGGGTGGCCGGGTCGAGGAACCAGGTGCGCAGCACCGATGCGGCCTTCTCCGCGTACTTCCGCTCGCCGGTGTAGTACCAGGCGAGGGAGAGGTCGTACGTGGAGTCGAAGACCTTCTCCACGTCCTGACGGTCGGTTCCGGTGTCCACCTCCGGATTGCGCTCGCCGTCGCGTTGGACGTACGGGCAGCCCCAGGGGTTGTCGGTGGTCCTGGGCTGCGAGGGCCACCAGTACGGGGCCTGGCTGAGGTAGTCGTGGACGTCACCGCCGGGCGCGGGCCGCGGCTTGTCGACGACCGTCCAGGGGCCCTTGTCGAGCCAGGTGTCGGCGCGTGTCGTCAACTGCTTGAGCGTACGTCGCAGTCGGTGATCGCCGCGGTCGAGCCGGAGCTTCGTCTGCTGGAGCCGCACGCCGTCGAGGACAGTGGTCTTCGGGACCCTCGGCACCGGGTGGGCCGAGGCGGTGGGGAGGACGACCGCCGTGAAGGTGGCCACCGCCACCAGCAGGGCGGCTAAACGAGGTCTTGCACTCATCGATCTCTCCAATCATCTATGTGAACGGAGTTCATGAGAAAGACCGCGTGAGCGTAGGGGGCAGCTGATTGACGTTGCAATGGACCTGACAGGATTCATGGACGCATTGCTTGGTCACATAGATGGCCGACCGGCGCACGGAGGCATGCAGTAGCGGCCGGCAAGCGACAGCACATCCGGTCGGCGTCCAGGAGCGCGCAGCGCGAGAAGGGGCGGGCCGCACGCGGGCACGAAGACGATCGCCGCCGCGCGGACCGGTGGTCCGTACGGCGGCGATGTCCTGTCGGCCCCCGGGACCGTACCGGGGCCTACAGGCATGGCGAGCACGCTCGGCGGCGAGCGCGGTGGTGGGGCCCGCGCGTCAGGGGCGGGTGGTCAGATAACCGCCCATGGAGGAGAAGTACTCCGTCGCGGCCAACTCCCGGCCGTCCTCGGTCCGTACGCGCGTGATGGCCAGGCCGTGGTTGCCGCCGGTGCGGGCGTCGGCTCCGGCGACGATCACCACGCCGTCGCCCTCGCGATAGAAGATGCGGCCGGGAGTGCCGCCGTACCGGCCCTGGGACACGACCGCCGCCAGGACTTCGAGGCGCTTGCCCTTGTGGAAGGTGTATGTGCTGGGGTACGGCTCGGACTGGGCGCGGACCAGGCGTTCGAGGTCCTCCGCCGGCCAGGCCCAGTCGATACGGCTGTCCTCGATGGACCGCTTGTGGAAGAAGCTCGCCTGCGACCGGTCCTGCTGGGTGAACTCCGTCTGCCCGGCGGCGATGAGGCCGAGCGCGCCGATCGTGACCGGGGCGATGAGGTCGACGGTCTTGTGGAAGAGGTCGGTGGCGGTGTCCGTCGGTCCGACCGGAACCGCCTCTTGCCGGACGATGTCGCCGGCGTCGAGTTCGTCGTTCATCATGTGCGCGGTGACGCCCACTTCGGGCTCCCCGTTGATCAAAGCCCAGATCAGCGGGGAGAAGCCGGCGTACTTCGGCAGCAGCGAGTCGTGGACGTTCAGCGTGCCGCGGCGCGGCAGGTCGAAGATGCGCGGGGGGATCCACGTCCGCCAGTTGTTCGCCACGATGATGTCCGGGTCGGCCTCCTTGAGACGCTCGAACAGCTCGTCGTCGTCAGGGCGGTTGCGGATCAGCACCGGGACGCCGTGCTCTTCGGCGAGGTCGGCGACGGAGTCGCTCCAGATCTTCTCGTACGCGTGGTCGCTCTTGGGGTGCGTCACGACCAGTGCCACGTCGTGTTCGGAGTCCAGGAGGGCTTGCAGGGTGCGGTGCCCCCAGGTCTGGTAACCGAACATGACGACCCGCATGGGGTTCCTCCTCAGGGCAGGGATTGACCGGGGAAAGTAAAGCAAGGCTTACCTTAGTTTGCAACGGGCGCATATGGTGCCCCAGTTGGCGGGTTCACCTGGCGCCTGCTGTCCAGTCGCCCTGTCGACAGCTTGTCGGGTTTAGCTTAGGCTCACCTAAGGGATAACGTACGTCGACATGGTCACGACTGCAGTTGAGCGCCCCGCGCCCAGGGGCACAACAGAGGCCCGTCGGCGGCGGGTTGTGGGTTTGGGCATGCTTGTGGCGGTCCTCGTGACCGCGGGGGCGCTGTCGTTGGCCGTCGGTGCGCGCGCGTTGAGTCCCGCCGAGGTGTGGCACGGGTTGTTCGCGGTGCCGGACTCCGACCAGCAACTCACCGAGATCCGGCTCATCGTGCAGACCGTGCGGGTGCCCCGGACGGTGCTCGCGATCGTGGCAGGCATCGCCCTCGGAGTCGGCGGGGCTCTGATCCAGGGGTACACGCGCAACCCGATCGCCGACACGGGCCTGCTGGGGGTGAACTCCGGCGCCTCGTTCGCCGTGGTGTCGGTGGTCGCCCTGTTCGGATTCTCCAACCCGTTCCAGTACGTCTGGTTCGCCTTCCTGGGGGCGGCGGTCGCCGGTGTCGTCGTGTTCGGGTTGGCGAGCATCGGCCGGGGAGCCGGCAACCCGTTGACACTCGCACTGGCCGGGCAGGGGATCACGGTGTTCCTCGCGGCGATGACCACGGCGGTCGCGCTGTCGGACAAGGCATCGCTGAACGCGCTGCGGTTCTGGAACGCGGGCTCCGTGGCCGGTGTCGGATTCGACGTCATCTGGCCGGTGGCCGCGTTCGTCGCGGCCGGGTTGGTGTTGGCACTGACCACGCTGCCCGCCATCAACCTGCTCAACCTGGGTGACGACGTGGCGCGGGGGCTGGGTGTGAACATCGCGCTGAGCCGGACCATCGGCATCGTCGCCATCACCCTGCTCGCGGGCGCGGCGACGGCGGCGTGCGGCCCCATCGCGTTTCTCGGGCTCATGGTGGCCCACGTGGCCCGGTATCTGACCGGGCCGGACTATCGCTGGCTCGTGCCGTACGCGGGTCTGCTCGGAGCCATCGTCCTGCTGGTCTGCGACGTGGTGGGGCGCTTGGTGGTGCGGCCGGGCGAGTTGGACGCGGGTGTCGTCGTCGCTCTCCTCGGCGCCCCGTTCTTCGCGGCTCTCGTGTGGCGCGGAAAGTTCAAGAACGCATGAACGGGACAGACGTGAATCCGAACCGGACAGACGTGAAGCCAAGCGGGACGGACGTGAAGCCATCGGTGGCGCCGGGCGTGCGGCTCGGCCACGTGTCGTTCGTATGGCGGCCCTGGATCGTCCTCGTCACGCTGCTGCTGGCGGCGGCGACCTTCCTGGTGTTCTGCGTGTCCATCGGCGTCGGGGACTTCCCCATCGGCCTGCCCCAGGTGGTCGCCACGATCCTCGGCCGGGGTGAGCAGGTCGACCAGTTCGTGATCATGGACTTGCGGATGCCGCGTGCTCTGGCCGGGCTCATCGTGGGGATCGCGCTGGGGGTGTCCGGGGCGATCACGCAGTCCATCGCGCGCAATCCGCTGGCCAGCCCGGACATTCTGGGGATCACCGGGGGTGCCGGCGCGGTCGCGGTGTTCCTGGTGACGGTGTCGGGCGGGACCGCCGCGGCGATCGTCGGCTCCGTGGGTCTGTCCGCGGCGGCGCTCGCGGGCGGTCTCGGCACCGGGCTGCTGGTGTACTTCCTGGCGTGGCGGCGCGGGATCGACGGCTTCCGGCTCATCCTCATCGGCATCTCGGTGAGCGCCGTGATGGAGGCGATCACGACCTGGCTGCTGGTCACGGCCGACATCAGGGACGTGGCCCAGGCCCAGGCGTGGTTGGTCGGCTCACTGGACGACCGCTCGTGGGACGAGGTCCGGGTGGCGCTCTGGGGCACGCTCGTCCTCATGGCCGTCGTGTCGTGCGTCGCGTTCCAGTTCAAACCGATGCACTTCGGCGACGAGGTCGCCGCGGGACTGGGCGTCCGGTACTCGATGGTGCGGGCGGTCATGCTGTTGTGCGCGGTGCTGCTGGCCGGTGTGGCGGTGAGCGCGGCGGGCCCGGTCCCGTTCGTCGCGCTGGTGGCGCCGCAGGTGGCGATGCGTCTGGCGAGGTGCCCGACGCCGCCGTTGGTGGCCTCCGGCATGGTGGGAGCGTTGCTGCTGATCGGCGCGGACCTGGTCGCGCGCACGGCACTGCCCATCAGTCTCCCGGTCGGCGTGGTCACCGCCGCGATCGGCGGCCCCTTCCTCGTCTATCTGCTGGTGCGGGCGAACCGCAGATAGCTGATACAAAGTCAGGCAGACCTAAACGAGGGGGCCTTGTGGTCGCTCAGTCCATCACCGAGATCGAGTCCGGGGTCGATGACGCCTCACGGCTGGCAGCCAGGGGCGTCACGGTCGGGTACGGCACCCGGACCGTCATCGACGATCTCGACGTGGCGATCCCACCAGGGGTGATCACCACGATCATCGGCCCCAACGGCTGCGGGAAGTCGACCCTGTTGCGGACCCTGTCGCGGCTGCTCAAACCGGCCAAGGGGACGGTCGTGCTGGACGGCGAGGACATTGCCAGGCTCAGGACCAGGGACGTGGCGAAGAAGCTCGGCCTGCTGCCGCAGGCGCCGGTCGCGCCGGAGGGGCTGACGGTGTCCGACCTGGTCGCCAGGGGCCGCCATCCGCACCAGAGTTGGCTGCGGCAGTGGTCGTCGGACGACGCCGCCGTCGTGGAGCGCGCGCTGGCCATGACCGGGGTGTCCGATCTGGCCGACCGTCCGGTCGACGCGCTGTCCGGCGGACAGCGTCAGCGCGTCTGGATCTCGATGACCCTGGCCCAGGGCACCGACCTGCTGCTCCTTGACGAGCCGACCACCTACCTGGACCTGGCGCATGCGATCGACGTGCTCGACCTGGTGGACGACCTGCACGAGTCGGGGTGCGCCGTGGTCATGGTGCTGCACGACCTCAATCTGGCCACGCGCTACAGCGACAACCTCATCGTGATGCGGGAGGGGTCGATCCTGGCGCAGGGGCACCCGCGTGACGTGATCACCGCCGAGTTGCTGCACGAGGCGTTCGGGCTGCGCGCCAAGGTGATCGACGACCCGGTGGGCCGCCGGCCGCTCATCGTGCCGATCGGCCGCACCCACGTCCAGCTCGGCTAGGTCCCGGCAAGAACAAGACCAACTTAGGCTAGGCTAACCTCACTTCTGCGGGGTAAGGTTTGCCTGCCCTTAGACAGGGGTGGCGGATCGGTGCGATAGCAAGGGACTTGGGATGCTCCTCCATAGAACGGCGCTCATGAAGCCTTGGCGGCGGTTGGCGGCGGTGTTGTCCGCCGCGACGCTCGGCGTCGGCCTCCTCGCTGGGTGTGGTTCCGACTCGGCGGACGAGGGGGACACGTCGAGCGACAACGCCCCGGCCGCCGCCGGCGCGTTCCCGGTCACCGTGGAGCACGCGTTCGGATCCACGAAGGTCACCGAGGCTCCCAAGCGGGTCGTCTCCGTCGGCTACACGGACGACCAGACCATCCTGGCGTTCGGCATCAAGCCGGTCGGCATGGTCGACCAGTACCCGAACCCCGCGGGCAAGACCCCCGACATCAACACCCAGTGGCCCTGGGTGAAGGACAAGTGGGGCGACACCAAGCCCGAGGTCGTCATGAAGAACGGCGACTCCGGCCCCAACTACGAGAAGATCGCCGCCCTGCGGCCGGACCTGATCGTCGCGGTCTACTCCGAGATCGACCAGGCCGCCTACGACAAGCTCTCCAAGATCGCCCCGACGGTGGGCCGCACCAAGGCCGAGAAGGAGCCGTTCAGCGCGCCCTGGCAGGACAACGCGCTCCACATCGCCAAGGCACTCGGCAAGGCCGAGGAGGGCGAGAAGATGGTGGAGGACATCCAGGGCAAGCTCGACGCGGCCAAGAAGGAACACCCCGCGTTCGCGGACCAGACGTCCGTCGTGTTGTCCTGGTACAAGGACTCCGTGGCGCCGTTCACCTCCACCGACGTGCGCGGACGGCTGGCGACCGGCATCGGCTTCAAGTACCAGACCGAGATCGACAAGATCGCGGACGGCGGCTTCTACACCCAACTCTCCCCCGAGCGCGTCGACCTGGTCGACGTCGACCGCATCTTCGTCATCAACGACAAGGCGGACACGGAGGCGCTGAAGAAGTTCAAGCTGTTCGCCAACCTGGACGCGGTCAAGAACGGCAAGGTGTCGTACCTGCTGGACAGTGAGGGCCCGGCGGTCGGCGCGGCCATCTCCCAGGGCACCCTGCTGTCCATGCCGTACGCGGTCGACGAGCTCGTCAAGTCGGCCGAGTAGGTGTGAGTACCACTGACACGCGTGTCGCCCCGGCGATGCTGCGCACGGCGACCGGACGCGAGGCCACCCGATGGGTCGGGGCGCACTGCCGCGAGGTGCCATGGCTGGCGGTCGCCACCGTGCTCACCACGGTCGCCGGGGCGGCGCTCCAGGTGGTCCCGGTGCTCCTGCTCGGCCGGGTGGTCGACGGGGTGGTCGAGGGCGAACCGCGCTCGATCCTGGTCACGATCGGGGTGTTGATGGTGGCCGCCGCGCTGCTCGGCGCGGCGGCCACCGCGGTGTCGACCTACCTGATCGGGCGGCTGGGCGCGGATCTGCTCGCGCAGCTGCGCGAGCAGGCCGTCCGGGCGGTGCTCGGCATGCCGAGCGCACGGATCGAACAGGTCGGCCGCGGGGACGTGCTCTCCCGGGTGGGTGACGATGTGGCCGTCATCTCCAAGGGCATCCGCACGGCCATCCCCACGGTGTTCTCGGCGGGAGTGCTGGTCGTCATCGCCACGGTCGGCATGTTCGGCCTCGACTGGCGGCTCGGCCTGGCGGGCGCCGGCGCGCTACCCGCGTACGCGCTGGCCCTGCGCTGGTATCTTCCCCGGTCCGCCCCGCTCTACCAGAAGCAGCGGGCGGCGCAGGCCGACCGTGCGCAGGCATTGATCAGCGGTCTGAACGGGATCGACACGGTCCGGGCGTACCGCCTCGAGGACGCCTTCCGCGAGAAGGTCACCACTGAGTCGTGGCGGGTGCGCGATCTCGGCATCGAGGTGTTCCGGTTCTTCGGCCGTTTCGTCGGCAGGGAGAACCGCGCCGAGTTCATCGGGCTGGTCCTGATCCTCGTGGTGGGGTACGCCCTGTTGGAGGCCGATGCCGCCACCCTGGGCGAGGTGTCGGCGGCCCCGCTGCTGTTCCACCGGCTGTTCACCCCGCTGGGCGCCATCATGTTCACCTTCGACGAGGCGCAGAAGTCGGGCGCGAGCCTGACCCGGCTGGTCGGGGTGCTGGGGGAGGCCGCGGAGGACCGGCTGGTGGGCGACGCGGCCGTCGCGTCGCCGGACGCCGCGCCGTACCCGGTGACGGTGGAGGGGCTGACGTTCCGTTATCCCGACACCGAGGAGCCGGTCCTGAGGGATGTCAACCTGACGATCCCGGCCGGTGGTTCGCTCGCGCTGGTGGGGGCGACGGGCGCGGGCAAGACGACCCTGGCCGCGCTGATCGCGGGCATCGGGACCCCGCAGGCCGGGTCGGTGCGCGTCGGGTCGACCGACCTCGCCGGTCTGGACGAGGCCGGGGCACGGGCCTTGGTGAGCATCCTGACGCAGGAGACGCATGTGTTCTCCGGTCCGCTCGCCGACGACCTGCGGCTGGCCGCGCCGGAAGCGACCGACGCCGAGCTGATGGACGCGTTGCGCACGGTCGGTGCCGACGAGTGGGTCGACGCGCTGCCCGACGGGCTGAACACCATGGTCGGCGAGGGCGGCGAGCGCCTGGACGTCACCAAGGTCGCCCAGGTCGCCCTGGCCCGGCTGGTGTTGGGCCGGTCGCCGGTGGTGGTGCTGGACGAGTCGACCGCGGAGGCGGGCAGCGAGGGCGCCGCCGAGCTGGAGCGGGCCGTGCTGGCCGCGTGCTCGGGCCGGACCACGTTGTTCGTGGCGCACCGGCTGACCCAGGCGATGGCGGCGGACCGGATCGCCGTGCTGGACGCGGGGCGCGTGGTGGAGCAGGGAACTCACGAGGAGTTGGTCGCTCTGGGCGGCCGGTACGCACGACTGTGGCGGGCCTGGCGAGAGGGTAGTTAGTAACCGTAGTTAGGTAACCCTAATTTAGGTTAGGCTAACTTTCATATCTTGGAAGGGACGCTGTGTCTTCGATGATGGAACCGAGCACTCGCCTCGTACTGCTTTCTCCCACGCGCCTGGCCGACGTACGCCGGCGAACCGGTGACTATTCCGACAGGACCATCGCCGAAGCATGCGCCATCGGACTGTCGTACTGGGCGACGGGCCGGAGTCCCGACGGCATCGACCTCACTCCCGGCACTCTGTTCGCCGATGTCCTCGGGTGGGTCGACAACGGCGGGGACGGGCCCGGCGGTTGGGAGGTCGGAGCTGACGGCGCGGACGGCCGGAGCATCTCCGTACCGGAAGGGGTCGAGCCGGCCGACGCGCAGCTCGCGCTGGACGACCTGGCCGACTTCCCGGACCGGCCCATCGGCACCATCGGCACGGCCGGCGTGGCGGCGAGGCTCGAAGCCCTTGCCGAGTGGAACGACACCGCGGCCGACCGGGTCCGCCCGACCATCGTGGAGATGTTCCGCGAGCAGGCGCGGACCAGACCGGACGCCATCGCCATCGTCGACGAGCACCGGTCGCTGACCTACCGTCAGGCAGCCGAGCTCTCCAGCCAGTTGGCCCACCATCTGATCGAACGCGGCCTCACCGCCGAACAGGTCGTCGGCATCTCACTGGGGCGCTCCGCCGAGATGGTGATCGGGCTGCTCGGCGTGCTCCAGGCGGGGTGCGCGTTCGTGCCGCTCGATCCGCAGTGGCCCGCCGCGCGCCGAGCGGTCGTCATCGAAGACGCCCGGGTCGTGGTGCAGCTCAACGACTCGGGCGAGCACGACCCGGCCGAACCGGAGGCCGTCGCCGTCGACCTCGGCGACTGGAGGTTCGGTTCCTACCCCACCGAGGGGACCGAGGTCACCGTCCTCGGCGACGCCCTGGCATACGTGATCTTCACGTCCGGTTCGACCGGGCGGCCCAAGGGCGCGATGATCCGGCACGAAGCCATCAGCGAGCGCCTGCTGTGGCAGGTCAACGAGATCCTCGGCTTCGGCCACGACGACGCGTCACTGTTCAAGGCGCCGTTGTCCTTCGACATCTCCCTCAACGAGATCTTCCTGCCATTGGTGTCCGGCGCCAGGCTGGTGGTCCTGCGGCCCGGCGGTGAACGCGACCCGCACCACCTGCTGAGCGTGATCGCCGAACAGCGCGTCACCTTCACGTACTTGGTGTCGTCCATGCTGGACGTGCTGCTGGAGATCGCGGGCGACTCCGGGCGCCTCGACAGCCTGCGGCACGTGTGGTGCGGCGGTGAGGTGCTGACTCCGGAGCTGTACGAGAGGTTCCGCACCCGGCTCGACATCCCCATGTACCACGGCTACGGCCCGGCCGAGACGACCATCGGCGTCTCGCACGTCATCTACCGGGGCGCGGCGGAACGCCTGTCGACGTCGATCGGCAAGGCCAACCCCAACACTCAGCTGTACGTCCTGGACGACGAACTGCGCCCCGTCCCGATCGGAGTCGGCGGCGAACTGTACGTGGGTGGACTCCTCCTGGGACGCGGGTACGTCAACGCGCCCGGTCTGACGGCGTCCCGGTTCGTGGCAAACCCGTTCGCCGCGGACGGGTCCCGGCTGTACCGGACCGGTGATCTCGCGCGGTTCGCCCCGGACGGGTCGCTGGACTTCCTCGGCCGGGCCGACAACCAGATCAAGATCCGCGGTATGCGGCTGGAGATCGAGGACGTCGAGGTCGGTCTCGCGGAGCACCCCGGGGTACGGCACACCTGCGTCGTCGCGAAGAAGAACGCGGCGGGCGGCACCTACCTCGTGGGGTACGTGATCCCGGCCGCCGGGAGCGAGGACCTGCGGGCGGACGAGGTCAAGGCGTGGGCCGCCGAGCACATGGTGGAGTACATGGTGCCCGCCCACATCGTCGTGATGACGGAGTTCCCGCTCACCGCGAACGGCAAGCTCGACCGGAACGCGCTGCCGGAGCCCACGATCGGGACGGGCTCGCTCATCCAGCCGATCACCGAGAACGAGCGCGCGGTGTGCGCGGCGGTCGCGGCGGTGCTGCGGCTCGAAGAGGTCGGTGTCGACCAGGACTTCTTCCAGCTCGGCGGAGACAGCATTCTGGCGATCTCGCTGCTGAGCGCGCTGCGCGACGCGGGGCTCTACGTCACGGCACGGCAGATCTTCACCCACAGCACTGTGGGGGCGCTGGCGGCGGTGGCGAGCCGTGAGGACGTCTCCACGGTGGACCGCCGCGATGTCGCGACCGGTTCCGTCGTGGGATCGCCCATCGTGCAGTGGCTCGGCGAGACCACGGACGCGATCGACGGCTTCGTACAGTCGGTCGTGCTGAACACCCCGGCGGACCTGACCGCCGAGGCCCTCGACGAGATCCTCGCCGCCGTGGTCGGGCGGCACGACATGCTGCGCGCCAAGCTGGTGCGCGGCGACCGCTGGAGCTTCGACATCCCCGAGGCGGACCAGGCCGCCGCGGGGTGGCTGGAGAGCGACAGGCCGCTCGACGAGTGCGTCGCGCTCGCCACCGAAGGGCTGGACCCGGCGGGCGGCGTGATGCTGCGTGCCGTCTGGCGCCGCGAGGCACGGCAGCTGGTCGTGGTCGCCCATCACGTGGTGATCGACGGCGTGTCCTGGCGGGTCCTGATGGAGGACCTGGCCACCGCCTGGCGGCAGTTCACCTCGGGCGCGCCGATCGAGCTGCCCCCGGTGGGCACGTCGTTCCGGCGCTGGACGCAGCTGCTGGAGCGCGCGGCGTTCGACGCGGACAGTGCCTACTACTGGCGTCCTTTGCCGGGAGTCGACCAACCGGTGGGCAGGCGCGCGCTGTCCGCAGCGGACACCGTCGCGGGGGAGCGACTGCGGACCGTCTCGGTCGGCCCCGAGGTCACGGCCGCGCTGCTGGGCGAGATCCCCGCGAAGTTCCACGCGGGCGTCAACGACGTCCTGCTGACCGCGCTCGCCGTCACCCTCGCCCGATGGCGCCGCGACCTCGGGCAGGACCAGACGTTCGCGCACATCGAACTCGAGGGCCACGGCCGCGAAGGACAGTTCGTGGCGGGCTCCGCCGGCTTCGAGCCCGAGCTGTCGCGGACCGTGGGCTGGTTCACCACCCTGTTCCCGGTGACCGTGGACCCCGGCGCGGCGGCCGATCCCACCGCACCCGAGTACCTGGCCGCCGCGCTCAAGGCGGTCAAGGAAGACCTCGCCCGGGTGCCGGACAACGGCGTCTCCTACGGTGCCCTCCGGTACCTGACCCACATCGAGTTCGACGCCCCCGCACCACAGGTGCTGTTCAACTACCTCGGCCGCTTCGACGCGGGCGCGTCCGGGGACTGGCAACTCGCGGGCACCACAGGCCAGTTGGGTGAGAGGCGCGACCCGAGGATGCGCCTGCCGCGCGCCCTGGAGTTCAACGCGATCGCCGAACCCGCCACCTCCACCGGCGAGTACGAACTGGTCACCACCATCTCCTGGCCCGAGGGGATGTTCACCGACGAGGACATCGCGACGCTCGGCGACTACTTCCGGGTGGCTCTTGCCGGACTGGCCGCGCTCGACCAGGGCGGCCACTCTCCCAGCGACTTCGGCCTGGTGCCTCTCACGCAGGCCGATGTCGACGTCCTGGACGGCCCGGCACTGCGGGACATCCTGCCGTTGACCCCGTTGCAGGAGGGCCTGTACTTCCACTCCGTCTTCGACGACGACTCGGCGGGCAGCTACGTCGAGCAGCAACTGCTCACGCTGGACGGCGAGGTGGACGCCGACCGGCTCGCGGCGGCGGCCACCCGGTTGCTCACGCTGTACCCGAACCTGGCCGCGCGGTTCGTGGCCCTCGCCGACGGCCGTGTGGTCTCCGTACTGGAGAGCGGTGTGGAGGCGCCCTTCACCACGCTGGACCGCCCCGGCATCACCGACGACGAGATCCGGGACCACGCCGAGCGGGACCGCCGCGCCGGGTTCGACCTGGCCACCGGCCCGCTGATGCGGTACACGCTCTTCCGCGCGGGCTCCGGCCGGAACGTCCTGGTGCAGACCGTGCACCACATCATCGCCGACGGCTGGTCGGTGCCGCCGATGCTCCGCGCGCTGCTGGCCGAGTACCACGCGCCGGGGACCGTGTACCCGCTCGGCGGCTTCCCCGACTACGTGAGCTGGCTCGCCGGACGCGACGACGACGAGAGCGACCGCGTCTGGCGCGATGAGCTCGCCGAGCTGCCCGGCCCCTCGCTGGTCGCCGAGGGGCACACCCCGTCCGACCGGTTCGCCGACACCGCCGTGGAGCCGGAGGACGACATCGACGCGGCCGTCCGCTCGGCCGGCGTGCCGCTGAGCGTGGCCGTGCACAGCGCCTGGGCGGTGACGCTGGGCTCCCTCCTGCACGGCAGGGACGTCGTGTTCGGTTCCACGGTGTCCGGGCGCGACGCGGAGGTGCCCGGCATCGAGGACATGGTGGGTCTGTTCATCAACACGATCCCTGTACGCGCCCGTTGGGCCGGTACCACCACGGCGCGGGACCTGCTCGCCGCGGTGCGGGAACATCAGAGCGCGGTGCTGCCGCACCAGCATGTATCGCTGGCGAGGATCGGCCGCCAGGCCGGCGCCGGGTCCCTGTTCGACACCCTGGTGGTGTTCGATGTCGCGACCGATGTCGACGGTCTGCGGGGACCTGACGATGAGCTGGTCATCACCGACATCGTCAACGAGGGCGCCCCGCATTACCCGTTGACGCTCGTGGTGGAGCGCGCACTCGACGGCCGTCCGCGCTTCAACCTGATCTATGACGGCGAACTGCTGCGGGAGGCGAGCGCCCAGACGATCCTGCGCACGTTCACCCAGACCCTCACCGGTCTGCTCACCCGGCCGGACGCCCTGGTCGACGACCTTGCGCGCGAGGACACCGGCGGCGCCCGGCGTCCCGCGCGGATCACCCCGACGACCCTGGGCGCACTGTTCGACGCCGCCGCGACTCGCGGCCCGGCCGCCACCGCCGTCACCCAGTGCGGTCTCGACGGCGGTAGCAGGTCACTGACCTACGGCGAACTGGCAGACACCAAGAACGAGTTGGCCTCGGCTCTGCGCGCGGCCGGTGTCGGGCCGGGCAAGCGGGTCGCCGTCGCCGTCCCGCGCTCCCTTGAGCAGGTCGTCGCCCTGGTCGCGATCGTCAGCGCGGGCGGCGCGTACGTACCGCTGGACCTGGCGTACCCGGACGAACGGCTGGAGTACATCCTCGCCGACGCCGCTCCGCAGGTCGTCCTCGTGGACCGCGAGCAGCGGGACCGCTTCACCGAACTGCTGGCCCGGGCAGGTGTGTCGGCCCGCGTGCTCGTCCAGGGAGACGAGCTGCCGCCGGCCACTACTGAGCCCGAGCCCGAGGTCAACTGGCACAACCCCGCGTACGTGATCTACACGTCCGGATCGACCGGCAGACCCAAGGGTGTCGTCGTCCCGCATTCCAGCGTGGTGACGCTGCTCGCCAACACCCAGCCCGACATGGACTTCGGCCCGGACGACGTGTGGGTCCAGTTCCACTCCTTCTCCTTCGACTTCGCCGTCTGGGAGCTGTGGGGCGCGTTGGCGTACGGCGGTGAGCTGCTGGTGCCGGAGTACGGGCTGACCCGCTCCCCGGTCGACTTCCACCGGCTGGTCCGCGAGCGCGGAGTGACCGTGCTCAACCAGACCCCTTCGGCGTTCTACCAGTTCATCGAGGCCGACCGGCACGCCGACGAGCCGGTCACCGCACTGCGCCGGATCATCTTCGGAGGCGAGGCGCTGGACCTCGGGCGGCTGCGCGGCTGGGTCGAGCGGCACGGCACCGGTTCGCCCGAGCTGGTCAACATGTACGGCATCACCGAGACCACCGTCCACGTCACCCACCGGGTGCTGACCGACGAGGACTTCGACCTCGGCGACGACGTCAGCCCGATCGGCGGTCCGATTCCCGGCCTGGTCACCTATCTGCTCGACGACCGGCTCCGGCCGGTGCCACCGGGCCGGGTGGGCGCCATCTACGTCGCCGGCGAACAGGTTTCGCTCGGCTACCTGGGCAGGCCGGGGCTCACCGCGGGCCGGTTCGTGGCGAACCCGTTCGCGGGCGACGGCTCCCGCATGTACCACACGGGCGACCTCGCCCGCCGTACGCTCGACGGCGAGCTGGAGTTCACCGGCCGGGCCGACGACCAGGTCCAACTCAAGGGCTTCCGGATCGAGTTGGGCGAAGTTGAGTCCGCGCTCAGGGAACTCGACGGCGTGGTCGACGTGGCCGTCACCGTTGCGGACAGTGGCGACCACCTGATCGCGCACGTCGTGGGCCGGGTGCCTGGTGACTTCGTCGAGCTGCTGTCCGCGAAGTTGCCCGTGCACATGGTGCCGGGCCGGGTGCTGTCGGTCGACGCGCTGCCGTTGACGGTCAATGGCAAGCTGGACCGGAAGGCGCTGGTCGAGCGCGCCCGAAGGGGCGCGGGGAACTGCGCGACCAGCCACGACGCACTCGCGGACGAAGACGGTGCTGTGGCCGCACTGCCTGCGCTCGTCGACATCTTCACCGAAACCTTGCCCGGCTCCGCCGTGGACCCCGACACCGACTTCTTCCGCGCCGGAGGCGACAGCATCGTCGCCATCACCGTGATCAACCGGGCCAGGGCGCTCGGTCTGCCGATCGCGCCACGGGACGTGTTCCTGTTCAGGACACCGCGCGCGCTCGCCGAGCACCTGGGTGCGCGCGCACCGCAGGCCGCGGCCGGGTCCGCACCCGCCCGCCGCGAGGACGGCCCGCTGACACCGACGCCGATCATCCTGCGCCGGCGCGAACTGGGTGGATCGCTCGCCCGGTTCGCCCAGGCCAGGACGCTGGTGGCCCCCGAGGGCACCGGGTTCGCCCATGTCGAGCGCGCCGCGAACGCCGTCGTGGCCGCGCACCCGGCCCTCCGGCTGCGGCTGCGCGCCGAGCACGGAGTGTGGGTACTGCGCACCGAACCCGCCCGCGAGATCACCGTCGTACGGGAGGACGCGACCCACACGACCCACGCGACCGACGCGACCGACGCGACGACCGCGGCCAACGAAGCCGCCGGACGGCTCGACCCCGAGTCCGGGAACGTCATCGCGTTCTCGTGGCTGGAGGCGACCCGGACCCTGGTGGTCACTGTGCACCACCTCGCCGTCGACTCGGTGTCCTGGCTGGTCCTGCTGGACGACCTCGCCACCGCCCTGCGCGGGGAGACCCTGGCGCCGCCGACCACGTCGTACGCCGAGTACGCCGAAGCACTGACGCTCCAGTCCGCCCAGGCCATCGACGACCTCGAACACTGGGTCACCACGCTCCAGGCCCCCGCGCTGCTGCCCGCGGTCGACGGGCTGCCTTCGCTCAAGGGGCAGCGCGAGACCACGGTCGTGCTCGCGCCCGAGGTGAGCGACCGCGTGACGCGTACCGCGCCCGCCGCACTCGGCATCGGTCTCACCGAGTTGCTGTGCGGCGCGCTGCGCACCGCGCTGACCCGCATCCAGCCGTCGCCCACCGATCTCGCGATCGAGCTGGAGCGGCACGGCCGGGTCCCGGTCCTCGAACACCACGACTACACCCGTACGGTCGGCTGGTTCACCTCCATCGCGCCCGTACGGCTCACGGCGCACACAGACCCCGTCGCCGCGGCGCGCGAGATCGCCGAACGCCAGCCGGACGAGCGCGCGCACGTCGCCTACGGGCAGCTCAGATACCTCAACCCGCAGACGGCCCCGCTGCTGAACGCCCGCCCGCAGGTGCTGTTCAACTACCTCGGCAGGGGCAGCGAGTCCCAGGCGGTGCACATCACCGGCGGCGATCAGGGCAGCCCGTACGCCGTCGAGGTCAACGCGTGGATCGACGAGGCCACCGGAAGTCTGCACGCGGCGTTCACCCTCGCCGAGGGCATCCCCGACGAGATCACCGAGCACTGGCGGACCGCACTGGAACGTGTCGCGGACGCGTCCGCGACGGCTGAGCGCACCGCACCGGTCACCCCGCTCCAACGAGGCCTGTTCTTCCAGGCCCAGATGGCGGGCTCGGCCGGGCACTATGTCGCGCAGAACTACTTCACCTTCGACCGGCGCCTGGACACCGACGCGCTGGCCGAGGCGATGGCGTACGTGATCGCGCGGCACCCGGTCGTGGGCGCCGGCTTCACCACCGACGACGACGGAAACCCGGTCCAGGTCCTCAAGGCGGGTCGGCGGGTCGATGTCCGCACGGTTCAGCTGTCGACGGACGCGGAGGTCGACGCCCTGCGCGCCCGGGACCGCGACACCGGATTCGCCCCAGGTGAGCCGCCGCTGATCCGGATGACCGTGGTGCGTCTGCCCGACGACCGCGACGGCCTGCTGCTGAGCTACCACCTGCTGCTGTGGGACGGCTGGTCCCGCGAGATCATGCTGCGGGACCTGTTCGACGCCTACCAGGCCGCTCTCGCGGGCGCGCCGCTCGACGCGGTCCCGGCCCCGCCGAGCTTCGAGGACTACGCCCGGGCGCTCGACGCCAAGGACTCCGCCGTATCGGAACGCTTCTGGGCGGAGCACCTGGCCGGCCTCCCCGGCCCGACGCTGCTCGCCGGACCGGCGCCGTCCTTCTCGGACGACCTGCCACGCGCGCTCGTGCACACGCTGTCCGCCGCACAGTCGGAGCTGCTGCGGGACGCGGCCAGGAGGCACGGCGTCACGTTGAACTCGGTGCTGACCGGCGCGTTCGGCCTCCTCCTCGGCGCCCACACGGGCCGGAGTGACGCCGTGTTCGGTGTGACCGTCTCCGGCCGGGAGGGCGAGGGGCTGTCCGACATCGTCGGCGTGCTGCTCAACACCGTGCCCATATGGACGCGGGCACGGCCGGACGACACGGTCCGCGACTACCTGTCGGCCGTGCAGGCGGCCAGGGTCGAGGCGATGGAGCACGAGCACCTGGGGCTCGGCGAGATCCAGCGGGCCAGTGGGCACGACACCCTGTTCGACAACCTGTTCGTGCTCCAGAACTTCCTGGACATGGACGCGTTCGCCGAGATGAACTCCAGGCACGGCATCACCTCGGTGAAGGCCGACGACTCCACCCACTATCCGTTCACGTGGGTCGTCACGCCCGGCGACCGGCTCACGATCAAGCTGGAGCACCGCGACGGCGACACCGGGAACGCCCGTCGTCTCCTCGACGACTACCTGAGCGTGCTTGAGGACCTGGCCCGGTCGACCGGGCCGGTCGGCGCGCTGCGGGGCCTGGGGGCGGAGCCCGAACACGCCGAACGCACGGACGTCGGCACGGACACCGTCGTCGACCGGTTCGACCAGGCGGCGGACCGTGACCCGCAGCGGGCCGCGCTCGTCGCCCATGGCTCGACCATGACCTTCGCCCAACTCCGGGACCGCAGCCGCGCGGTGGCGGGTGTGCTCGCCGGGCGCGGCATCGGCCCCGAGACGACCGTGGGGCTCGCGATCCCGCGCTCCCTCGACTCGATCGTGGCGCTGTTCGCCGTACTGCGCGTCGGCGCGGCGTACGTGCCGCTGGAACTGGACCACCCGGACGAGCGGATCGCCGCGATCGTCGCCGACGCCCGCCCGGACGTGATCCTCACCGTGAGCGCCGTGTCGCCCCGGCTGACCGGGGACCTCATCGACCTGAATGACCTGATCGAGCTGGACCGCCCGCTGCCCGAGGCCGAGCCGTATCTGACGTTCACGCCGGACGACCCGAACCGCCTGCGGCACCCCGCGTACACGATCTACACCTCCGGGTCGACCGGAAAGCCCAAGGGCGTGGTGACCGAGTACGCCGGGCTCACCAACATGCTGATCAACCATCAGCGCCGGATCTTCGAGCCGGTGCTGGCGGAGCACGGCCACCGGGTCTTCCGCATCGCGCACACCGTGTCGTTCGCGTTCGACATGTCGTGGGAGGAACTGCTGTGGCTCGCCGACGGCCACGAGGTGCACATCTGCGACGAGGAACTGCGCCGCGACGCGCCCCGGTTGGTCGAGTACTGCCTCGAGCACGGGATCGACGTCATCAACGTGACCCCGACCTACGCGCAACAGCTGGTCGCCGAGGGGCTGTTGGACAACCCGGCACGGCGGCCGGCGCTGGTGCTGCTGGGCGGCGAGGCCGTCACCCCGACGCTCTGGCAGCGGCTCGCGGAGACCGAGGGGACGGTCGGCTACAACCTGTACGGACCCACCGAGTACACCATCAACACCCTCGGCGTCGGCACCTTCGAGTGCGAGGATCCGGTGGTGGGCGTGGCGATCGACAACACCGACGTGTACGTGCTCGACCCGTGGCTGCGGCCCCTGCCGGACGGAGTCCCCGGTGAGCTGTACGTGTCGGGCATCGGCATCGCGCGCGGCTATCTCGGGCAGCCCGCCCAGACCGCGCACCGCTTCGTCGCCTGCCCGTTCGGCGAACCCGGCGAGCGCATGTACCGCACCGGGGATCTGGTGGTCCGGCGGCCCGACGGCAACCTGATGTACCTGGGCCGCACCGACCAGCAGGTCAAGATCAGGGGGCACCGCGTCGAACTCGGCGAGGTCGAGGCCGCGTTCGCGGCGCACGCGGCGGTGCGGTTCGTCGCCGCGGTCGCCCAGCCCGACCCGCAGGTCGACGGCGCCTACCGGCTGGCCGCCTACCTCGTGCTGGACGGCTCCGACCTGGCGGCGGTCGCCGCCGAAGTGGGCGCCGGACTGCCGGACTTCCTGCGCCCGACGCACTACTGCCAGGTCGACAGCATCCCGCTGACGGTGAACGGGAAGGCTGACACCAAGGCGTTGCCGGAGGCCAAGCCGCTGGGCGCGCTGACCACGGCGGGGGAGCGCGGCCCGGAGACCGAGACCGAGACCGTGGTGTGTGAGTTCTTCGCCGAGGCACTCGACCTGGACGATGACGAGGTGAGCGCGGTGAGCGACTTCGTGTCCCTCGGAGGGCACTCCATGCTGGCGGTGCGGCTGATCGGGCTGCTCCGTCGCGAGTACGGTCCTGTGATCACGATCCGCGATCTGTTCACCCTGCGAACCCCGGAAGCGATTGCCCGCCACCTCGATGACAACTCCTGACACGCAGCGGCCCCGCCCGGGGTCCGACATCCTCCGGACCGCACTGCGCCGCAACATCGGCGCCATGGCCTGGGGCACCGTCCTCATGGGCCTGTACCAGGCGGGTGAGACGGCCTTCCCGATCGCACTCGGCCTGATCGTCGAACACACGATGCGGGACCGGAGCCTCGGCGCGCTCGGCCTGTCGATCGCCGCGCTGGCCGTGATCATCACGACCGTGTCGCTGTCGTGGCGGTTCGGGATGCGGATCCTGCAGAAGGCCAACACGACCGAGGCACACCGCTGGCGGGTGAAGGTCGCGGCCTGCGGACTCCAGCCGGTGGCGAGGGACGTCGACCTCAAGTCCGGCGAGGTGCTGACCATCGCCACCGAGGACGCCGACCAGACCGCCGACATCATCGAGGTGGTGCCGCTGCTGATCAGCTCGCTGGTCGCGGTGCTGGTCGCGGCGGTCGCGCTGGGCCTGGCCGACATCCGGCTCGGCCTGCTGGTGATCGTGGGAACCGTCGCGATCCTGTCGATCCTGAGCGTGATGTCCAGGCGGATCGGCTCAAGTACCCAGGAACAGCAGGCCAGGGTGGCTCGGGCGGGTGCGAAGGTCGCCGACCTGATCATCGGCCTGCGCCCGCTGCACGGCTTCGGCGGCAACCACGCGGCGTTCCGGTCCTATCGGAAGGTCAGCACGGAGGCGAAGCACCAGGCGATCACCGTCGCCAAGGTGAACGGCGTGTACGCGGGTACCGCGCTGGCCCTCAACGCGATCCTCGCCGCCGCTGTGACGCTGACGGCGGGCTGGCTGGCGTTCAACGGCCGGATCACCATCGGGGATCTCGTCATGGCGGTGGGGCTGGCGCAGTTCATCATGGAACCGCTCAAGCTGTTCTCGGAGATGCCGAAGTACGTGATGATCGCGCGCGCTTCGGCCGAGCGGATGGCGCTGGTGCTGACCGCGCCGCCGGTGACGGCCCCGGGGCCGGAGCGCCCGGCCGCGGGCGGAGACCTCGAGATCGACTGCGTCCGGTACGGATCCCTGCGCGAGCTCAAGTTCCATGTGTCCGCCGGCGAGTTCGTGGCGATCGCCGTCTACCAGCCGCGCGCTGCGGCCGACCTCGCGTCGGTCCTGGCCGTGAACGTCCCGCCCGACGCGTATGACGGAGTGGTGCGGGTCAGCGGGCAGGAGCTCGCGGACCTGTCGATCGAGGCGGTCCGTGAGCACATACTGGTGAACCCGTACGACGGGGAGATCTTCGCGGGCAGCCTCCGCACGAACATCGACCCCTCGGGCACCAGCCGGACGGTCCCCGAGGCCGTCGAGGCGTCCATGCTGACCGATGTTGTCGCCCTCCACCGCGAAGGACTCGACTACGCCGTCCGCGACCGCGGCGCGAACCTCTCCGGGGGACAGCGCCAACGGCTGTCCCTGGCCCGCGCCTTGGCCGCCGACACCGACGTCCTCGTCCTGCACGACCCGACGACGGCCGTCGACGCGGTCACGGAACAGCTCATCGCGCGCAACGTGGCGAAGCTGCGCCGGGGCCGCACCACCGTCGTGATCACCAGCAGCCCGGCCCTCCTGGACGCCGCCGACCGTGTCCTCGTCCTGGACGACGGCGTCATCACCGCCGAGGACACCCACCGGAACCTACTCGCCACCGACGAGAACTACTGCCTGGCGGTGGCCCGGTGACGGTGACCTGCCGAGCGTTCTTGGCGAAGGCCGGTGGGGGCCGCGCCCCCTAACGGGCGCGGGGCTGTGTCGATTTGCGGCTCCGCCGCGTGGGCGCGACCAGCCCCCGCCGGCCCGCAGGTAATTACCGTGCTCCCGGCGGAGCGCCAAGCGCCCAGGCGACATCTCTGAGCAGGGCGTGCCGCCAGCCCGCTCGGTCGTGGTCCGACGCCGACCGCGAGACCCGTACGGTCGCACCGGCCTGTTCGGTCAGGGCCTCGGCCAGTTCGCAGTGGGGCAGCATCCGTGTCTCGTGTTCTCCCACGTCGAACGCGACCCGTAGACCGGACAGGTCGGGGCGCTCCCGCAGGCGCGCGCCGATGGTGCCGCCGACCGGGCCGCCAAAGGGATCCGGCAGGTCCATGGCGTCGGGCGTCCACCAGAACGACCCCGACTGGCAGGCGACACGGGACACCAGGTCCGGGAACGCCAGTGCCGCGTACATCGCGCTCAGCCCGCCGAGGCTCTGCCCGGCGACCACCAGCCGGTCCCGGTCGGCGCGTACGCCGGTCTCCGCCACCAGCGGCAGCAGTTCGTCCCGGATCGCCTCCCACAGTTCGGGCCCGCACGCGAACTCGGCCTTCCTGTCCTTGGCCGGAAGGAAGACGAGGGTGACGGGGGGCAACTCGCCACTGGCGACGGCCGAGTCGAACGCGGTCATGGCCGGGTGCAGGTACAGCCAGTCGTCCCCGTCGAGCAGCAGGACCACCGGTCCGCCGCCGCCCGCCGGGTGGACTCGCACGGTACGCCGCCCGCCGAGCCGTTGGCTCGCCCAGCGGATCCGGGTGCGGGGGAGGGGCAGGACGTCGGCCGCGTCGATGACGGGCCAGTGCGGCTGGGCCGGGGCGTCCGGGGTCGCGGCGATGGACCGGTCACCGCCCGCACCGACCGGGTTGAACGGGTCGGCGTACGCTTCGTCGCCCGCGAGGAACTGGTAGGTCACCCGCAGCCGCGCGGGCATGCGCACCTCGGCGTACCAGCAGTCCGTGTCGCCCCATCGGCGCAGGGGTACCGGCTCCGACCAGCTCTCGAAGCCGATGCTCGCCGGAGAGCCGCGCCACAGGAACAAGGTCACCCAACCGCCGTCGTCGGCAGGTACCGACGCGGGAGTCCCCGCCGCCGCCCAGAACTCGTCGGTGCCGGGTTTGCCGGGCAGTCCGAACTCGACGAAGGCGTTCTCCATGTCGGCCGCGCGGCCGGATACGGGATCGATCATGGCCGACTCGCGAGGCAGCCGTCCATGGTCCGGATCAACTCGGCGGTCGGCACCGGGGAGTTGGGCACCTGGTGACGGAACATCACCACCCGCATGAACGTCTCCTTGTGAGAGGGAAGGGGAAAGGTTAGGCTCATCTTAATTAGGCCAGCCTAACCTAATCGCGGCATCGTCTTCCATGCCCGATCCAGCTCCTGAAAGGGCCCTTCATGTCCTCTGCCGAGCACCACGTCCACGATCTCGTCGGCATCGGTTTCGGACCCTCCAACCTCGCCCTCGCGATCGCCTTGCGTGAGCACCACACGCGGACCGGTGACCGGATCGACGCCGTGTTCCTCGAGAAGCAGCCGGCCTTCGGCTGGCACCGGGGGATGCTGCTCGAAGGCACGACCATGCAGGTGTCCTTCCTCAAGGACCTGGTCACCATGCGCAACCCGGTGAGCGAGTTCAGCTTCCTCAGCTACCTGCACGACAAGGGGCGGATGGTCGACTTCATCAACCACAAGACGATGTTCCCCTCGCGCCTGGAGTTCCACGACTACCTCGAGTGGGCGGCGGCCCGATTCACCGACGAGGTGGAGTACGGCTCGGAGGTCGTCGCGGTCACCCCGGTGGTGGTGGAAGGTGCCGTGGAGTTCCTCGACGTCGTCGTCCGGCAGAGTGACGGAACGGATGAACTGACCACCCGCCGTACCCGAAACCTCGTCATCGCCGCCGGCCTGGAGCCGGTGCTTCCGGAGGGGATGGTGAGCGACGAGCGGATCTGGCACAGCGAGGAGCTGCTGGACAAGCTGCCCGGGCTCGATGAGCCGCGCCGGGTCGTGGTCGTCGGCGCCGGGCAGAGCGCCGCCGAGGTGACGGACCATCTGCACAGCACGTTCCCCGGCGCCGAGGTGTGCGCCGTCTTCGCCAAGTACGGGTACACACCCGCGGACGACAGCTCCTTCGCCAACCGCATCTTCGACCCGGCGGCGGTCGACCACTACTTCGAGGCGCCGGACGGGGTCAAGGAGAGGCTGGACGGCTACCACGCCTCCACCAACTACTCCGTCGTGGACCTGGAGGTCATCGACGAGCTCTACCGGCGGCACTACCAGGAGAAGGTGCAGGGCCGCGAACGGTTGCGCATCTTCAACGCCTCCCGGCTCGTCGAAGTCGCCAAGGACGAGACCGGCATGCGCGCCATGGTGGAGTTCCTGCCCACCGGGAAGACCACGGCGCTGGACACCGACGTGATCGTCTACGCGACCGGATACCGGCCCGGAGACCCGCTCACCCTGCTCGGATCCACCGGCGAATACTGCGACCGGCTGCCGAGCGGCAAGGTACGGGTCGACCGCAACTACCAGATCGCGACGTCCCAGGCGATGCGCTGCGGCATCTACGTCCAGGGCGCGACCGAGCACACGCACGGCCTCACCTCGACGCTGCTGTCCAACACGGCGGTCCGCGCCGGTGAGATCGTCAACGCGGTGGCGGGACGGCTGCGGAACCGCGAGTCCTACGCGTTCTCCAGCTGACCGGCTCGGTCCTTCGGGTGCTGCTCACCCGCCACGGCGAACGACGACCTGATCCACATCCTCGACGGGGCCGTCACCGGCCCCGTCGGCCCCGAGGAGGCACTGAACATGAGCACCAACCCCTTCGACGACACCGAAGGCCGTTTCCTGGTCCTGGTGAACGACGAGGGCCAGCACTCGCTCTGGCCGTCCTTCGCCGAGGTGCCCGGGGGGTGGACGATCGTCCTCGACGAGAACACCCGAGAGGCATGCCTGGACTTCATCGAGGCCCACTGGACCGATCTGCGCCCCCGATCCCTCGCGGCGTCCATGGAAGCGTGACCCTGCAGAGCGAACCCCCGCCGCCACGCCACCCCCACCAGCGGCTGCTGAAGCGGTGGTCGGCAGAGGACGAGGCCGAGGACGTCTTCGGCCCGCCCTGCCGGATCATTGACGACCCGGAGACCGGTACGCCACTGATGGTGCCCGCCGCCCCCAACGGCCCGCGCCCGAGGTCGCGGCCGATCCGTCCGTGACCGTGCCGGCCGACACCCCGAGAGGACACCGCTGATGCTCTGCGCCAGACTGACGAACGCGCGCTTCCTCACCATGGACCCGGAGCACCCCGTTGCCCACGACCTGGGCATCTGGCGGGGCCGGATCGTCGGCCTGGACGAGGCCGTGACCTCCCTGCCCGCACGCGAGGTGATCGACCTGCAGGGCGCCACCGTGCTGCCCGGGTTCATCGACGCCCATGTGCACCTGGCCTGGACCGGGTTCAAGGAGAACACCCCGAGCATCGCGGGCCGCACGCGGATCGACGACGTGCTCGCCGTCGTGGAGGAAGCCGTCACCCGGAAGGGCTCGCCCGGCGCCTGGGTGAGTATCGCCGGCTACGACCAGCGGGCCCTGGGCCGTCACCTGACCGCCGCCGAACTGGACCAGGTCAGCCACGGGCACAAGGTGTTCATGCTGCACGACTCCGGGCACGGCTGCGTCGTCAACACCGCCGTTCTCGACCTGCTCCCCGCGGACATCCCGCACGACAGCGGCTTTCTCGCCGAGGGGGCCATGGGAGCCGCCCGCGCGCTGCGCCTGCCGTACTCCCAGGAGGAGTTGGCCGAGGCGATCGGGCGCGCCGCCCGGACCTGCCTGGCGGAGGGCATCACCGCCTGCGCCGAGGCGGGCATCGGCGGCACCCTCTTCGGCCACAGCCCCGTCGAGCTGGGTGCCTATCAACTCGCCCACGAGGAGGGCCTGTTGCCGCTGCGTGTGCAGCTGATGGTGTCCGCGGACCGGCTGCGCCAGGTGGCCGCGCACGAGGCCGACGGCATTCCCCGGGCCCTCGATCTCGGCCTGCGCACCGGGTTCGGCGACGACCGGCTCTCCGTGGGGGCGCTGAAGATCTACACAGACGGCGGCATGATGGCCCGGACCGCCGCGCTCAGCAGTCCGTACGAACAGCTGGACCACATGGGTCAGTTGCAGGAAGACCCGGAGGTGCTCGCGGACACGATCGTGGACGGCCACCTCGTCGGATGGCAGCTCGCCGTCCACGCGATCGGCGACCGCGCGGCCGACGTCGCCCTGGACGCCCTGGAACGGGCCCAGCGCCTCCGGCCGCGCCCCGGTGCCCGGCACCGCATCGAACACGCCGGCCTGATCCGCCCCGACCAGCTCCCGCGCTTCGCGCGACTGGGCATCAGCGCGGTCGTCCAGCCCAACTTCCTGCGCTACTTCGGCGACGACTACGCGGCGATCATGGGCGAGGAACGGGCCCCGTGGCTCTACCGCGGCAGGGGGTTCCTGGACCACGGCATCACGCTGGTGGGCAGCTCCGACCGTCCCGTCACGGACGGATCCCCGCTGCGGGCGGTCCAGTTCATGGTCGTGCGCACCTCCGAATCCGGCCAGGTGATCGGCCCGGACGAGGGCATCACCGTCGACGAGGCCCTGCGCGCCTACACCGTCGCCGGCGCATTCGCCTGCCACTGGGAGGACAGCCTGGGAAGCCTCACCCCGGGCAAGCTCGCCGACCTGGTCGTGCTCGGCGACGACCCCCGGCGCGTCGACGCGTCGCGCATCGGAGACATCGAGGTGGTGGCGACGTACGTCGACGGCCGCGAGACCGGGAAGTCGGCGTCGTGAGCAGGAAGACGGCGGTTGTGGAGAGCTACGCGCATCGCTGGGAGGACGACGTGTTCCGGCATCGCTGGGTCATCTGGAACCCGGCGGGGGAGACCTTGGTCTTCGACAGGGAGGCCAACTGCCCCGTGGACATCGGCGACGCGACGGTCCTGCCCGAGGTTCTGCGCAGGATGCGCGAGGCGGGCGTACCCGAGACCGACGACTACCCGGGCCGCCCGTGCGCGTAGGCAACACGGCTACGCCGCGCCCTGCCCCGCTGCCGCATGCGCTCCTCGCGCCGACGTCCTCCGTGCGCACCGCCCGCCGGGAGGACGCTGCCGCACTCGCCGACTTGTCCCAGCCCTTCGTGCGCTCGGGGGCACTGCGCGAGCGGCCTGCCTCGCTCTACGCCACCCACGCGGCCGACTTCCTCCTGACGGAGGCCCCCGACGGCACCCTCGAAGGCTGCGTGGGACTGCGCGTGCACCCGGCCGGCCCGGAGGAGGGTCGCCGACCCGCAGGCGTCGTGTACAACTTCTGCGTGGCCGGGCACAGGCAGGGAAGCGGAGTGGGAGCCACGCTCCTGCGCGCCGTGCTGGCCAGGGCGCGCGCCCGGTCGCTCGGTGCCCTGTTCACGGCGACGACCGGCGGTGGCGGCTTGTTCCTCCGGTACGGGTTCGCGCCCACGACCGCGCGCCTGGCGCCTCCGTCCTGGGCGCAGTCCCTGGACCCCCGGCGCAACGCGCGGATCCTCACAAGGATCCTTTGACCGTCGGCTTGTCCCACACCGTGCTGCCCTCGCCCTGGATGCGCGTCAGGGCTGGGGTGCGCGGTAGTGGTCCGGGCTGTTGTCGGGAACCACGGTGGTGCCGGGGCCGGTCGCGCCGAGGACACCTCGCAGCACCGCGTGCGGCACGCGGCCGTCGACCACGTGTGCCCTGCGCACGCCGCCGCGGACGGCACGCAGACAGCCCTCCATCTTCGGCAGCATCCCGCTCGCCAGCTCCGGCAGCAGTGCGTCCAGTGCGTCGGCCGTCAAGCGCTCGATCACCTCGGTGCTGTGGGGCCAGTTGGCGTACAGCCCCTCCACATCGGTGAGCATCACCAGCCGCTCGGCGTCGAGGGCCACGGCCAGGGCCGACGCCGCGAGATCGGCGTTGACGTTGTAGACCTGCCCGTCCTCACCGCGTGCCACGGGGGAGACCACCGGGATGTGCCCCTGCTCCAGGAGCGTGCGCACCATGCCGGGGTTCACGTCCACGATGTCGCCTACGAGACCGATGTCCACCGGCCGGCCGTCCACCAAGGCCGGCCGCCGCACGGCGGTCATCGTGTGCGCGTCCTCGCCCGTCATGCCCACGGCGAAGGGCCCGTGGGCGTTGATGTGGCCGACCAGCTCCCGCTGGACCCGGCCGGTGAGCACCATGCGCACCACCTCCATGGTCTCCGGCGTGGTCACCCGCAGGCCCGCCTCGAAGCGGGTCTCCAGGCCGAGGCGGTCGAGCATCGCGCTGATCTGGGGCCCGCCACCGTGTACGACGACCGGACGCAGGCCCGCGTGCCACAGCTCCACGATGTCCTGGGCGAACGTCCGCTGCAGGCTCGCGTCCACCATGGCGTTGCCGCCGTACTTGACGACGACCGCGCTGCCCCGCAGTTCTTCCGGCCAGAGAAGTGACCCGGTGGACGGATCGGTGTCCGCGCGCTCGGTGACGATGGGTCTCATGTCTGCTCCCGCCCCGCGCTGTTGAGCGCGGTCGCCGCGCCGATCTGCACCTCCGGATGCGACAGCGGCAGGCGGAGGATCTCCCCGCCGGCACAGCCCCTGGCTCCGGCCACCGCGGCCCGTACGGTCATGTTCTCCGTCTCTCGTCGTATTCGCGTGTCGGCGGTGGCGCACGTTCGCCAGCAGATGCTCGCCGGGGCGAGGTGTGAGGGGTGCGACGATCGCGGCGGCATCCGGCTCGTCGCCGATGCCCGGACCCCACATGTCGGCGACGAGCCCGCGCCGCCCCGGCGGCGGTCCGGCCGGCCGATTTCCCTCCCCTGATGACGCACACACCGCTGGGTTCAAGCTGCCAAGATTTTCTTAGCTTAGCCTAACCTAAATAATGGCAATGCTGGTGTGTGTCGGCCCGTCTCGTGGGGCTTGCGCAAAGGCCAACTGTGCGCCGAGCGCAGGCAGTTGTCGACGAGGGGCGGCGCCACCTTCCGGGTGACGAATTGACCTTGTGAACCGCGGACCGGGCTCAGCTCGACGTGGGGGAGCGCCGGCTGCCAGAAAGTGAGAGTGACTCAGAAGTCGTTCTCCCGGCCGTGCGTCGGCGTGGTGCCGGTGCCGGTGGTGTGGTGGACACGGCGAGAACGGAGAGCAACACGAGGGCGCAGGCGGGGCCGAGGACGGTCCACGGGGCCAGTTCCACGTACGGCTGGTTTTCCGACAGCAGGCGGCCCCACTCCGGAGTGGGCGGTTGTTCGCCCAGACCGAGGAAGCCGACGGAGGCCAGCACGAGGACCGTGATGGGCAGCCGTAGAAGGGCGTTGCGCAGCACGGCGGGCAGGACGGCCGGCGCGTAGTGGTGACGCAGCAGATAGGACGGGCCCGCGCCGAAGGAGAGCGACGCGAGCATGTACCCGCTGGCCCGTTCCTGGGCGACCAGCGCGGCGGTCTGGGCGGCGTAAGGGGTCCAGCCGACCGCGCACACCGCACACGCCGCGCCCCAGACCGATGGGCCGGTGACCGCGGTCGTCAGCAACCCGGCGAGCACGGCCGGGAGAGTCGAGACCACTTCGGTCAGGCCCGTGCCCACCCGACCGGCCATGCCGAGCAGCAGCCCGGCGAGGGTACTGACCGCCGTCACCGCGAGGGCCACGCCGGTGGTGCGCAGGGCGCCGTGGCCGAGGCGGGCCAGCAGGTCGCGGCCGAGCGAGTCCGTGCCCAAGGGATGACCGGGGGAGGGCGGGAGCAGTCGGGCTGCCGGGTCCACCAGTGAGGGGTCACGCAGCAGCCCTGCGATGACGAGGGTGAGCAGCAAGGCGGCGCAGCAGCCGGTGATCCAGTGGCGGAAACGCGGTTGCGGGAGGGCCGGCCGGGGCAGAGCGGGCAGGGCGCCGTCGCGCAGGGCGGGGCCGAGCAGTGCGCGGCACAGGGCTTGGATGAGAAGGCCCGCGGTGACGCCGAGCAGGACTAGGAGCAGCGTCACGGCCTGCAGCGGCGGCAGGTCCTGGGCCATGGCGGCGTCCAGGGCGAGCCGGCCGAGCCCCGGGATGTTGAAGATCTTTTCCACGGCGACCGCGCCGCCGACCAGGCCCACGACGGTCGGCAGGAGTTGGGGGAGCACGCCGGGCAGCGCACGGCGCAGCGCGGTACGGGCGATGAAGCCGGGCGAGAATCCGAAGGCGTGGGCGGTGCGCGCCCACGGCTCGCCGAAGGCGGCGGGCAACGACTGTTCGATCAGGCCGCCGATCATCGCTCCGGACGGCACGCCGAGGGCGAGTGCGGGGAGCACCATCGACGGCGGTCCCTCCCAGCCACTGGAAGGAAACCAGTCCAGCCACACGCCGCACACCGTTGCGAGCAGGGAGGCAAGCAGGAACTTCGGCAGCGCGGCGGGCACGGCGGCCCCGACACCCGTCGCCGTTCGCCGCAGCCGCCGCCGGGATCCGAGGTACAGGGTGCGGCCGCAGACCAGCGCCGTCACCGCGACGGTGACCAAGAGCGCGCCGAGCATCATCGTGACCGAGACCGCGAAAGCGGTCGTCACCTGCGGCAGGACCGGTTCACCCGACACCCACGAGGTGCCCGCGTCTCCTCGCGCCAGTCCGCTCAGCCATTGCACGAGATGAACGAAGGGTCCTTCGTCCAGGCCCAGTTGCTCGCGTACGGAGGACAGCTGAGCGGGCGTCGGGTCCTGATCGGCGGAGCGAGCTCTGAGGACCGTCAGCGCGGGGTCGGTCCCGGACAGCCAGGGGAGCATGGCGACGGCGGTCAGGAGCGCGGCCGCGGCGACGACGCGGCCGGCCCCGGTTCGCCAGTGCGACGGGCGGGTTCCGGCTCCCGCCGACGTGACGCTCATACGGCGCTACTTCAGGTGCGTGTCGACGTCGACAAGAGAGCGCTCGCGGGGGTCGAGGAGTACGCCCTCGACATCGGTGGCGATGCCCTGCACGACCTTCTCGTGGACGAGCGGCACGACGGCGTCGGTGCGCAGGATCGCCGCCTCGGCCCGCATGATCTTCTGCTGCCGTGCTGCGGTGTCGTCTTCCTCGGCGGCGGCCTTGATGGCCTGGTCGACCTTGGCGTCCTTCAGGCCCGCGATGTTGTAGACCCCGTCGCTGGTGTAGTCGCTGGCGAGGTAGGCGACCGCGTCGCCGGTGTCCAGAAGGGTCACCCGGGAGAAGATGAGCGCGTCGTACTTGCCCGCGATGAGGTCGGCCTCCATCTGCGTGTACTCGCGCACGTCCTGCTTCACCGTGAACCCGGCCTTCTCCAGCTGCTGCTGCAGCACGGTCGCGGCCTCGGGCAGTTCGGCGCGATTGGTGTAGGTGGCGAGGCGCAGGGTCTTGGCCTTGGCCTTGGACTTCACCTGTGCGGTGGTCGCCGCTGTGGCGCGGCCGGTCACCTCGACACGCCTGTCGGCCGTCCAGGGGACAGCGGGCCCGAGCAGGCCCTGCGCGGGGTCGGCGTACCCGCCGAAGACCGAGTCGACGAGGGCGGAGCCGTCCACGGCCTCGCGGGCGGCGGCGCGCAGCGCGGCGTCGGTGAAGAGGCCGCTCCTGGTGTTGAGGACGAGGCTGTCGGTCCGTACGGAGGGCACGTCGTGACGGGTGTTGGCATCCAGCAGCTTCGCCTGGGCGGTGGGTATCCACTCGGCGATGTCGACGTCGCCGCCGCGCAGGGCGTTGGCGCGGGCGGTGCCGTCGGCGATCCAGGTCGCGTCGACGCCGGACGCCTTGGCCTTGCCGCCCCAGTGGTCGTCGAAGCGGTCGAGTCTGGCTTTGGTCTTCCCGGTGAGCTTCGTGATCTCAAAGGGACCGGTTCCGGTACCGACCGGACTGACGGTGCCGTCCTTCGCGTACGCCTTCGCCGAGAGGATGCCGAGCGCGGGGCTGGCGAGCCGCAGTGGGAGGACCGGGTCGGCGGTCTTGGTGGTGATGGTGACGGTGTCAGCGTCGTCGGCCTTCGCGGTCAGCGTCATGTCACTGAGGACACGGGGCTTGGGCTTGGCCGCACCCGCGTGGCCGAGCGCGTTGACGACGGACTCGGCGGTGACCGGGGTGCCGTCCTGGAAGGTGGCCTTGCGCAGCTCGAAGGTCCAGGTGGTGGGGTTCTTCTGCGTCCAGGACTTCGCCAGCGTGGGCGCGGCGTTCCCCTTCTCGTTCAGCGCCGTGAGGCCCTCGGCCACGGAGAGCTTGCTCAGCACGGTGGCGTCATTGCTGTACGGGGACAGGGACTGCACCGGCGGCACCGCGAGGGCGACCCGCAAACGGCCGCCCGACCCCGCCTTGGAATCCTTGCCGGAATCAGCCTCGCCCGACACGAAACAGCCGGCCAGCAGCGGAGTGAGAGCGAGCGCCGCGAAGAGGCCGCGGGAGGTCGTGCGCATGGGGGTCCTGTCGTACGGGGAAGGAACAATCGAACCCCCGCAGCGGATACGGCGACGAGGACCGCATCAGCTTATAAGGTAAGCCTTGCCAACCTATCGCCCGGGTCGCCCGTAGGGCTCCTCCTCCTGCAAGGACGTTGTCGGCAGCGGCATGGCCGGAAGGGTGCCGGTACACAGCGTGCCGCTCCGTCATGGCATGCCCAGGTGCCGGCGGTACGACGGGAGGGGCCCGGAGTTCGCCAGGACGGCGGCGCAGGCGGGGGCGCCGGCGCAGGCGTGGCCGGGGTGTGTGGAAGGCAGCAGGGAGTTGCCGGTGAATTCGAGACGGTGGGGGTCTCCGCAGCCGTCCTCCTCGTTCTCCTTGTCGGCCGGGGGCCAGGCGCCGGGATAGTCCCGGGGCTCCAGCCAGTCGGGGACCGCGTCGTCCCAGAAGTTCCCCCGATAGCGCACGTTCTGGACGGGGCGGTTGCCCCATTCCTCGCTGCACCCGCCGACGGCGGCGACGTAGTCATAGACCGTGTTGCCGTCCACGGTGACCCAGTTGGTGCTGTCGTCGGTGTAGATCCCGATGTTCCAGTCGCCGTACTTGCTGTCGGTGACCGCGTTGCCGCTGATGACGGCCCCGTCGGCGAAGGAGCTGCCCTGTTCGCCGCGCAGGTAGATGCCGCCTCCATCGGCCAGGAGCCGATTGGTCGCGAAGACACGGTTGTTGAGGATGCGGTTGCGGTGCATGATGCCGCGCAGGTCGTCGCTGGGTCCGGACAGGATGCCGCTGTAGGGCACGTCGTTGATCTGGTTGTGCGCGAGGGTGGTCTCCTGGGTCGCGGTGTCCCAGATACCGGAGGCCGCGTGGTACTCCCTGCCGATGTGGTGGATCCAGTTGTTGGTGATCCGGTTGCCGCGGTTGGTCCCCTTCTGGTGGGGCGGGACCACGCCCATCAGGATGCCGCCGTCGGAGACGTCGCTGATGACGTTGCCGTCGACCGTGTTGTAAGAGCTGTTCTCGGACAACTCCAGTGCCTGGGCGCCGAGGTGGGTGAACCTGTTGTCCTCCAAGGTGATCCGCTCGGCGGTGCGGAAGGCGACCGTGCCCGGCACCGTCAGCAGCCTCGCGTCTTCGCCCTTCCCGGGCCGCAGGTACATGCTCCACGCGGCGGGGAACCCTGCGGGTTCGCTGGGAGCCAGCCAGGTGGCGTACGCGAATGTCAGGCCGCGGAAGCCGATGTCGTGGAGGGGACGGCTCGGACTGCCGGTGCCGGTGACCAGGGTCTCCAGGACCGGGGCGACCACCCGGGCCCGGCGCATGTCCTCCCCGGGCCGCGGGAAGTAGAGCAGCTCGTGGTGGCCGGGCCGGGAGCGGTCGAGGTACCAGCTGCCGGGCTTGAGTGTGAAGCTGGGGGAGTTCTCCACACTGGCCGGCGCTTCGAGCAACTCCGGGCCCTCGTACAACGCTTGGGCCAGATCCCAGCACGGCTGGTCCATGGTGATGGTGGTCCGGCGGGCGCTACCGGATACCCCCGCGACTCCGCAGCGGCCCTCGACATAACCGGATCGGTAGACGAACTCGATGTCACCGGGGTTGCGCCAGGTCCGGGGAACGGCGCTGGTGGTGACATAGCCGGTCCTGGTCGCCTTCAGCGTGCCGTCGAAACCTGTGCCCTCGCGGGCGAGCCGCGCGGCTCGCCGGCCGTCGACGTAGAGCTGCCGGGTTTCGAGCCCGCCCACGTCCGCGCGCCAGAACCCCCTCAGCCGTTGGTCGGACCGCCACCCGGAGACCTGTCGGCCGCCACTGAGGGTCACCCGCTCCTGTCGTGGCGTCCCGTAGCCGTACGCCTGGTAGATCACCCGGTGGCCGTTGCGGCCGGAGTCGCCCGCGGCCTCCGACAGGCGTAGCGGCGCCCTCAGGGTGTACGTCCCGCCGCGCAGGTTCACCACCAGGTCCGACGCCATCCGCGGCGCCCGCTCGCGTACGGCCTGCTGCGCGCGTCCCGGTGTGGCGAAGGGCCGGCCCAGGGTGCCCGGCCACGAGTCCCTCCCCCACGGAGCGACGTACAACTGGGTCGGAGCCGCCGCCGGGGACGGCACGGCCGACGCCGGAGACGGTACGGTCAGCACCGACATCCCGATTGCCAACGCCACCCCTGTCACCGCGCCTGTCCTGGTTCGCGTACGCAAGAACGCCATGCTGCCTCCTCGATGCGCTTCGTCCCCACCCTCGGGCAGCCGGAGGCGGCGGTCATCGGCCGATCGGTGATCCGGGCAGTCGCCTCAAGTAGCAGCACAGTCGACCAAAGTCGGATTGGCCGGGCCTTCCGACCGGCCTAGGCTCGCGGTGTGGACTGCACCGAGACCGAGGCGGGGCCGTCACGGGACCGCATCCCGGGGCGCTCTTGCCGACGCACCCAGCCCCGGGTCACCCTGCGCTGCCGACCCACTCACCTGGAGCCGACCGTGGACAACGAGGCCCGCATCCCCGCCGCCCGGGAGCCCGCGTGATCCGCGTGCTGATCGCCGACGGCGAACCCCCGGTCCGCTGCCGCCTGCGCCGGATCGTGGAGTCCGACGGCCTGATCAGCGTGGTCGCCGAAGCCGGCAACGGGGCCGACGCCATCGCCACGACCGCCCGCTGCCGCCCCGAGGTGGTGTTGATGGACGTGCACATGCCCGGTGTGGAAGGCCTCACCGCGGCCGCCCGGATCGCCGCCGCACCGGCCGCCCCGAAGGTGGTCATGCTGACCACCTTCGACCTCGACGAGCACGTCCACCAGGCGCTGCGCGCCGGCGTCGTGGGATTCCTGCTCAAGGACACCCCACCCCGCGAACTCACAGCCGCCATCCACGCCGTCTCCGCCGGCCACGCCATGCTCACTCCCCGCGTCACCAGAAGACTGATCGACCACTTCACCGAGCACGGCCCCGCCCGGTCCGTCACCGCCCGGGAACAGTTGGCCGCGCTCACCCACCGCGAGCTCCAGGTGGTCCGCGCGGTGGCCCAGGGGCTGTCCAACATGGAGATCGGTCGCCACCTCACCATGACCGAGGCGACGGTCAAGACGTACGTGAGTCGAGCGCTGTCCAAGCTCGGGCTCACGAACCGCGTCCAAGCCGCCCTCCTCGCTCGCGACGCCGGCCTGGTCTGACGGCGTCACGCCCAGGACCTGTCCGGTCACTCAACCGCCGGAGTCGTCGTCCATGCGGAGCGGCAGGGGCGTGCCGTCGCGGTGGGAGGGACGCCTCGCCATCAACTGGCTGCTGTCCAAGCTCGCCGAGTACGCCGAACGCCGCAACGGCCGAGTCGGCCGCAGGCGCCGTTCGGCTTCCCCGACCGAGGACGTGGGGAGTCCTTCCGCCGCCCGAACTGCCGCCGCGGAGAGAGCCGCGGACAAGGTCGCACCCTGATGACCGCTTCCCGAAGCGCCCGGTCAGGACGCAGACCTACGGTCTGATCGGACCGCGGCGGTGAACGCACGGGTGGCCCGGTCGATGTCCGCCCGTCAAAAAACGTCGGTCAGCGGCCCGCGCGGATCAGGCCCGTCAGATAGCGCCACAGCGATGAGCGCTGCCGGGCGGAGGGATCCGGCACCACCGTGCCGGCCGACTGCGGCTCAGAGAGGCCGGCCACCGGCTGTTCGGGTGCCGAGGCGAGTTCGTACCGCACGGGCAGCGAGCGCAGTCCGCGCATGAACGGGGAGGAGCGCCAGGGCAGTTGGTCGGCCGGGAGCGCGAGGTCCAGATGGGAGAACCGCTCGAACAGCCGGCCCACACCCACCGCCGCGACCGTCGAAGCGAGTTCGCGCGCCGGGCACTGACGGCGGCCCGCACCCCAGGACAGGTGCGCTCGGGTGCTGATCGTGGTGCTCTCCGCCACGCGGTCGGCGAAGAGCGGGTCGGCGTGTGCGGCAGCGGAGGACACCCACACCGGGTCGCCCGCGTGGATCGTGTAGTTCCCGAGCGGAGTGTCCCGGGCCGCGAAGCGCGGCACGAAGTTCACCAGGGGCGGCTTGCGCATGACCACCCGGTTCATGGTCTCCCTGACCATCCCGGCGGAGAGGCTGGCACGCACGGCGCCCTCGCCCGAGATGACCTCGACCACGGTGTTGGAGATGAGGATGCCGACATGGTCGGAGGTCATGCCGAGCAGCATGAACAGCTCGCGGGCCAGCTCGTCGAGCGAGAGATCCGGGTGCGCTGCCAGCAGGTAGGAGGGAAAGTCGTCCCCCGGATCGGCCGACTTCACCGCCGCCAGTTCCGCCAGCGTCGCCAGCAGCCGCTCCAGGGCGGCTCCCGCGTCCGGACCCGCGTCCAGCACCCGCCACATGTCCATCAGCGCGTCGTCGCCCTGAGAGCCGGGGAAGCCGAGCAGGTGACTGGCCACCATCAGCGGCAACGGCCGGGAGAACTGCGCGGACAGGTCGGCCACGCCGGTGCCGCCGCCCTGCCCCACCAGCGTGATCAGCTCGTCGGCGTAGGCGGTGACGGCCGTCTTCAGTCGCTTGGCCTGGGGGTGGCGCGGGTCCTGGAACGGTTTGAGGGCCGCATCCCACGCGGCCCGCAACGGCCCGTATCCGGAACCGCCCTGGATCAGTACATGGTTGACCTCCAGGGACGGCCCGAGCGGCCAGTCGGCGGGCACCCTGCCCTCCGAGCGGGCCCGCCAGTTCTCCAGCCCCTTCGGCCACCCGTCGTCGTCCTGGAGCACCTGGAGAGCCTCGCGGTAGCCCAGCACCAACCAGGCGGGTACGCCGAGCAGGTCGACCGGTGCGACCGGGCCGTAACGCTGCCTCAGCCGCTCGTACACGAGCGAGGGCCGCGTCTCGTAGTCCCGGGTCAGCAGCGGATCCGGAGTCATCGCCTCCAAGCCGATGTCGTCCCCAGCGCCGTCCCCCACGCGGTCCAGGTTCACGGACCCGCCGTCGCCCAGGTGGGATTCCATCGTCTTGTCCCCCTCCGACACTCCCTGCACCGGCTCACTACCGGCCGGTAGTTACGAATCCGTGGGGGACCCTACCTCAGGCCGCGATCATGGACGGACCGGGGGCGCCCAGTGGCCAAGGGCTGAGGCCGGGCGGCCCAGGGCGGTTCCGAGTCGGCACCGGGTCGGTTCCAGGACGGCTCCGGTTCGCGGCCGAGGTGACGGACAGAAGTGACGGGGGTGTCGTAATGGGGTGTTCGGGGACGGGTGTACGATCACGCCCTCACTCTTCGGCCGAAAACAGTCTTGAATTCTGCGCCCGCAGCCTTTTCAAGAGATCTTCGGCTCGGAACTCTGTCTCTCAGGGGGACTTCCGTGGATACACCCATGGCCAAGGGCGGCCGTCACAGACGCAGGATCCGTATCGCGCTGCCCCTCGCCGCCGCCGCGCTCGCCGCCGGTGTGGCCGGAGCACTGCTGATGTCGTCCGCGGACGCCGCCACCCCGCTGCCGACGCCGACCGTCAAGCCGGCCGCCGGCTCGCCCACGCTCGCCGAGTTGGAGCAGCGGATCGCCGGCGCCCTCGCCGGTGACGACAGCGCGGGCGAGACGACGTCCAAGTCGAGCTTCGCCGCGGACACCACGGGATCCACCGTCGACGCGAAGATCATCGGCGGCACGGAGACCACGCTCACCTCGGCCCCGTGGATGGCCCAGCTCTGGTACCACGACGACGAGGGCACCACGGACGAGAGCGACGACCTCGGCTTCTTCTGCGGCGGCGCCGTGGTCTCGCCGACGAAGATCCTCACCGCCGCACACTGCGTCAAGGGTTACGACTGGCACGCCAACGGCGCCGTCCTCACTGGTACTTCGCAGCTGCCGACCACCGACGACGCGGGCAACACCGATCTGCACGGCGGCACCGTCTCCGGCGTCTGGCGGCAGTGGAACCACTCCTCGTTCAACACGACGACCGTCGACAACGACATCGCCGTCCTGACCCTGCCGAATCCGATCACGGCCCAGCCGATCCGGATGACGACGTCGAACGACACGGCCTCGTACGCGGCCGGCACCAGTGCCACGGTCTACGGCTGGGGCCGCACCAGCTCCACCAGCCAGAACATCTCCCAGACGCTGAAGACGGCCACGCTGCCGATCCAGTCCGACACCACGTGCGCCGCCGCGTTCGGCACGGACTTCATCAAGGGGCACATGGTCTGCGCGGGCAACCCCGCGGGCGGCACCGACGACACCACCGTCTCGCCGTGCAACGGCGACTCCGGCGGCCCGCTCGTCGTGAACAACCGCATCGTGGGCATCGTCTCCTGGGGCGTCCGCGACTGCGTGGCGCAGGGCTCGTACAGCGTCTACTCCAAGGTCAGCAGCTACGTCGGCGCCGCGTACCCACGCATCGACGACACCAACCTGAGCGGTGACCACAGGGCCGACCTGTTCCTGCGCCGCGACTCCGACAACACGGGCTTCGAACTCGACTCCAGGGGCACCACGTTCGCCTCGCGCATCTCCTGGGGCAACTGGGCCGGGGTCGACCTGATCCTGCAGACCGACCTCAACCGGGACGGCTACCAGGACTTCGTGGTGCGCAGGAGCGCCGACGGCGCCGTCTTCTGGACGCACTACGTCACCCCCACCGGGCAGTGGGCCACGCAGCAGATCTTCGACAACTGGAAGACCCGCACGCGCACCGTGGCGCCGGGCGACGTCACCGGTGACGCCCTGCCCGACCTGCTGTCCGTCGACTCAAGCGGCTACCTGTGGATCTACCCGGGCAAGGGCAACGGCTCCTTCTCGACCCGCGTCAAGGTCGGTTCGGGCTGGAACCAGTACAACTCCGTACGCGGACACGGCGACTTCACCGGTGATGGCAAGGCCGACCTGATCGCACGCGGCAAGAGCACCTCGTACGTCTATCTGTACAAGGGCACCGGCAAGGCGGGCACCGGAGCCTTCTCCAGCCGCATCAAGGTGCGCACCTGGAGCGGCTACAACGCCTTCGACGCCCCCGGCGACGTGACCGGCGACGGCAAGGCGGACTTCATCGCCCGCACCCCCGGCGGCACGCTCTACCTGTACCCGGGCACCGGAAAGGCCACCAGCGAGCTCTTCGCCACTCGCGTGACGATCGGCACGGGCTACCAGCAGTACGACATCTTCGCCTGACACGGCGGACGTGGACAGGCCAACGCCCGCCTCCTCGCGGACGTGGACAGACCGGCGGCCCCCCACCCCACTCGCGGAGGCGGGCCGCCGGCGCCAGGGGGCCACCTGGCGGGTCAGGCTTTCTTCCGTGCCGTCATGGCGCGCTGGATCAGGATGAAGGCGCACAGCAGCACGCCGGTGGCGATCTTCGTCCACCAGGAGCTGAGCGTGCCCTCGAACTGGATGATGCTCTTGATCAGGCCGAGCACCAGCACACCGAACAGGGTGCCCAGCACATAGCCGGAGCCGCCGGTCAGCAGCGTGCCGCCGATGACGACCGCGGCGATCGCGTCGAGTTCCATGCCGGTGGCGTGCAGCGGGTCACCTGACTGGATGTACAGGGTGAACAACAGGCCCGCCAGCGCCGAGCAGAAACCGCTCATGGTGTACACGGCGATCTTCGTGCCGCCCTGCGGAAGGCCCATCAGCAGGGCCGACTGCTCGTTGCCGCCGATGGCGTACACCCGGCGTCCGAAGCGGGTGTAGTGCAGGATGTAGAACGCCGCCGCGAGGACGACCAGCGCGACTATGGCTCCCACCGACAAAAACGCCCCGCCCAGGGACACCTGAGCCTGCGCCATGCTGCTCACCGAGGCGTCGCCGATGGAGATCGACTCCTTGCTGATGACCAGGCACAGGCCCCGGAAGAGGAAGAGACCGGCGAGGGTCACGATGAAGGGCTGGATCTCGAAGTTGTGGATCACATAGCCCATCAGGAAGCCGCCGAAGGCACCCACTGCCAGCGCCATGGGGATCACGACCAGGATCGGCAGGCCCTGACGCTCCACCAGCCAGGCCGTGAACATGGTGGTGAAGCCGATCACGGAGCCCACGGACAGATCGATGCCGCCCGACAGGATGACGAAGGTGGCACCGACGGCGGCGACCAGCAGATAGCCGTTGTCGATGAACAGGTTCATGAACACCTGTGCTTCGGCGAACCCGTAGTTCTGATACCGGCTCAGGCCCGCGATGTACATCGCGAGGAAGAGCAGGGCCGTCACCAGGACGGGCAGGCGCCGGTCGCCGAGCAGGCGCGCGGCCTTGGACGGGGTACGGCTGTCCGGCGCCGTGGGGCTTTGGGTGGTCGTGCTCATCACGACACCTCCATCTTGGGAGCGGCCTCGGTCGCGGCGGCGGGCTCCGCCGGGGCCGCGGCCGGCTTACCGCCACCCTTCGCACCGAACTTGGCGCCGAACTTGGTGCCGAAGACCTTGGCGCGGAACTTCGGGGACTGCAGCAGGCAGACGACGATGACGACGACGGCCTTGAAGACCAGGTTGGTCTGGGTGGGCACACCAATGGTGTAGATCGTGGTGGTGAGGGTCTGGATGACCAGGGCGCCGACCACCGTGCCGCCAACGGAGAACCGGCCGCCCAGGAGCGAGGTGCCACCGATCACCACGGCGAGGATCGCGTCGAGTTCGATCCACAGCCCCGCGTTGTTGCCGTCCGCGGCCGAGGTGTTGGAGCTGATCATCAGGCCCGCGATGCCCGCGCACAGCGCGCAGAACACATACACCATGATCTTGATGCGCAGGGACCGGATGCCCACGAGCCGGCTGGCCTCGGCGTTGCCGCCGACCGACTCGACCAGCAGGCCGAGCGCGGTACGGCGGGTCAATACCACGGTGACGGCGACGACGGCGGCCACCACGAAGATGGAGAAGGGCAGCGTCAGCCAGTAACCGCCGCCGATCAGCTTGTAGGGCTCACTGTTGACGGTGATGATCTGGCCGTCGGTGATCAGCTGGGCGACACCGCGGCCGGCGACCATGATGATCAGCGTGGCGATGATCGGCTGGATGCCCATCCTGGCGACCAGGAAGCCGTTCCACAGGCCGCAGACGACCGCGGCCAGCAGTCCGATGCCCATGGCGAGCAGCACCGCCGACAGGGCGCTCTGGTCGGCCTGGTCGCTGATGTACGAACAGGCCAGGGCTCCGGTGATGGCGACCACGGCACCGACGGACAGGTCGATGCCGCCGGTGGCGATGACCAGGGTCATGCCGACCGCCACCAGGATGAGCGGCGAGCCGAACAGCACGATCGAGACGAGACTGCCGTGGAGGTGGCCGTTCGTCATCCCGACCGAGAAGAAGTCAGGGGTGAAGGGAACGTTGACGAGCAGCAGGACGACCAGGACCGCTACCGGCCAGAAGAGGTTGTGGTGCGTCAGCGCTCGCCATCGGGAAGAGGTGGTCACTGGTGCTCTCCGCTCGCGATGGTCTCCAGGATCCGGCTGGGAGTGATCTCGGGCCCGTTGGCGATCTGCGCGACCAGCCGGCGGTCGCGCAGCACTCCGATGGTGTGACTGAGCCGGAGTACCTCCTCCAGCTCGGCCGCGATGTACAGCACGGACATGCCGTCCTCGGAGAGGGAGACCACGAGCTTCTGGATCTCGGCCTTCGCACCGACGTCGATGCCGCGCGTGGGCTCGTCCAGGATCAGCAGCTTCGGCTGGGTGATCAGCCAGCGGGCGAGCAGTACCTTCTGCTGGTTGCCGCCGCTGAGCTGGCCGACACGGGCCTCCGGGTTGGCGGGACGGATGTCCAGCGCCTTGATGTACTTCGCGACGAGTTCGTCGCGCTGGGCGACCGGGATGGGCCGGGTCCAGCCGCGCGCCGCCTGCAGGGCGAGGATGATGTTCTCCCGCACCGTCAGATCGGGGACCAGGCCCTCGGTCTTGCGGTTCTCCGAGCAGAACGCGACACCGGCGTCGATCGCGTCGTTCGGGGCGCTCATCGAGACCTGCTTGCCGCCGATGGTCACCTTGCCGCTGTCCGGCTGGTCTGCGCCGAAGAGCAGCCGGGCGAGTTCGGTACGGCCGGAGCCGAGCAGGCCGGCCAGTCCGACGACCTCGCCCTTCTTGATCTCCAGATCGAAGGGGGCGATGCCACCCGTCCTGCCGAGGCCGTCCGCCTGGACCAGGGTCTCGCCGACGTCGGAGTGCAACTGGTGCTCGTGGAGCCCCTCGAGCTGGTCCAGGGCCTTGCCGATCATGAGCTGGATCAGTCCGACCTGGTCGAGCTCGCTCACCATGTGCTCGCCGACGAGGGCGCCGTTGCGCAGGACGGTCATCCGGTCGCAGATCTCGTAGATCTGGTCGAGGAAGTGGGAGACGAACAGGATCGCGACTCCCTCGTCCCTCAACTGCCGCATCAGGCGGAACAGTTCGAGGACCTCGTCGCGGTCGAGGCTGGACGTCGGCTCGTCCAGGACCAGCACCTTGGTGCCCGATCCCTCGCCGTCGCTGTCGCCGGTGCCCACCGACCGTACGATCGCGACCAGTTGCTGCACGGCCAGCGGGTACGACGACAGGGGTGCGGTGACGTCGATGTCGAGGCCGAGCCGGTCGACCAGCTCGGCCGCCTCCTTGCGCATCCGCTTCCACTGGATGCGGCCCGCGCGCGTGGGTTCACGTCCGATGAAGATGTTCTCCGCCACCGACAGGTTGGGGCAGAGATTGACCTCCTGGTAGACCGTGCTGATGCCGGCCTGCTGCGCCTGCAGCGGGCTGCCGATCCGCACGGACTTCCCGTCGAGGGTGATTGTGCCGCCGTCCAGGGAGTAGACCCCCGTCAGCACCTTGATGAGGGTGGACTTCCCCGCACCGTTCTCGCCCATCAGGGCGTGGATCTCGCCGGGGAAGAGCCGGAAGTCGACGCCCGACAGAGCCCGTACCCCCGGAAACTCTTTGACTATGCCCGCCATCTCCAGGACGGGCCGCGGCTCTGCCATGGCAGTGCTCCTCATGCAGTTGGTTCAGGCCCGCAGGGAGCCCCGGGACCGGGGGGCCGGTCGGCCGAGGGCTCCCTGCCGGTGGGTGCCGTCGGTCAGTACTTGCGGGTCGGGAGCGCTTCCTTGGCCTGGTCCTGCATGAAGTCGCTCTCCTTGGTCTTGATCCAACGCTCGACCGTCTCGCCGTCCTTGACCTTCTTCACGACCTCCATCAGCTGGGGGCCGAGCAGCGGGTTGCACTCGACGATGGCGTTGATCTTGCCCTCGGACATGGCGACGAAGCCGTCCTTCACGCCGTCGACCGTGACGATCAGGATGTCCTTGCCGGGCTTCTTGCCGGCGGCCTCGATGGCCTGGATGGCGCCGATGCCCATGTCGTCGTTGTGCGCGAACAGCACGTCGATGTCCGGGTGGGACTGCAGGAAGGCCGCCATGACCTGCTTGCCGCCGGCGCGGGTGAAGTCACCGGTCTGGCTGACGACGATCTTCCAGTCGTCCTTGTGGTCCGCGTCCATGACCTCCTTGAAGCCCTTGGCACGCTCGATCGCGGGAGCGGCGCCGGTGGTGCCCTCCAGCTGCGCGATCTTCACGGCTCCCTTGTGGCCGGCCTTCTCGAGGACCTTCTCCAGCATCTTGGCCGCGCGACGGCCCTCGTCCGTGAAGTCGGAGCCGACCAGGGTCACGTACAGGGACTCGTCGGAGGTCTCGACGGAGCGGTCGGTGAGGACGACGGGGATCTTCTTGGCCTTGGCCTCCTTGAGCACCGCGTCCCAGCCGGTGACGACCACCGGCGAGAAGGCTATGACGTCCACCTTCTGGGCGATGAAGCTGCGGATCGCGGAGATCTGGTTCTCCTGCTTCTGCTGCGCGTCGGAGAACTTGAGGGTGTAACCCGCCTCCTTGGCCGATGCCTTCACCGAGTCGGTGTTGGCGGAACGCCAGCCGCTCTCCGAGCCGACCTGGGAGAAGCCCAGGGTGATCGCCTTGCTGCCGCCTCCGGAGGAGGAGCTGGAGGAGCTGTCGTCCTCCTTGGCGCAGGCCGCCAGGCCGCCCGCAGCCGCAACGCCGACCGCCGCAGTGAGGAAGTTCCGTCTGTTGAGCATGTTTCTTCTCCTTTGAAGAGCCGGCCCGGGGATGGACCCGCTGGTACTCGTTGGGACCGGCCGCACTACGTCCAGCCTGTCGATCATTGTTCGAAATGTCGGTCGCAAGGGTGCAGGGCATGCGACCGGTTGATGCCGCGTCAGCCGGGAGAGCCCCCCGGTTGAGGGGTGTACGGAAACGTACTGGCGCGGACGACCAGTTGGGGTTCGATGGCGATCCGGGGTGTCCCGGAGGGGGCCCGACCCTCGATGAGATCCAGCAACTGGGCGATGCTCCGCTGGCCCACCGCCGAGAAGTCCTGCCGGACGGTGGTGAGTGGCGGAGCGAAGAACTCCGACTCCGGGATGTCGTCGAACCCGACCACCGCGACGTCCTGGGGAGTTCTGACGCCCGCTTCACGCAGGGCCCGCAACACCCCCAGTGCCATCTGGTCGTTGGCGACGAAGACCGCGGTCAGCCCCCGGCCCACCCAGCCGGCCAGTTCCTGGCCCGCCCGATAGCCCGACAGAGGACTCCAGTCCCCCCGCAGCGGCAACGGCGGCTGGATGTCCGCCGCTTCGAGCGTGGCCCGCCAGCCGGCCTCCCGGTCCGCCGCCTCCTGCCAGTCCTCGGGCCCGGCGAGATGCCAGACCTGGCGGTGGCCGGCGGCCAGCAGATGGCCGGTTGCCAGCCGCGCGCCCAGGTGTTGGTCCACAGCGACGCTGGGGATCTCCACACCGGACCCGCTGCCGACGGTCACCACCGGGAACGGATGGCGGAGTTCGGCGAGGGCCTCGACCGCCGACCGCTGCGGAGCGATGGCGAGCACTCCCTCCACCCCGCCCTCGCTGAGGTGGTCCAGGGCCTCGGAGAGCTTCTCGACGGTCAGTTTGCGCAGGCTGACCGTGGAGACGAGGTACCCCTCGGCGCGTGCCGCCTCCTCCAGCGCGAACAGCGTGCTGGCCGGGCCGTAGAGGGTGGTGTCGGAGGCGACCACACCCAGGGTCCGGGTGCGCCGAGTGGCCAGGGCTCGCGCCGAGGAGTTGCGGCGGTAGCCCATCTCCTCGATCGCGCGCAGGACTTTGGTCCGGGTCTGCTCCCGCACGTGGGGGTGGTCCCCCAGCACTCGGGAAACCGTCTGGTGGGACACCCCTGCCAGTCGTGCGACATCGGCCATGGTGGGCGGCCGAAGCTGTGGTTGTGCCATGGCCGCACCTCCTTGGCGGTTGTCGGCGGATGTGATGTGTGAGGTGGGTGGACGGCTCCACGTGCTCGAAGTCATGTCCTCCACCGCGATGACCGACGTGTGCGGGTTGCCGCCGGATGCCTCATGACATCGGCCATGGAGGCGACTTGCGGTGCTGTGGACACCATGGTCGTACCTCCCTGGATGTCACTCGGCTGTCGGCTCGTGAATGCGAAGGTCATTGTGAGCGCTAACAATTCATGGTGGTCAAGGGGTCCCGCAGCAGGAAGTCGTCACGTTTGAGTAACGCGGCAAAGGCCTTGACGCGCTGGCGTCGCGGGCCTATTTTCGGACCGAAACTTCGAACCGTGTGCGAAATACCGGATGTGAGCGTCAGTGATGCATGGTGGTCGGCGGCCGACTCCGCGAGGGGTTCCGATGTGCCGATCCCAACACGTAGGCGCAGTAGCGCAGTTGCCCCTCACTGGCCCGGTCCGTGAGCATACCGAGAGGCCTGCGCGATAGCTTGCGCCTCCGAAGGTCCTTCGCGCCACTGGCGTGACACGCGGACTCGCTGCGATGTGTGCGCGGGCTCGCCGCTCTCGGTCGCCGGCCGCGGGACCGCTGCGGCGGCGCGGCTCCATGGCTGCCGAGTCCATGTATCGGCCGTACGGGCGGGTGGCCGGCCGTCGGTCGTCATTCGTCGGCCGTCAGTCGCCGGTCGTCGCGACGGTCGGGCTGTAGAGCGGTTCGGTCCATCTGGATGAGCCCGGTCGTCGCCCCCGTCTATCCCTCGTCCCTCATCGGAGCCATGGCGCGGCAGCCGGCCCCGGCGTCTGCCGACACTCGCTGATGCGGTGGCCCTCTCCCGATCGCCCGGTGGACGAATGATCGAAATCGACGTTTTGATGCGATATGTCCTTGATGTCTGCTTATGGAGTGTTTAGCGTTCTTTGCGCGGAGAGCGGATGCGGGGTCCGATGTCCCGTGCCCACCGGCCCGGAAGCGAGGTGTGGAGCGCGTGCACGCGAAGTCCGGCTTCCGGCCGGTTGCCGGGAAGCGTCGTCCCAAGGGGACACGACGGCTGCGGATGCTTGCCGTACTGCCCCTGCTGGCGTCGATGCTCGCCGCGTGCGGCGACGACGAGGGCGCCGGCCGGCCCACCTTGAACTGGTACAACTTCCCCGACGACTCCGGCGCGCTCCAGGAAGCGGCCGACCGGTGCAGTCAGGCATCCAACGGCCGCTACACGATCAGCTACCACAAGCTCCCGCGCGCCGCCGACGGCCAGCGCCAGCAGATGGTCCGCAGGCTCGCCGCCGAGGACGACTCGCTCGACATCCTGGGCCTGGATGTCACCTGGGCCGCCGAGTTCGCCGAGGCGCGCTGGATCCGCGAGTGGACCGGAGCGGCCAAGCAGCAGGCCACCGAGGGCACCCTGCGCGTACCGCTGCAGACCTCCACGTGGAAGGACAAGCTGTACGCCGTCCCGTACAACACGAACACCCAGCTGCTGTGGTACCGCAAGGACCTGGTGCCCACCCCGCCCAAGACCTGGTCCGAGATGATGGACATGGCCCGCGAGCTGGCTCGGCAGGGCAAGCCCCACTACGTGGAGATCCAGGGCGCCCAGTACGAGGGCCTGACCGTCTGGTTCAACACCCTGATCAACAGCGCGGGCGGCTCCATCCTCAACCCGAGCGCGACCGAACCCTCCCTCGGCCCTCCTGCTGTACGGGCCGCCGGTCTCATGCGTGACCTGGCGAACTCTCCGGCCGCGGACCCGTCCCTGTCCAACCAGATGGAGGACCAGAACCGCCTCGCCATGGAGTCGGGGGTGGCCGCGTTCGAACTCAATTACCCGTTCGTCTATCCGTCGATGCAGACGAACAACCCCGAGCTGTTCAAGAACTTCCGTTGGGCGCCGTACCCCCGGGTCGACGCGAACCAGGTGGCGCGGCCCACCATCGGCGGCATCAATCTGGCGGTGAGCGCCTACTCGCGCCACCCCGACCTGGCCTTCGAAGCGGCCCTGTGCCTGCGCAACCGGGAGAACCAGCTCACCGCCGCGGTCGAGGGCGGCCTGCCGCCCACCCTGCGCAGCCTGTACGACGAGCCGTCGCTCATCAAGGCGTACCCGTTCGCCGAGGACGTGCTGGCCGCCCTGGAGTCGGCGAGCGTGCGCCCGCTCACTCCGGCGTACCAGAACATCTCGATCGCGATCTCGCACACGCTGTCCCCGCCGTCCGGGATCAAGCCGGAGAGCGCGGTCGACACCATCAGGGAACAGATCGACGAGGCTCTGCGATCCGAGGGCGTGATCCCGTGAACCACCACCTCCCGCACCACCCCGCCGGCCGGCGCCCCCGTGCGCGGGTCTCACTCCCGGGCGGTCCGAGATGAGCATGCAGGCGGAACCGGCCGGAGCCCCGCCGCCCCCGGAAGCGGGGCAGGCGCGGAAGGGACGTGCGGCGGCCTCGGCGGGTGCGCGGCAGGAGCGGCGGCTCGGCTGGCTGCTGTGCGCGCCGGCCGTCGTCGTCATGCTCGCCGTGACCGCGTATCCCATCGGGTACGCCATCTACCTCTCCCTCCAGCGGTACGACCTGCGCTTCCCGGCGGAGGCGAAGTGGGTGGGCCTGAGCAACTACGGGGCCGTGCTGACCTCCCCGTTCTGGTGGGACGCCTTCTGGGTCACGCTGTTCATCACCGGCGTGTCGGTCGCCATCGAGCTGGCCCTCGGCATGGCGATCGCCATGGTGATGCACCGGGCGATCTTCGGACGCGGCACCGTCCGCACCATGGTCCTCATCCCTTACGGCCTCGTCACCGTCGTCGCCGCCTTCTCCTGGCAGTACGCCTGGACGCCCGAGCTCGGATACCTGGCCGAGCTGCTGCCCAGCGGAGAGGCCCCGCTGACCGAGCAGTGGCCCGCCCTGTGGATCATCGTCCTCGCCGAGGTGTGGAAGACGACCCCGTTCATGGCCCTGCTGCTGCTCGCGGGTCTCGCGCTGGTCCCCGAGGAGACCCTGAAAGCGGCCATGGTGGACGGTGCCACAGCCTGGCAGCGCTTCATCAAGGTCATGGTTCCGCTGATGAAGCCGGCCATCCTGGTGGCGCTGCTCTTCCGCACGCTGGACGCGTTCCGGATCTTCGACAACATCTACATCCTGACCGCGGGCGCCCAGGACACCGGCTCCGTCTCCATCCTCGGCTACGACAACCTGTTCACCGCGCTGAACCTCGGCATCGGCTCGGCGATCTCGGTCCTGATCTTCATCTGTGTCGGGATCATCGCCTTCGCCTTCGTCAAACTGTTCGGCGCGGCCGCACCGGGCGCGGAGGTGAAGCGCTGATGGCCGCCGTAGGGAAGACGCATGCCGCCCGGTGGACCGTCATCAACGTGGTGGTGGTGCTGTACGCCCTGTTCCCGGTGTGGTGGATCGCCGCGCTGTCGTTCAAGGACCCCAGCACCCTCACGGACGGCAACTACATCCCCAGGAAGTGGACCTGGGAGAACTACCGCGGCATCTTCGACACCTCCGAGTTCACCCGCGCACTGATCAACTCGATCGGTATCGCCCTGATCGCCACGGCGATCGCGGTGGTGCTGGGCACCATGGCCGCCTACGCGGTGGCCAGACTGCGGTTCCCCGGCAAGCGGGTGCTCATCGGTATGTCGCTGCTGATCGCCATGTTCCCGCCGATCTCCCTGGTGTCACCGCTGTTCAACATCGAGCGGATCATCGGGATCTTCGACACCTGGGTCGGCCTGATCATCCCGTACATGACCTTCTCGCTGCCGCTGGCGATCTACACCCTGTCGGCGTTCTTCCGGGAGATTCCCTGGGACCTGGAGAAGGCCGCCAAGGTCGACGGGGCCACGCCCGCGCAGGCCTTCCGCTTGGTCATCGCGCCACTGGCCGCGCCGGGCGTGTTCACCACGGCGATCCTCGTCTTCATCTTCTGCTGGAACGACTTCCTGTTCGCGATCTCGCTGACCTCCACCGAGGCCGCGCGCACCGTGCCCGCCGCGATCGCGTTCTTCACCGGGAGTTCGCAGTTCCAGCAGCCCACCGGGTCGATCGCCGCGGCAGCCGTGGTGATCACCATCCCGATCATCATTTTCGTTCTGTTCTTCCAGCGACGCATCGTCGCCGGACTGACCTCCGGTGCGGTCAAGGGGTGACCGCACCCGGACGTCACGCAAGGCAAGGAGGCACCACCCATGGCCGAGATCATCCTTGAGGGAGTCACCAAGCGCTTTCCCGACGGGGCCCTCGCCGTGAAGGACGTGGACCTCGACATCGCCGATGGCGAGTTCGTGATCCTGGTCGGCCCGTCCGGATGCGGCAAGTCCACCACCCTGAACATGATCGCCGGGCTGGAGGACATCACCGACGGCACCCTGCGCATCGGTGACCGCGTCGTCAACGACCTCGCGCCCAAGGAGCGCGACGTCGCCATGGTGTTCCAGAGCTATGCCCTGTACCCGCACATGAGTGTCCGGGAGAACATGGGCTTCCCGCTGCGGCTGGCGGGGGTGGAGAAGGCCACCATCAACTCCAAGGTCGAGGAGGCCGCCCGGATCCTCGATCTGACGGAGCACCTGGACCGCAAGCCCTCGCAGCTCTCGGGCGGTCAGCGTCAGCGGGTCGCCATGGGGCGGGCGATCGTCCGCGATCCCAAGGCGTTCCTGATGGACGAGCCGCTGTCCAACCTGGACGCCAAACTCCGGGTGCAGATGCGCACCCAGATCTCCCGGCTGCAACGGCGCCTCGGTACGACGACCGTGTACGTCACCCACGACCAGACCGAGGCGATGACCCTCGGAGACCGGGTCGTGGTCATGCGGCAGGGGCTGGTCCAGCAGATCGGCACACCCGCGCAGCTCTACGACCTGCCGCGCAACCTCTTCGTCGCGGGCTTCATCGGCTCCCCGGCGATGAACTTCGTGAACGCCACCCTGGAGGGGAACGTCCTGCACTCGCCCCTGGGTGATCTGCCCGTCGACGACCATACGCGGCAGTCGCTGGAACGGCAGAACGCGCCCCGCGAGCTCATCGTCGGCCTGCGGCCCGAGGCCTTCGAGGACGTGGCCCTGGCCCCCGACCGAGGCCGCGACGGCGCGGTCCTGACCGTCACCGTCGACGTACTGGAGTCGCTGGGCTCCGATGTGTACGTGTACTTCACGGCGGAGGGCGGGCCCGCGACAACGGCCGAACTGGAGGAACTGGCCGCGGAATCGGGGGTGCGCGACACCGGCGCCGGGGCGGCCCAGCACATCGTGGCCCGCCTCGACGCCGCCACGCGTGCCCGCGAGGGCGAACCCCTGGAGCTGCGGGTCGACATGTCCAAGGCGCATGTCTTCGACCCGGCGACCGGAGCGAACCTCACGCACCCGGAGCGCGCCTGAGGATTCAGGAGACCACTGCTTGACACTTGTCTAATTATTAACAGCTGTATATCTTCTGCATGTGCAACGCAATCCATCGCAGGAGCCCCGAACCCAGGACCGGAGGGTGCAGCGCTCACGCGCCGCGCTGATGGCGGCCGCCGTACGCCTGGTGGCCGAGCGCGGTACGACGGCCCTCCCCGTCACCGACCTCGCCGAGGCGGCGGACGTGAGCCGACAGCTGGTCTACCTGCAGTTCGGTGACCGTGACGCGCTCCTCGTGGCAGCCGCGGCCGATCTGGTCGAGCGGGAGTTCCTTCCGCTGACCGGCGAGGGCAAGGACTCCTTCCAGCAGGTGCTGGCGATGGCGCAGCACTTCGCGGAGCACCGGCCGTTCTACCGCGCGATGCTTACCGGATCGTGCGCCTTCGCCATGACCAGGACGCTGAACAGCCTGTTCGGCTCCCTCAACCAGAAGGCCGTACGGCGGCTGTTCGGTGAGCTGGACCAGGAGACGGTGGCGGACCTGGCGGCGTTCGTCGCGGGCGGGACCGGCGCGGTCGTCAACGAATGGCTGATCGACGGCGACGATCCCCTGGATCCCGAGCAGTTGGCGGAGCGTCTGCTGCGCCTCTGGGCGGTCTTCGCCGGCAGCTCTCACTCGCGAGCAGACGGAGGTCGCATCCCATGAGCGTGGGCAGTCATCTCATCCAGCGCATATTGCGCCTCCCTCCACCGTTGACCAGGGATCTGGTCGTCGAACGCGGACTGCGCGTGCCGATGCGCGACGGAGCCGTCCTGCTGGCCGACCGCTGGGCCCCGAGAAAGGGGGCCGAGGGCCTGCCGACCGCGCTTGTGCGCATCCCCTACGGCAGGGCAGGCATGATCGGCGCGCAGATGGTCAGGCCGCTGGCCGAGCGCGGGTACCAGGTGCTGATCCAGAGCACGCGCGGCACGTTCGGTTCCGGAGGCGACTTCGACCCGCTGCGGTGCGAGCGCGAGGACGGGCTGGACACCCTGGACTGGGTGGTCAAGCAGCCCTGGTTCGGCGACTCACTGGTGCTGTACGGGGGCAGCTATCTCGGCTTCGCCCAGTGGGCTGTGGCCGACCAACTGCCGCCCCAGGTCAAGGCGATGATCCCGTCGGTGTCCGAGTCGGCCTTCACCCTGGAGTTCCTCCGCAAGGACGGATACTCCCTGGAGGCAACGTTCAACTGGGGCGTCCAGGTCGCCGGCCAGGAACGCCGGGGGGCGATGCTGCGTCAGCTGCTGGGGATGCGGAGGCAGCGGCGCGCCCTGCACACCCTGCCACTCGACCAGGCCGACACCGCCGCCATGGGCCGCCACTCGGACTACTTCCAGGACTGCCTGGCCCACGACGCCGACACGCCGTACTGGTCGGTCCTCGACCACAGCGAACGGGTGGCCGGCATCACCGTGCCCGTCAGCTCGATCGGTGGCTGGTACGACATCTTCCTGCCCGGCCAACTCCGCGACCACCAGGCACTGCAGGCGGCCGGCCGACAGGCCCGGCTGACGGTGGGGCCCTGGGCGCACATCTCCCTGGGCGTGGGTCGGACGGCGACCGGCGAGGCCCTCGACTTCGGTCTGGCCCACGCCCGGGGCGAGCAGCCGCCCGACCGCGCGCCGGTGCGCCTGTTCGTCATGGGGGAGGGGGCCTGGCGCGACTTCCCGTCCTGGCCGCCGCCGGGATACCCGGCCCAGCGCTTCCACCTCCACCCCGGTGGCGCCCTGGCCGCCGCCCCGCCCGGCGAGTCGGCCCCGGACGGCTACCGCTACGACCCGGCCGATCCCACCCCGGCGGTCGGCGGAGTCCGTATGGCCGTCGGCACCAAGGCCGGCGCCGTGGACAACACCGCACTGGAAGCCCGGTCCGACGTACTCACCTACACAACTCCCGTACTGGACAAGGATGTCGAGGTGATCGGCGAGGTCGGCGCGGAGATCTGGTTCCGCTCCAGCCTGCCGTACGCCGATGTGTTCGTCCGGCTGTGCGACGTCGACGAGAAGGGCCGCTCGTTCAACGTGTGCGACGGCCTGGTCGGCCTGACCGGCGCCGACGACACCTCGTGCGCCACCGTGCGGCTGTGGCCGACGGCGTACCGCTTCAAGCGCGGCCACCGCATCCGACTTCAGGTCTCCAGCGGCGCGTTCCCCCGCTACAACCGCAATCCTGGCACGGGCGAGCCCCGGGGGACCGCCACCACCCTGCGCGCCGCGGATCAGGAGGTCTTCCACGATCCCGCCCACCCGTCCGCGGTGATCCTGCCCGTCCGGCAACTCTGAGGAGTCAACGATGACCACAGTGGAGTCCCGTGAGGCCCGCGGGTCCGCCGAGCCCGAGGTCCGTACCGCCGCCGGCGCGGTGCGCGGCCGACGGGAGGACGGCCTGGCCGTGTTCCGCGGTATCCCGTTCGCCGAGCCGCCGGTGGGCGCGGCACGGTTCGCGGCACCGCGGCCCGTGCGCGCCTGGGACGGGGTGCGGGAGGCGTTCTCCTTCGGCCCGCCGGCCCCGCAGGATTCGGTGATGGCCGGGCGGTCCGGCGGGCCGGAACTGCCGACGGGTGACGACTGGCTGACCGTCAATGTCTGGACCCCGGACCCCGACCCGGAGGCCCGCCGCCCCGTGATGGTGTGGATCCACGGCGGCGCCTACAAGCTCGGCTTCTCCGGCAGCCCCGGCTACGACGCCCGGCACATCGCCCAAGAAGGCGACCTCGTCGTGGTCACCCTCAACTACCGGCTCGGCATCGAGGGGTTCGCCCACATCGAGGGGGCGCCCGCCAACCGCGGCCTGCTCGACCAGGTCGCCGCCCTGGAGTGGGTGCGGGAGAACATCGCGGCCTTCGGCGGCGACCCCGACCAGGTCACCGTCGTCGGGGAATCGGCCGGTGCCGGATCCATCGCCGCGCTGCTGGCCATGCCGAGCGCGGCCGGGCTGTTCGGACGGGCCGTCGCGCAGAGCGTGCCGGGTACGTTCCTCTCCGACGCACTGGCCCGGGACGTCGCCACCGCCTTGGCCGCCGAGCTGGGGCTGCGCCCGACGGTCGACGACCTGTCCGGTGTGGACCCGCGGCAACTGCCCGCTGCCGGGGAGGCGTTGAGCCCCAAGATGCGCCAGTACGAGGACCGCTGGGGACGGCTCGCACACACGCTGAACCCCTTCTCACCCATAGTCGACGGCGAGGTGCTGCCGACCACTCCCTGGCAGGCACTGGCCGACGGCGTGGCGCGGGACATCGAGCTGATAGTCGGTCACAACCGGGACGAGTTCCGGCTGTTCGTCGCCCTCTCCGGGCAACTCGGGAAGATCGGCGACGAGCAGGCGGCGCAGGCGCTGCGCGTGTTCGGCCCGGCGCCGGACGGCGAGCGCGCCTACCGCGAGGCGTTCCCGGAGGCTTCGGCGGCAGAGCTGTACGAACTGGTCCAGTCCGACTGGCTGTTCCGTATGCCCGTGCTGCACCTGGCCGATGCCCAGGTCGCAGGCGGCGGTCGCGCGCACGTGTACGAGCTGACCTGGCAGACCCCGGGCAGCGGAGGCGCGCTGGGCGCCTGCCACGGCCTGGACGGGCCGCTGCTGTTCGGGACCCTCGACGCCCACCTCGGCCCGGTGCTGCTCGGCCCCGAACCCTCCTCCGAGGCCCGGGCACTGTCGGCCCGCTTCCGCTCGGCCTGGACCGCCTTCGCCGCCACCGGCGACCCGGGCTGGCCCGCGTACGACAACCGGCGCCGTACCGTCCAGGTCTTCGACGCGGACCCGCGGGTGACCCCCTACCCGGAGGAGACCTCCCGGAGCCTCTGGCAGGACCACACCTTCGGGGCCCTGCCGCTGTCGAACGCGTAGCGCCGAAGCGGGAGCGGTACGGGGGTCAGGACGTGGGCAGCCAGACGCGCATGCTGCCGTTCTGCCGGTTGGCCCACGCGTAGTAGGGGACCGCGGTCAGTCGGACTTGCTCGTCGGTCGGCGGGGCGGCGTCGAGGGCGGTGTCCCCGGCGGGGCGGTAGGGCCACCAGCCGGCGTCGGGGATGTGCCGGCGGTGGCCGGTGGCCACGACGGTGGTGACGCCGCCGAGCAGGTCAGGACGGTGCCGCTCGGCCAGCGGGCGCGTGGTGTCCAGGACGATGTCGTCCAGGCCCGTGCCGGGGTGGTCCACCTCTTCCAGGCAGTACACGAGCGGGCCGCGTTCGATCGCCACACAGCCGCGCACCGCGTCCACCCTGGGGTCGGCCACGGTGAGCCGGGGTTCGAGGCCGAGCTCCAGCACCACCTCGTCGCCCGGGGCCCAGGTGCGCTCCCATCGCAGCCAGCCGTCGGACACCGGGGCGTCCGACTGGTCGTACGTCTCGGTGCCGCAGCGGACCCGGTACGTCCGGCACCACTGCGGGATCCGCAAGGACAGGGTCCAGGGCCGGTCCCGTGGACTCTCGTCGATGGTGAAGGCGACGGTGCCCTGCCACGGGTAGTCGGTGTGGGTGCTCACAGCGACAGGGACGCCGTCGAGGTCGCCCCGGTAGCTGCCGGTGACGTACTGGTGGATCTGCAGGCCGTGTGCGTCACCGGAGGCGAGGTAGTGCTGAAGTGCGGCCAGCAGCCTCATGACGTTCGGGGGACAGCAGGCGCAGCTGAACCAGCGGGTGCGGCGGGCAGACTGGTCGCCACCGGAGTCGGTGTGACCGTCCCGGACCTGCAGGGGGTTGACGTAGAGCCAGCTCTCTCCGTCCAGAGAGACGCCGGCGAGGAAGCCGTTGAACAGGGTGCGTTCGATCAGGTCGCTGTAGCGGGCCTCGCCGGTCAGCAGGGCCATGCGCCAGCTCCACTGGATCGAGGCGATGGCGGCGCATGTCTCGCAGTAGGCACGTTCGTTGGGCAGCTCGAACGGGTCGCCGAAGTCCTCCTTGGCATGATGCGCGCCGAGCCCACCGGTCAGATGCGTCTTGGTGGCGGTCATCGCCTGCCACAACCGCTCGCACGCGCCGAGCAGTTCGGCGTCGCCCGTCTCGGCGGCCAGGTCGGCCGCGCCCGCCAGCAGATAGAGCTGGCGTACGGCGTGTCCTTCGACGGTGTCCGCGGAGCGCAGCGGCACGCGGTCCTGGGAGTACGCGTCGCCGCCGAGCTTGCCGTGGCCGTAGGAGTCGACGAAGTGGCCCGCGAGATCCAGGTAGCGCCGCTCCCCGGTCTCCCGGTACAGCTCGACCAGGGCGGTCTCGATCTCGGGGTGGCCGTCGACGCCGTCGATGGGCTTCCCACTGCCGGGGGGACCGAAGACCGAGTCGATGTGATCGGCGAAGCGGCGTGCGACATCGAGCAGTTCGTCGCGTCCGGTGGACCGGTGGTGGGCCACCGCCGCCTGGATCAGATGCCCCGCGCAGTACAACTCGTGGCCCCAGCGCAGATCCTGGTAGCGCTCGCCGCCCCGGCGGATCTGGAACCAGGTGTTCAGGTACCCGTCGCTCTGCTGAGCCTCGGCGACGAGGGAGATGATCCGGTGCACATCGGCGGCGAGTCTGCGCCCTTCTGGGCCTTCCTCTCCGGGCGTCGCCTGGGCGAGTTGCCAGGAGGCGGCCTCCAGCCATTTGTAGACGTCCGAGTCCACGAAGGGGAAATCGCCCTGGTACTCGCCCTGCGCGGTGCCCGCCACCAGGCGCAGGTTGTGCAGGTTTCCCGCGGACTCCAGCAGACCGGGGCCCTGCGGCACCGAGGTGCGTGCGTTGACCTCGCGGCGCGTATGCCAGAAGCCCGCACGCACCTCGGCGGTGGCGGGGTGCAGCGTGACCTGTGCGTCACGGCCGGGGCGGACCGGTCCGACGGCCGACTGGGCGGGGCGTGAGTGAGGCATGTGTCTCCGAAGGGTTGGCGGGCGAGTCACGGCGTCTTGGCCTCGGCACTGTTACCAGGCAGCCAGCGAGCCGTCGGTGTTGCGCCACACGGGGTTGCGCCAGCGGTGCCCGCGTTCTGCGGCGGCACGCACCGCGTCCTCGTCGATGGTGATGCCCAGGCCGGGTTCGGTCAGTCGGTCGATGTAGCCGTCGCGGAATGTGAAGGGCTCGGTGTCGACGAGATAGTCAAGCAGCCCACTGCTGTCTCCGTACCCGATGCCGAGTGCCTGCTCCTGGATGAGGAAGTTGGGGATCGCGAAGTCGAGTTGCAGGCTGGCGGCCAGTGCGATCGGACCGAGCGGGCAGTGCGGCGCGACCAGGACGTCGTACGTCTCGGCCATCGCCGCGATCCGCCGGGTCTCGGAGATCCCCCCGGCGTGGCTGATGTCCGGCTGGGCCACCGCGATCCCGTCCGAGAGGACGGACCGGAAGTCCCAGCGTGAGTAGAGCCGTTCGCCGGTGGCGATGGGAATCGAGGTGGACCGCACCACGGCGCCGAGGTCCTGGGAGAACTCCGGCAGCACCGGTTCCTCCACGAACATGGGCAACAGCGGCTCGAGCAGCGGCAGTACGCGACGGGACATCGCCCCGCTGAAGCGGCCGTGGAAGTCCAGTGCCAGATCGCACTCCGGGCCGATGGCCTCGCGTACCGCCGTCACCCCGTCCACGATGGCGTGAATCGCGGCCGGCGTGTCGAGCGGCTCCAACTGCCCGCAGGGGTTCAGCTTGACGGCGGTCAGGCCCTTGGCGACCTGCTCGGCCGCCGACTCGCCCAGCTTCTGCGGGTTCTCCCCGCCGACCCAGCCGTAGATGCGCACGCGGTCTCGCACATGGCCGCCGAGCAGTTGGTGCACGGGGACGCCGTGGGTCTTGCCGGCGATGTCCCACAGGGCCTGGTCGATGCCGGCGAGGGCGCTGCTCAGCACGGGGCCGCCCCGGTAGAAGCCGCTCTTGGCGAGCGTCTGCCAGTGCTCCTCGATGCGGGCGGGGTCCTGCCCCACGAGGTAGTCGAACATCTCCTCGACGCAGCGGGCGACGGTGTGCGCCTTGCCCTCAACTATGGGCTCGCCCCAGCCGGAGATCCCTTCGTCGGTGTCGACGCGCAGGAAGACCCAGCGCGGTTCGACCAGGAATATCTCGTATCCAGTGATCTTCACGGTGCGGACCTCCGGTCCTGGTGCACGGCCCGGGGGCCGACGGCTGCGGGAGATGAGAAGCGAGGGCTGGTGGGGGAGTTGGGGGGGAGCGGCCGGCGGTGGGGCAGCGGCTTCGGGCCGGCGGCCACGGGGCGATGGGGTAGAGGGAAGCGCGAGTGCGCTACTCGTGGGAGCTGATGCTGCGGCCGCCGTCCACGAGGAGGTTGTGGCCCGTGATGAAGGAGGCGTCATCGGAGGCGAGTAAAGCCACGGCGGCCGCGATGTCCTCGGGGGTCCCGAGCCTGCCTGCCGGAGTCCGCGCGATGGTCTTGGCACGGCGTTCCGGTGACACATGAGCCCACAGGGCCGTGTCCACCGCTCCGGGAACGACGGCGTTGAACCTGATCCGCCCGCCGTATTCCACGGCGAGTTGGCGGACCAGTGCGCCGATCCCGCCCTTGGCGGCCGCGTACGCGGGGAAGCCCTTGAAGCCGATGGCCGCGTGCACGGACGAGGTGATGACCACCGCGCCCCGGGCGGCCGTGAGCAGGGGCACCGTGGCCCGGACGCCGAAGAACACCGAGTCGAGCGCGAGCCGCAGCTGGCCGTGCCATGAGGCGTCGTCCAGTTCGTGCGCCGCTCCGGGCAGGTTCCGGCCGGCATTGAGATGCAGTACGTCGAGGTGTCCGGTCCAGGAGGCGGTCTCCTCGACGGCGGCCGCCCACTCGTCCGGCGAGGTGACGTCGAGCCGCCGGCCCCGGGCCTGTCCGCCGCCCGCGCGGATCTCCTCGGCCACCCGGTGGGCACCCTCGGCGTCCGCGTCGGTGACGACGACACACGCTCCCTCGGCGGCCAGGCGGTGGGCGGTCGCCTCGCCGATCCCGGAGGCGGCCGCCGTGAGCAGGGCCGTGCGGCCGGTGAAGCGTGCCGGTGCGGCGGCGGTCATGGTGATCCTCCTGGACCTGCCGTGGAGCGGCGCAGTACGAGGCGTGGTTCGGTGGGGACGACGACGTCTCCCGTCGTCCCTCCTTCGATGGTGGCCACCAGGGCGTCCACGGCCGCGGTCCCCAGTTCGTACAGGGGCATCGCCACCGTGGTCAGCGGGGGGTGGAGGTGCCCGGCGACGGGCAGGTCGTCGTTGCCGATGACGCTGATGTCCTCCGGTATCCGCAGGCCCAGGTCCCGGATCGCTGCCATGGCGCCTATCGCCTGGGCGAGTGAACTGGTGTAGATCGCGGTGACCGGCGGGCGCCCGGCGCCGTCGGCCGGACGCAGCAGTTCCAGCGTCGCGGACACGCCGCCGTCCTCCGTGAAGTCCCCGGACGCGACCGGCGCGGCGGACAGCCCGAGCTCCTCGGCATGCCGTAGGAACGCCTGCTTGCGTACCTCGCTGGGGGCTATGCCGGGCGGGCCCGCGACATGACCGACCGCACGGTGGCCGAGGCTGTGGAGGTGGTCGAGGGCGGTGACGCTGGAACGGGCCACATCCATGGTGACGTTGCGGCCCGATCCCTCCACCGACCGGTTGAGGAAGACATGCGGGACCCGGCTGCGGCTCAGGGCGTCCAGCAAGGGGTGACCGGGACGGGCGGAGGCGATGAGCAGTCCGTCGACCCGTCCCGCCTGCACCAGCTCGTTGAAGGACTCGTCGGCTTCATGCCCGTCGAAGTCCTCGGCCAGCAGGGAGAGATAGCCCAGTTCGCGCGCCCGCTGGTAGGCGCCGCGCGCGATGGTGACGTACGTGGGGTTGGCGAGGGCGGGGACCAGCAGAGCCAGGGCGTGAGTGCCGGCGCCGGCGAGGGCGCGCGCCCCGGAGTGGGGGCGGTACTCCAGCGCTTCGGCGGCCTCGTGGACACGCCGCCGCGTCTCCGGCCGGACGGACAGGTCCCGTCGGCCGTTGAGCACCTTGGACACGGTGGCCTTGGAGACCCCGGCCGCCCGTGCGACGTCCACCAGCCTGGCCCTGACGGGCTGTCCCGGGACGGGCTGTTCCGGCACCGGCCCCCCTCTCTTGACACCTTCTGGCGCCGCAACCTAACGTTCGCCGCAGCTTCAGTCAACCGGTTTCCTTGGTCGTACATAAGCGATACCGATGGGCAGAGGCTAAAGAAATGAACGATTCGCTCATACCTCACTTGTCGTCGAAAACCGCCGACGGGTGAGGTGTGTCCTGGAGCGCTCCGGAAGGTTCCCCTATGACCGACCATCAGGACACCCTCATGTTCCCCGCGGTGGTGGAGCCATGACGGAGCGTCCTGCCCTCACCCCGCAACTGGGCGGGACCCGGGTCATGGCCATCCTCCGGTCGGCCGACGGCTCGGGGCTGCCCGCCGCGGCCCGGGCGCTCGCCGCCGGTGGCATCACCTGTCTCGAGGTGACTCTCACGACCTCGGGTGCGCTCGACGCCATGGCCGCCATCCAGGAGGATCTCGGTCCCGAGGTGGCGGTGGGCGCCGGCACCGTGATCACCACCGGTCAGGCCCAGGACGCGTTGGCGGCCGGTGCCCGGTTCCTGGTGGCGCCCGTGGTGGATGTCGATGTCATCCGCGGCGCCGCCGAGAGAGGCGTCCCGTGCTACCCGGGCGCCTGGACGCCGACCGAGGTGTCCACCGCCTGGCAGGCGGGCGCCGCGGCGGTCAAGCTGTTCCCGGCGAGCACCGGAGGCCCCGCTCACCTGCGTCAGTTGAGGGCCCCCTTGCCGGAGACACCCCTCATAGCCGTCGGCGGAGTCGGCCTCGATCAGGCGCGGGACTACCTCGACGCGGGCGCCCGTGCAGTGGGCATCGGCTCCCCGCTGCTGTGTGGAGCGGACCGCAACCCGGACCGGGCGGCGCTGGAGTCCCTCACCGTCAGGGCGCGTACGGTGCTGGAGGCGGTCGGTGCCACCCCGCGGGCCGAGGAGGCGGGGCGGTGAGCAGCCCGTCTCAGGAGCGCCCGTCTCGGCATCACCCGTCTCGGCATCACCCGTCTCGCCATCACCCGTCTCAGGAGCGCCCGTCTCAGGAGCGCCGTCTCGTGACCGTCGGCGAGGTCCTCGCGGTCCTGGCCGCACCGGATCCCGGACCGCTCGCCCTCGGCGCCGGTCTGCGCCTCGGGCTCGCCGGAGCGGAGTCGAACGTCGCCGTCGGGGTAAGCCGTCTCGGCGGATCCGCCACCTGGATCGGCCGCGTCGGCGAGGACGAACTCGGCGAACTCGTCCTCCGCGAACTCCGGGCGGAAGGGGTCACCACCGTCGCCGTCCGGGACCCCGCCCCCACGTCACTCCTGCTGAAGGAACGACGTACCTCCACCCACAGCCGTACGCGCTACTACCGCACCCACACGGCGGGTTCCCGGCTGTCCGCGAAGGACATCCCCGAGCACATCGTGGCCTCCGCGGCGGTCCTGCACATCACCGGGATCACTCCGGCGCTCGGTGAGGGCCCCGCCCAGGCCGTCACCCGGGCCGTGGACCTCGCCGTCGAGGCCGGAGCCACGGTCTCCCTGGACATCAACTTCCGCTCCCTGCTGTGGAACGAGGCCGACGCCCGGCGCACTCTGCTGCCCCTGCTGCGCAGAAGCGACCTCGTCTTCGCGGGCCCCCACGAGGCCCGGCTCGCGGTGCCCGACGCGGACGAACCGGAGGAACTCGCCCGGGGCATCTGCGATCTCGGGCCCGACGGGGCCGTGATCAAACTGGGCGCCGAGGGAGCCTACGCCCTCCTCGACGGTCAGGAGTACCGGCAGCCCGCCGTGCCGGTCCGGGTGCACGACACCGTGGGAGCGGGAGACGCGTTCGTCGCCGGGTATCTGGCCGAACTGCTCGCGGGCGAACCCCCCGAGCGGCGGCTGAGGACAGCGGCTCTGCTCGGCGCGTTCGCGGTCAGTACCACCGGTGACTGGGAGGGGCTGCCGCGCCGTTCCGAGCTGGGACTGCTGGACCACCACGACGACATCGTCCGCTGAATTCAAGGAACTTCCATGTCCACGCGTTCCTCCGCCGACAACACCTTTGTCCTCACCGGCTCCTACACACCGGACACCGGTGGTGACGGCGCCGGGCTCGCCGCCCTGCGGCTCGACGCGGCGGCAGGCCACCTGGCGTACGAGAGGCGTCTGCCGCCGGTGCCCGTCAGCGGAGCCTCCTTCCTGGCGGCGCACCCGTCCCTGGACGTCGTCTACAGCACGAACGAGACCGACCCCGGAACCGTCAGTGCCGTCGCCCGGCAGAGCGACGGCGTTCTGGCCCCGCTGGGAGCACCGGTCGGCACCGGCGGCGCGAACCCCTGCCATCTCACCGTCCACCCGGGCGGGGGCTGGCTGCTGACCGCGAACTACGGCAGCGACACGGCGCCCGGCAGCGTGTCCGTGCACCGGCTCGACGCGGACGGGCAGGTCAGCGAGCTGACCGACGTCGTCGCCCACGAGGGATCGGGTCCGGTCGCCGGACGGCAGGAGGGCAGCCACGCCCATCAGGTCCTCGTCGACCCGGCGGGCCGCTTCGTGCTGGCCACCGACCTGGGGGCGGACGCGGTGTTCGCATACCGGCTCGACACCTGGTCCGGGACGCTGAAGCAGACCGCGGTGAGCCTGTTGCGCGCGGGAACCGGTCCCCGTCATCTCGCGTTCGCGCCCGGCGGTGAGCTGGTGTTCAGCGCGAACGAGCTGTCGTCGACCGTCACCTGCCACCGCTACGACGCCGAGACGGGCACCCTGACCGCACTCTCCACCGTGCCCGCCACGGAGACCGGGGACGTCATCAACCAGCCCGGTGGAATCGTCACCTCGCCCTGCGGGCGCTTCGTGTGGGTGACCAACCGCGGCGCGGACACGGTGGCCGCGTTCCGGGTCACCGGCACCGCGCTGGAACCGATCGGCGAGACCCCCAGCGGCGGCAGGTGGCCGCGCGGGCTGACCCTGGCGGCCGGCCACCTGCTCGTCGCCAACCAGCACAGCGGCACCGTCGCCGCGCTGCGCGTCCTGGACGGGGAAGCCCTCCGGCAGGCCGGCCCAGCGGCATCCGTTCCCTCGGTCGTCTGCGCGCTCGTCCTCTGACAGTCCTTCCTTTCTGTCCCGCAACCCCGTCGTCGTACGTCACGAAAGGCCGTACGCGATCAGAAGCGTACGCAGTGAAAAGGCGTACGCCATGAAAGGCAGTCATGTCCGACCCAGGCACCACCCCCGCACGGTTCACCCTCCGGTATGCGTCGGGGAGGCGCATGGCGGGCGCCACCCTTGCGGCCGCACCCTCCTTGCGGTGGTGCGGCCGCGGTGGGGGTCAGGCCCAGGCCGTGACCGGGACGAAGGAACTGTCCTGGCGGAACAGGGCGGTGCCGTCCGACGGGTCCACGCGGAGCTGGTAGCTGTAGTGGCGCAGGTAGTAGCCCGGGTAGTTGCACGACTCGAAGCGGATGGAACCGCTCGCCGTGCCGGTGCGGGCGATGTACGTCGCGTCCCTGGCGAACGTGGACGAGCCGTTGTTCGCGTCGAAGCGGGCCCGGAAGTCCCAGTGGCGCAGGTAGTTCCCGGCCGCGTTCCGGAAGGAGTAGCCGTTCCCGTCGGCGAGGCCCGGGACGACGGTGAACGTGGAGGCCTGTTTCTCCGCGGTGCTGCTGGAGCCGCTCACCACCGGGAGGTTGAGCAGGGAGGACTGCTCCTGCCAGTAACGGGTGGTGAAGTTGGCCGACTGGAACGAGCGGGTGATGTTGGTCGACAGGTTCACGCCCCCGGAGACCGTCTCCTTGAGCACGGTGAAGTGGCGTGCCGTCCCGGAGATTCCCGGCAGCTTCTTGGGGGCGCTCCAGGTGGCGAAGGTGTCGTAGCTGTCGCTGTAGTAGTAGCTGCCGTCGCCGTAACCGTCGAAGAAGATCCGCCATGCGCCGTTGTCGAGCTGTATCAGCGCGGCGCCCTCGCGCGTGCCGCCCCAGCCCGCCCAGTTGCCGGTCTTGCGGATCGTGTACGGGCCGGTGAGGGCGGTGGCGGTGGCGTACTCGATGTACTTCGCCGTCTCGTTCTTGGTGAAGGCGTGGTAGGTGGAGCCGATCTTCACGATGAACGTGTCGATGTGGTTGGCGCCGATGCCGGACAGCGCCACGGGCGCGGACCAGGCGGTGAGCGCGGAGTTGGTCGCCTTCAGCAGGTACGGAGTGAAGATCCACTGGTCGTTGGCGGTCGAGCAGGACACGATGATGTTCACGCTGCCGTCGCTGTCGACGAACCACTCGGGCGCCCAGGCACGGGACAGGTTCGCGATGGGGACGGTGTAGTCGTACAGGAACGTCCAGTTGACCCGGTCCGAGCTGCGGGCGAAGCCGATGGTGGTGCTGGTGTCCTGCCAGGTGTGCGTGGTGTAGGTGAGGTAGTAGTTGCCGTCGGAGTGCCGGAAGATGCTGGCGTCGCGGATCCGGTTGGCGGGTGGGGTGTAGGCGGACGCCTTCAGGAGCCGGAAGTCGGTGGCGTCGTCGGATTCGTAGACGTTGACCGTGGCGTCGCTGCTGTTGAGGAACGGCACGATGGTGTAGCGGGTGGCCGAGCCGCGGGGCGGTGCCGCCGCCAGCGCGGTGCCGAGCGTTCCGGGCAGTGCGCCCAGTCCGCCCAGGACGAAGCCCGCAGCGGGGAGGCCGGCCATGGCGCGCAGCACGCCGCGGCGGGACGGCGGCCGAGTGTCCGAGGGTCTGGTGCTGTGCGGTACGGCGGCGGGTCTGTCCGGTGTGTTCATGTGCGGCTCTCCTCGGTGCTCTCTTCTCGTGGTACGGCCCGTCCCCTGGGCCCTACGGTGGTTCAGGCCCAGGGGAACGGGCCGTTCGGAACGGTCAGTTCACAGTCGGGCCCCGATCGCGGTGCCGTCGCGCGGGACGAGGAACGCCGCAGCCGACGGCAGGGACCCGTCGGCGTCGCGGGGACCCGTGATCGCGCCCGTATCCGTGCTCTGGACGGACGACTCGCCCCAAGTGCCGCCCAGGTTCCAGGAGTTGCCTTTGGAGACGGTGGCCGAGCCGAGGGCGACGGCCCGCCCGTCCGCGATGGACAGGTTGCCGCTCAGCACGGCACGCGATCCCGGGCCGTCGGCGTCGAAGCCGGTGCCGGTGTTACGGAACGTGGAGTTCCAGCTCAGCGCGAGAGCGCCCGGGTTGCCGTTGTCGGTGATGCCGTGTTGCGCGTTCTTGAACGCGACGCTGTTGCGCAGGGTGTGGGCGACCGCCGGGGCCGGGCTGCCACCGCCCATCTTGAAGCCGTTGCCGTCGCCCGCGAAGTCCGGGAAGTTCCAGCGGTTGAAGCCGTTGCCGTACGTGATCGTGTCCTCGATGACGATCGGCGAGGTGAACTTCCAGGCGTCGAACCCGTCGTCGACGTTGTTCCACAGCCGCGCGCCCCGCACCACGTTGCCGGTCCCGGTGCCCTCCTTGATGGCGAGGCCATCCGCACTCTCGCCGTTCTTGCGCGGGTCGCGGTTGCCGTAGCTGTCCAGGTTCAGGATCTGGTTGTTGCTGGAGGCGCCTTGCAGTTGGAAGCCCGACTCGTAGTTGTCGTGGGTGGTCAGGCGGGAGAAGACATTGTTGTTGCAGCCGTCGCAGTAGATGCCGTACGGACCGTTCACGATCTCCAGTCCGGACATCCGCCAGTAGGACGCCTCCTGGTGGACGGCACCGCGCTCGGCGCGCGGGATGCTGCCGCCGACCGGCGTGTGGCCGGCGGGCAGCTTCTCCCCGTCGATGACGACCCGTTCACCCTGGTACGCCTCCAGGGAGATCGGCTGGGACGCGGTGCCCGAGGTGGTGACGGTGATGTTGTCGGTCAGGCCGTACGTACCGCCGCGTACGGCGATGACGTCACCGGGCCGCGCCTTGTCCACGGCCTTCTGGATGGTCCGCAGCGGACGCGCGAGCGTGCCGGGAGCGGAGTCGTCACCGTTCACGGCCACCACGATGGTCGGCGTGGCGGCGACCGACGCCTCGTCGGCGCTCGCCGTGGCCGACGCCGTCGGCATCACGGCACCCAGCACGACCAACCCCGTGAGCACTCCCACTGCGCGCATAAGGCTTCCCTCTTCCCTGTCCCGACGGCTGTCGCGGGTCTGTGGTCGCCCGAGGCGCGAACGTTGCCGCGCGACCGACAGACCGATGCCGGGTGCTACAAGGAAGCCGCCACGCCGGTGACACGACACCGAACGCTCGATATTTCGAACGCAGTTCGGTAAGCCGGTCAGACGCTAAGGGGCAGGTGGGGGCACGTCAATAACTTGGGCATTCAATAACGTCGGCGGGGCGGCGTCATCGCACGCCGCCCCGCACCAC